>NZ_AP027081.1:945000-1260000 GCF_030295425.1 Mesoterricola sediminis | reverse complement strand
CCGGTCGCCGACCACCACGGCCTGGGCGATGTACTTGTCCATGGCCAGCCGGCGCTCCAGGGGCTGGGGGGCGACGTTCTTGCCGCCGGAGGTGACGAGGAGCTCCTTCTTGCGGTCGGTGATGCGGAGGCGCCCCAGCTCGTCCAGGGTGCCGATGTCGCCGGTGCGGAAGTAGCCGTCGGCGTCGAAGGCCTGGCTCGTGGCGAAGGGGTCGTCCCAGTAGCCCATCGTCACGTTCGGGCCCTGGCAGAGGATCTCGCCGTCCTCGGCCAGCTTGAGGAAGGGCGCCCCGCGCCAGGTCTCCAGGAGGGGCCTGCCGACGTAGCCGGGCCTCACCTCGTTCCGCCGCGTGAGGGTCAGGATGGGGGCCGTCTCGGACAGCCCGTAGCCCTCGAAGATGGGGACCCCGGCGGCCCAGAAGAACTCCATGACCTGGGGCGCGAGGGGGGCGCCGCCGGAGGCGGAGAGCTCCAGGCGCCCGCCGAGGCGCTCCCGCACCTTGGCGAACACGATGCGGTCCGCGAGCCCGTAGAGGAGGGCCAGGACGGGTCCCGGCCGCGAGCCGCGGTACCGGTGGGCCGCCATGCGCCGGCCCGCCTCCAGGGCCAGCGCGAAGATCCGGCGGCGGACGGGGCTGGAGGCCGACACCGTCTCGCGGATGCGCGCGTACACCTTCTCGTAGACCCGGGGGACGGCCATCAGCACCTGGGGACGCACCTCCAGGAACGCGGCCGGGAGGTTCTCCAGGTTGTCCACGTAGTAGATGGAGACGCCGCAGTGGAACATGGTGTAGTGCCCGCCCATGCGCTCGAAGATGTGCGAGAGGGGCAGGAAGCTGAGGCAGCGCCGGCCGGGGCCGATCTGGAGCACCTCCAGCGCCGCCAGGATGTTGGAGACCAGGTTGCCGTGGGTGAGCATGGCGCCCTTGGGCTCCCCCGTCGTGCCGGAGGTGTAGATGAGGGTCAGGAGCTGGCCGGGGTCCCGCTCCGCGGCCAGGGCCCGCACTCGGGGCCGGTCCGCCTCCCGGGCCGCGCCTTCCGCCTGCAGTTCCTCCCACGCCAGGACGGCGCGGCCGGGGAACGGCTCGGGGACGCCCTCCATGAGCACGGCGGCCTCGAGGAGGGGGAGGCGGTGCCACACCTCGGCGACCTTGGCGAGCTGGGCCGCCGTGGAGCAGAACACCACGCGCGCGCCGCTGTGGCGGAGGATGTATTCGGTCGAGACCGGATTGAGGGTCGGGTACACCGGGGCCGTGACGATGCCCAGGATCGCGCAGGCATAGTCCGCCATGGCCCACTCGGGGCGGTTCTCCGAGAGGATCGCGATCCGGTCCCCCGCCGCCAGGCCCCGGCGCTCCAGCGCGAGGACGAGGCGCTCCACCCGCGCCTGCACCTCCCGGTGCGAATAGAGGACATACGTGCCGCCTGATTTGGCGGCCAGGGCGTCAGGCAGATCCCGTTCGAGGGCTTTGTAGAACAGCTCCGCGATTGATTTCATCAAATGGACCGCCTCCGAAACTGGGATGGCACATCCTAGATCGTTCTCCGGAAAAAACTAGGAACGATTTCTTGCATCGAAGACGATGCGGCCGCAGAATGCGGCATCTTCAAAACCGATGTCCCGTCAGGCCCCGCATCGGCATTTCTCGGGGGGCTTCCGGACGGCGAATCGATTAAATCCATCTCGATATGTCCTGATCGAAATCCTCCCCCTCCACCTCCGTAGGAGCGCCCACCCATGACATTCGAAGGCCAATCCATCCAGTGCGCCATGCTCGAGGGCGGCATTGCAGAGCTGCGGTTCGACCTCCAGGGCGAGCCGATCAACAAGTTCAACCGCGCCACCCTCGACGAGCTGAGGGAGGCCGTGGCCGCCATCAAGGCCGACCCCGCCGTGCGCGGCCTCCTCGTCACCAGCGGCAAGGACTGCTTCATCGTCGGCGCCGACGTCACTGAATTCCTCACCTACTTCCGCAACACCGAGGACCAGCTCGCGGCCTGGCTCCTGGAGGTGGACGCCCTGTTCAACACGGTGGAGGACTTCCCCTTCCCGTCCGTCGCCGCCATCAACGGCTTCGCCCTCGGCGGCGGCCTGGAGTTCGCCCTCGCCGCCACCTACCGGGTGATGGCCTCCGGCACGCGGATCGGCGTGCCCGAGACGAAGCTCGGCATCTTCCCCGGCTGGGGCGGGACGGTCCGCCTCTCCCGCCTGACCGGCGCCGACAACGCCATCGAATGGATCGCCGGCGGCGAGCAGCACGGGCCCGAGGCGGCCTTCAAGGTGGGCGCCGTGGACGCGGTGGTGGAGCCCGCCCGCGTCCGGGAGGCCGCCCTCCACCTCCTGCGCGAGGCCATGGAGGGCCGCCGGGACTGGAAGGCCCGGGTGGAGGAGAAGAAGGCCCCCCTGCAGCTCAATCCCACCGAGGCCATGATGGCCTTCGAGGGCGCCAAGGCCTTCGTCGCCGGCAAGGCCGGCCCCAACTACCCCTCGCCCGTGGCCGCCATCGAGGCCATGCAGAAGGGGGCCACCCGCAGGCGCGACGACGCCCTGCCCATCGAGGCCGCGGCCTTCGCCCGCATGGCCAAGACCGCCACGGCCCGCAACCTCGTCTCCATCTTCCTGGGCGACGCCGCCGTGAACCGCATCGCCAAGAAGCTCGCCCGCGAGGGCGTCCACGTGCGCGCCTCGGCCGTGCTGGGCGCCGGCATCATGGGGGGCGGCATCGCGTACCAGTCCGCCAGCCGAGGGGTGCGCATCGTCATGAAGGACATCGCGGAACCCGCCCTGGAGCTGGGCCTCTCCGAGGCCGCCAAGCTTCTCGGGAAGCGCATCGAGCGCGGCAAGCTGACGCCCGCCGACATGGCCGCGACCCTCGGGCGCATCCGGCCGACGCTGGGCTACGGCGACTTCGGGGAGGTGGACCTGGTCGTGGAGGCCGTGGTCGAGAAGGAGGAGGTGAAGAAGGCCGTCCTCGCGGACGTGGAGGGCCGGGTCCGGCCGGGCACGGTGCTCGCCAGCAACACCTCCACCATCTCCATCACCCGCCTCGCGGAGGGCCTCCAGCGGCCCGGCGACTTCTGCGGCATGCACTTCTTCAACCCCGTCCACAAGATGCCCCTCGTGGAGGTGATCCGCGGCGCGCTCACCTCGGACGCCGCCGTGGCCACCACCGTGGGCTACGCCCTGGCCCTGGGCAAGACCCCGGTGGTCGTCAACGACTGCCCCGGCTTCCTGGTGAACCGGATCCTCTTCCCCTACTTCGCCGCCTTCAACCTGCTCGTCGGCGAGGGGGTGGATTTCCTCCGCATCGACCGGCTCCTGGAGAAGTTCGGCTGGCCCATGGGCCCGGCCTACCTCCTGGACGTGGTTGGCATCGACACGGCGCGCCACGCCGCGGCCGTGATGGCGAAGGGCTTCCCGGACCGCATGGACGATTCGGGCCCCTCCGCCCTCAAGGCCATGTTCGAGGCCGGCCGGTTCGGCCAGAAGAACGGGAAGGGCTTCTATCGGTACGTGCCCGACCGCAAGGGGACCCCCAAGAAGGAACCGGACCCGGAGGTGGCCGGCCTGCTGCGGCCGGTCCAGGCCGCGGCCCCGGCCGAGCTTTCCGACGCGGACATCGTGGACCGCATGATGCTCCCCCTGATCATCGAGAGCGCCCGGTGCCTGGAGGACGGCATCGTCGGCACCCCCACCGAGCTCGACATCGCCCTCGTCTACGGCCTGGGCTTCCCCCCCTTCCGGGGCGGGGCCCTGCGCCACGCCGACGCCGTCGGCCTGAAGGCCCTCTGCGAGCGGGCCGAGGCCTTCCTGTCCCTGGGCCGGCTCTACGAGCCCACGGCCCGCATGCGCGAACTCGCCCAGGCGGGCGGCACCTTCCACCAGGAGAAGTGAGCCATGAAAGAAGTCGTCGTCGTCGATGCCGTCCGCACCCCCATGGGGCGCTCCAAGGGGGGCGCCTTCCGCTTCGTCCGGGCCGAGACCCTCTCCGCCGCCCTCATCGACGCCCTGCTCCGCCGCAATCCCAAGGTGGATCCGGCCGAGGTGGAGGACGTGATCTGGGGCTGCGTCCAGCAGACCCTGGAGCAGGGCTTCAACATCGCCCGGTTCGCGGCCCTCAAGACCGGCCTGCCCCATACGGTCAGCGCCCAGACCATCAACCGGCTCTGCGGCTCCTCCATGCAGGCCCTCCACGCGGCCACGATGGCCATCCAGACCGGCAACGGCGAGGTGTTCATCGTGGGCGGCGTCGAGCACATGGGCCACGTGCCCATGACCCACGGCCTGGATCCCGACCCCGCCCTGAGCAAGCACGCCGCCAAGGCCAGCGGCCTCATGGGCCTCACCGCCGAGGTCCTCGCGCGCATGCACGGCATCAACCGCGCCGCCCAGGACGCCTTCGCCCTCCGGAGCCACCAGCGGGCCGCCGAGGCCCAGGTCCAGGGGCGGTTCAAGGCCGAACTGGTGCCCATCGAGGGCCACGACGAGCAAGGCTTCCCCGTGACGGTGGACGTCGACGAGGTGGTGCGCACCGACGCGAGCCTGGAGGCCCTCGCCGCCCTCAAGCCCGCCTTCGACCCCAAGCACGGCACCGTGACGGCCGGGAACTCCTCCGCCATCTCCGACGGCGCCGCCGCCCTCCTCGTGATGTCCCTGGACCGCGCCCGGGCCCTGGGCCTGGAGCCCCTGGCCCGGGTCAAGGCCATGGCCACCGCGGGGGTGGACCCCGCCATCATGGGCTACGGACCCGTGCCCGCCGTGAAGAAGGCCCTGGGGCGCGCGGGGATGAAGCTGCAGGACATCGAACTGTGGGAGCTCAACGAGGCCTTCGCGGCCCAGTCCCTCCCCGTGCTCAAGGACCTGCAGCTCCGCGACCACATCGACCGCAAGGTCAACCTCAACGGCGGGGCCATCGCCCTGGGCCATCCCCTGGGCTGTTCCGGGGCGCGCATCACCGCCACCCTCCTCCACCAGATGAAGGCCCTGGGCCGCCGCACCGGCGTCGCCACCATGTGCATCGGCCTGGGCCAGGGCATCGCCACGGTCTTTGAGCGGGACTGAAGGTCCCCCGTCCCACCACCCGCCTCCGCGGCGCGCCCTGGCCGGCGCGCCGCGGAGGCCAGGGCGGGTACGGAGGCCAGAGCCGGGTGATCAAAAACCCAACAACCATGCCGATTAATGACAACCCCATCCTTCATTCAATCAATAAAAAATTCTCCATGGAACGAATGACCGCCAGTCATTAAACTCCCTCCAGCCTTTCCCCAGCTCCGTCCCAATTCCATCCACCCCGGAGGCATCCATGGCCCAGATCCTGGCCGACCGCAGGGACATCGACTTCGTTCTCCATGAGCAATTGAAAGTGGAGACCCTCGCCAGCCATGAGAAGTTCGCGGACTTCAATCGCAAGGCCGTGGACCTCATCGTGACGGAGGCCCGCAACCTCGCGGTGAAGGAGGTGCTCCCCACCCAGACGGACGGCGATCGCATCGGGGCCCGCTTCGACGCGGGCGCCGTGCGGGTGCCGGAATCCTTCCACAAGGCCTGGAAGGCCCTCCGCGAAGGGGAGTGGCTCGCCATGACCGAGGCGCCCGAGTGGGGCGGCCAGGGCATGCCCCGCACGGTGGCGACGGCCGCCTCGGATTACCTCATGGGCGCCAGCTTCGCGTTCCTCATGCACGCGGGGCTCACCCACGGCGCCGGCAAGCTGGTGGAGACCTTCGGCGACGACCGCCAGAAGCGCCTCTTCCTGAAGAAGCTCTACACGGGCGAATGGACCGGGACGATGCTCCTCACCGAGCCCGAGGCCGGTTCCGACGTGGGCGCCCTGACCACCACCGCCGTCCCCCAGCCCGACGGAACCTACGCCATCACGGGCAACAAGATCTTCATTTCCGGCGGCGAGCACGACCTCACGCCCAACATCGTCCACCCGGTGCTGGCGCGCATCGAGGGCGCCCCCGCGGGAACCGCCGGCATCTCCCTCTTCCTCGTCCCCAAGATCCGCGTCAACGACGACGGCTCCCTCGGCGAGCCCAACGACGTGGTCTGCACGGGCATCGAGGAGAAGATGGGCATCCACGGCAACGCCACGTGCTCCATCGCCCTGGGCGGCAAGGGCGGCTGCCGCGGGACCCTGCTCGGCGAGGCCAACAAGGGCATGCGCGCCATGTTCCAGATGATGAACGACGCGCGGCTGATGGTGGGCCACCAGGGCCTCTCCTGCGCGAGCCCCGCCTACCTCTACGCGGTCAACTACGCCCGCACCCGCCACCAGGGGCGCCACCTGTCCCGCCTGCTGGACAAGAGCGCGCCGGCCGTACCCATCATCCAGCACCCCGACGTGCGCCGGATGCTCTCGACGATGAAGCTCCACGTGGAGGCCATGCGGAGCCTGGTCTACCTCATCTCCAACTACCACGACCGCATCGCGGTGTCGGCCGACGCCGAGGAGAAGGACCGCCTCCACGGCATGATCGACTTCCTCATCCCCATCGCGAAGGCCTACGTCACCGACCGCTCCTTCGAGGTCTGCAGCCTGGGCGTCCAGGTCTACGGGGGCTACGGCTACGTCCGGGAGTACCCCATGGAGCAGCTGCTCCGGGACTGCCGCATCACGGCCATCTACGAGGGCACCAACGGCATCCAGGCCATGGACCTGCTCGGCCGCAAGCTGGGCCAGAACGGGGGCAAGCCCATCATGGACCTTGGCGAGGAGATCCGTGCGGCCATCTCCGAGGCCGCGGGGGTGGACCGCACGGCCCCCTTCGCGGAGGCGCTGGAACCGGCCCTGGTCAAGCTCGAGGAAGTGGCGCGGCACATGGGCATGACGGCGATGTACGGCGACCTGCTGACCGCCTCCGCCCACGCCTATCCCTTCATGGAGGCCTGCGGCGACGTGGTCACCGGCTGGATGCTGCTGTGGCGGGCCCGGGTCGCCGCCCAGGCCCTGGCCGCCGGCGCCCGGGAGCGCGACGCCGCCTTCTACGAAGGCCAGGTCCGCTCCTGCGAGTTCTGGACCCGCATGCTGCTGCCCCAGGCCCTCGGGAGGATGGAGGCCGTGCTCTCGGGCTGCACCGCGGCCCTGGACATGCCCGAGGACGGGTTCGGCGGCAAGTGAACCGGAGCCGCCCATGACCCCGCCCTTCTCGCCCGCGACGGCCACCCTGGGGGGCCTCCCCCTGTGGCCCCTCTTCGTCCTCATCCCCCTCGCCGGGATCGCCACCTTCGCGTGGACCCTCCGGCGGCGCCTGGAACCCCTGTTCCGGGCCGCCCCGGACCCGCGCCTGGACAAGGTCCCCGCCCGGATCCTGCTCGTGCTCCGGCTCTGGCTGGCCCAGGGGCGCCACCCCCGGTACCTCCTGGCCGGGGTGCTCCACATCGTCCTCTTCGCCGGCTTCCTCGTGCTGGGGGCGCGCTCCCTGCAGATGGTCTTCCTCGGCTTCGTCGAGGGCTTCTCCCTGCCGGGCCTCGGCCCGGCCTACGCCGTGGCTAAGGACGCGGCGGCGGCGGCCACCCTGGCGGCGGTGCTGATCCTGGCGGTGCGCCGGGCGGCCTTCATGCCGGCCCGGTACAAGGTGCCCCCCGGCCAGGGGAAGGACCACACCCCCGAGGCCCTGCTGATCCTGGGCCTGATCACCACCCTGCTCGTCAGCGAAGGGCTCTTCGAGGGCAGCCTCCTGGCCGCCACGGGGGGCTGGGCCCTGCCCCTCACCCTGCCCTGGGCCGCGTCCCACCTGCTCGCCGGGGCCTCCCGGGAGACCCTGGCGGGGCTCCACACGGCGGCCTACGCGGTCCACGACCTGGCCTTCTTCGGCTTCCTCTGCCTGCTGCCCCTGGGCAAGCACTTCCACGTGATCACGTCCCTCTTCAACGTCTTCTTCATGCGGACGGCGGCGGGGAACGTGAAGCCGGTGCGCCACGGGGTTCCGGACGACCGCCTGGACGAGGTCCCCTCCTTCGGCGTCAAGAAGCTGGAGGACTTCACCTGGAAGCACCTGCTGGACTTCTACAGCTGCGCGGACTGCGGGCGCTGCACCGATCGCTGCCCCGCCAACGCCGTGGGCCGGCCCCTGTCGCCCCGCTTCATCAGCATCAAGGGCCGGGACCTGGCCTTCGCCCAGTACCCGGTGCTGGGGGGGAACGCGCCGTCGGTCCCGCTCATCGGGGGCATCTACTCGGAGGCCGAGATCTGGTCCTGCACCACGTGCGGCGCCTGCGAGGAGGAGTGCCCGCTGGGCATCGAGTACATCGACAAGATCGTGGACCTGCGCCGCGGGATGGTGGACGAGGGCATGGTCCCCCAGTCCCTGCAGAAGCCGCTCTCGGCCCTGGAGAAGCGCGGCAACCCCTGGGGCAAGCTCGAGAAGAAGCGGGGCGAGTGGACTGCGGGGGCCGGCATCGAGGTGAAGTCCGCCGAACGGGGCGAGACGGCCCCGATGCTCTATTTCGTGGACAGCATGACCTCGTACGACGACCGGAGCCAGCGCATCGCCCAGGCCTCGGCGCGGATCCTCAGCCGCGCGGGGGCCGACTTCGCCATCCTCGGCAAGGAGGAGCGCGACAGCGGCCACGACGTCCGCCGCTTCGGGGAGGAGACCCTCTTCCAGAGCCTGCGCGACATGAACCTCGAGGCCATCGCGGCCTCCGGGGCCACGGAGATCGTGGTGAACGACCCCCACGCCCTCAACGCCCTGCGCAACGACTATCCCGGCGTGCCTCCCGTGCGCCACATCAGCGAGCTCATCGCGGAAGGCGTGAAGCGGGGGAAGCTGAAGCCCAGGCCCCTGGAGGGCCCCCAGCGCACCTACACCCTCCACGACCCCTGCTACCTGGGCCGCCACAACGGGGTGTACGACGCGCCCCGGGAGGCCCTCGACGCCATCCCCGGCCTCCGCAGGGTCGAGATGGAGGGCAACTGCCGGGACCGCTCCTTCTGCTGCGGAGGCGGCGGGCTCACGCTCTTCCAGGAGCACGAGGAGGAGCAGCGCATGGGCGTGAAGCGGGTGGAGATGGCCCGGGCCGCTGGCGCGGACGTGATCGTCACCGCCTGCCCCTACTGCCTCACGAACATCGAGGACGCGATCAAGGTGTCCGGCCTCGAGGGCCGGATGGAGGCCGTCGACCTGGCCGAACTCGTCGACGGGCAGCTGGACTGAACCTACGGAGGAGCCGAATGGAGATCCTGGTCTGCGTGAAACGCGTTCCCGATCCCGCCGAGAACGAGATCGCCGTGGAGGGCGGGGGCATCCGGCGCGACGACCTCGTCTACGCCGTCAACGAATGGGACAACTACGCCGTGGAGGAGGCCCTGCGCATCGTGGAGCGGGAGGGCGGGAGCGTCACGGTCGCCACCGTGGGCGGGCCCGAAGCCGACGAGACCCTCCGCCGGGAGATGGCCATGGGGGCCGAGAAGGCCCTGCTCCTGTCGGATCCGGCCTTCGCGGACGCGGACGGGCTCGGCGTCGCCCGGATCCTGGCCGCCGCGGTGCGGAAGGGCGCCTACGACCTGGTCCTCACGGGGGCCATGGCCGACGACGGCGCGGCCCAGGTGGGCGGCATGCTCGCCGAACTGCTGGATTGGCCCTTCGCGTCCCTGGTCAATCGCGTGGAGGGCGCCGGCCCCCTGCGCATCGGACGGGAGATCGAGGGCGGGGCCCAGGAGGTCTCCGACATCGACCTGCCCTGCGTCCTCTCCGTCCAGACGGGCATCAACGAGCCCCGTTACGTGGGCCTCCGGGGCATCCGCAAGGTGGCCTCGGCCGAGATCCCCGTGCTGGACGCCGCGGCCCTGGGTGTCGAGCCAGCCGCCCCCCGGGTGCGCCGCCTCGCCTACTTCGTCCCGGAGACGGGCCCCGGGGCCGAACTGCTCGAGGGCGGCATCCCGGAGGTCGCGGCCCGCCTCGCCGGAATCCTCAAGGCCAAGGGAGGGATCAAGTGATGGACCAGGTCTTCGTGTTCGTACCCGGCGCCGACGACAGCGCCGCCGAGCTCTCCGCCGCCGCCGCCGCCCTCTTCCCGGGCGCCGCGCCCACGGCCCTCGTGGCGGGCCACGGCGAGGCCCTGGCCGCCGCCGCCCGCGACGCCGCCCGCGCCTTCCCCCAGGTCTGGAGCTTCGACGCGCCGGACCTGGCCCATCCCGACGCCGAGCGCCTCCGCCCCCTGCTGGCCAAGGTCCTCCCGGCCGGCGCCTGCCTGCTCTTGCCCCACGGCACCCTGGCCATGGACCTGGCGCCCGGCCTTTCCGTGCGCCTGGGCGCGGCCTACGCCCCCGACGTGGTGGGGGCCGAGGGCGCGGACGGGTCCTGGCTGCGCCTGGTGCGCCAGGAGTTCGGGGGCCAGGTCCACGCCCGGGTCGCCTGCGACGCCGCCCAGGGGGCCGTCATCACCGTGCGGTCCGGCGCCTTCGTGCCGGCCCCGGCCGGACCCGGCGGCACGGTCGTCGACCGCTCCGCCGACATCCCGGCCGTCCAGCCCCGCCGGCGCTTCCGGGAGGTGGTGGCGGCGCCCGCGGGCGACGTGGACATCGCCCGGGAGGAGGTGCTCGTCTCCGTGGGCCGGGGGATTGGCGACCAGGAGAACATCGCGCTGGCGGAGGAACTGGCGGAGGCCATGGGCGCCGCCCTGTCCTGCTCCAGGCCCATCGTGGACGCCAAGTGGCTGGACAAGGGCCGGCAGGTGGGCACCTCCGGCCAGACGGTCCGCCCCAAGGTCTACCTGGCCCTGGGCATCAGCGGCTCCTTCCAGCACCTGGGCGGCATCAAGGGGAGTCCCTTCCTCGTGGCCGTCAACAAGAACCCCAAGGCGCCCATCTTCCAGGCCGCCTCCGTCGGGGTGGTGGCCGACCTGCTCGAGCTGCTGCCGGAACTCACCGATGCGGTCCGGAAGGTGAAGTAGGCGCCCGCGGCCTTGAGTTCGGGGCGGACTCCGAGGATCCTAGGACCCGAGATGAGATCTTCAATGGCCACCCTGCCTCCTCCGGCGGAGACCCCCGGGCCCCGCCGGGGGATGGGGCGTGTCCCCGGCCCGATCCCGGCATGACGGACGCCGCCCCCCCCTCCCCGGCGCCGGCCACCGCCCCCTGGACGCGGATCACCCTGCTGGCGGGGCTCTGGCTGGCCTCGGCGACCGGGGTGGAGGCCCTGACGCACCACCCGGAGTGGGGCCGCGCCGCGGTCCTCGTGGACGACGGCACCCGGGCCGTCCTGGCCTGGGCCGCCTTCCAGGGCCTGTCGGCCCGGGCCCGGCTGGCCCCGAGGGCCTTCGGCCCCTTCCTGCGCGCCTTCGCCTGGGCCATGGCGATCCTGGGGGCCACGACGGTCTACCTCATCGTCACCCACGATCTCCTGCGCCTGCCGGCGCCCATCCCCACGCTCCGGCACGGGGGCTACATGGCCGCCACCTGCGTGCTGGCCCTGGGGCTGCTGCGCCTGCCCGTGGTCTCCCTCCTGGCCACCCACCGCCTCCAGGCCTTCCTGGACGGGCTCCTGATCAGCGCGTCCATCTTCTTCATCGCCTGGGCCACCTGCCTGCACCGCCTCGTGGCGGAGCACGGGGCCACCGGGAGCCTCTACGCCCTCACCCTCGTCCACCCCTTCCTGTCCACGGCCCTGGGCGCCATCTGGGTCGTCCAGGAACACCGCATCCACGACGGGCGCCTGGGCCTGCCGGGCTCCTTCGTGCGCTGGGGGCTGGCCATCCTCGTCGCCTGGTGGCCCCTCTACGCCGTGGGCAACATCCAGGGGTGGTACCGCACCCTGGGCCCCTCGGAGCGCATGGACGCCTTTTTCGGCCTGGGCCTGCTGTGCTTCGCCTTCGCCGGGCTCTGGCCCCTCCGGCCCCAGGTGGAGGAGGCGCCCTCCCGGAACCGGCGGCACGCCACCCTCCTGCCCTACGCCCTCGCCGCGGTGGCCATGGGGTTCGCCGCGTGGCTGTACGTGTCCGGCCACCCCTACGACCCGGTGATGGTGGCGACGGGGGCCCTGATGGCCCTGGTGCTCACCTTCCGGCAGTTCCTGGCCGTGCGGGACCTGAACGCCCTCTCCCGCACCCTGGAGACCCGCGTGGCGGAGCGGACCGCGGAGCTCGCCCACAGCCAGCAGGAGCTGCTGCGCTCCCAGCGGGCCCGCCTCGTCGCGGCCATGGCGGCCGGGTTCTCCCACGATTTCAAGAACCTCCTGGGCATCATCCGGAACTGGGCGGAGCGCCTCAGCGAAGAGGCCACCACCCCCGACCAGGAGCGCGGCCTCCGGACCATCCAGGACGCCACGGACCGGGCCCTGGGGCTCGTCCAGGACATCCTCGCCGCGGGCCGGGTCCAGGACCTCGCCCCCCGGACCTTCGACCTGGGCGACTTCCTGCGGGAGCGCTCCGGCCGCCTCGAGGGCATGCTCGGGGGCCGGGGCCGCCTCGCCCTGGACCTGGAGGCCGGGGAGCTCCCCGTCCACATGGATCCGGACAAGCTGGACCTGGCCCTGGCCAACCTGGCCTCCAACGCCGCCGACGCCATGGCGTCCCGGGGCACCCTCACCCTGCGGGCCCGCAGGGACCCGGTGGAGGCCTTCAGCATCCTGGAGGTGGCCGACGACGGCTCCGGCATCCCCGCCGGGGACCTGGAGCGGATCTTCGAGCCCTTCTTCACCACCAAGGCCATCGGCAAGGGCACGGGGCTGGGCCTCTCCAGCGTCCAGGGCACCGTGCTCCAGAGCGGCGGCACCATGACCGTGCGCAGCGTCGTGGGGGCGGGCACCGTCTTCACCCTCCGGCTGCCCCAGGTCCCCGCCTGACCCCTCAGACCCCGGCCACCAGCATGGCGTCCAGCTCGTTGACGGCCAGGGCGATCTGGGCGGCGGCCCAGGCGGCATGGGGATCGGCGGGACGGGGCAGGTCCAGGACGGCCACAGCCGTGCGTGCGTCTTCCAGGCGGCTGGGATCCCCCTCCACGGCGGCGGCCAGGGCCTCCAGGGCCCCCGAGATCGCCCGGGCGGTAGCCTCCAGCCCGGGGATGGGCGGCACCCCGGGGGCGAAGTGGACGGCGGCCACGCTGAGGGCCCGGGCCAGCCGCTGGGTGTGGTTGGCGAGGGCGGCGGCCCGTTCGATGCCCTCCTGCTTCACCTCCGGATCGCCGGCCATGCGGTTCAGGCTGGAGAACACGAGGCTGTTGGCCCGCTGACACCGCCGCTTCACCTTCAGCACCGTGGCCGGTGCGATGTCGGGCGTCCCCGCCAGCCCCCGGCAGAGCAGGTCCGCGAAGAAGGCGTGGGTTCGCAGGGCCTCCGCCAGGAGGGGCGGGAAGCGGTCGCGCTCCCACATGGGCCAGAAGGCCAGGGCGCCCACGAGGGCCATGAGACAGCCGGCCATGGTGAGGCCGATGCGCTGGAGGGTCAGGGTGAGGGTCACGGGACCGGCGGCCTGGAACTGGAGCACCACCAGGAGGGTGATGAAGAAGACGGCCGTCTTGTAGTCGCGCTTGAGGAAGAAGGTGAAGGCCCAGCAAGTGAGGGCCGTGGCCGCCAGGAGGAGCGGCAGGGGCAGGCGCAGCCAAAGCAGGAGGCTGCCGGTCGCACACCCGGCGAGGGTCCCCACGGCGCGCTGAGTCGCCCGCATCCGCGTGGCGCCGTAGTCGGGCTGGATGACCACCATGACGCACAGGGGCATCCAGAATCCGTGGGGAAGGTTCCAGTGCTGCCAGGCGAAGGTCATGGGCATCATCAGGGCCGCCAGGCGGAAGGTGTAGCGCACGAGGGCCGGATCCACCTGGAGGCTGAAGTTGAGGGCGGAGGCCAGGGGGCGCAGGGCCCAGGCCTTGAGGTCGAAGAGTTCGAAGGAGATGGGGCCCCGCTCCTGGGCGCGCTCCATGGCCGAGCGCAGGCGCGTCCGGGTCTCGGGAAGGAGGTCCAGGATGTCCCCCAGGACCCGGTCCAGGTGGGCCCCCTCGGGGGTCCCGCCCAGCCGGGCCGCGGCCCGCTTCCGCAGCACCTGGGTGAGTCGCTCGAGCCGCATGAGGCGGACCTCGAACCGGGAGAGGTGGCCGCTCTGATGGGAGACGGTGGCCAGGCCCACGGAGCGGCCGAGGTTCACCAGGGAGCCCAGGAAGGCGGAGAACCCCGCCGCGAGGGGGCCCGGGCCGGGGGGTTCCAGGAGCCGGTCGAGGGTGGGGTGGAGGGCCACGAGCCGGACGGCCAATTCAGCCGCCGTCCGCCGGAGGGCCTCCAGTTCCTTGACCATGGGCCGGGCCGAGCCGCCCCTGGCCCCCTCCAGCACCTGCTTCGCCTGGTCCAGGGCCTCCCGGAGCCCGTGCTCCGCCGCCTGGATCTTGACCTGCCGCTGGACGGGGTCGCCCCCCTCCACGGGCGGGAGCGCCTCGGCCAGGGCGCTGAGGGCCGTCCAGCAGAGGGCCACGGGGCGTCGGAGGGGATGCTGGGCGAGGAAGGGCCAGGAGGCGGCCAGGACGGCGATCCCGCCCACACACCCGGCCAGGGTGGCCGCCGCCAGGCGCAGGGGGGGATCGGCGGGGCCGGCCGATCCGAGGCCCAGGAAGAAGAGCAGGGCCGAGGTGGAGGCGGCCGGGGGCCCGTATTCGCCCAGGCCGTGGCGCCAGGCCCCCGCTCCCAGGGCGATGAGGCCCGTGGCCAGGACCGCCAGGCGCACGTCCGGCGCCACCATCGCCCCCAGCCAGGTGGAGCCCGTGAACACCACGGACAGGCCGCCCAGGAGCAGGAGGCGCAAGGCATAGGCGCCCTTCACGTCCAGGCAGAGGACCGCATGGCCGGCGAAGGAGGCCATCACGGCGTCGTTCACCCGGAGGAGGCCCAGGGGCACCAGGACCAGGGGCAGCATGAAGGCAGCGGTCGCCCTCAGCGCCCGGGTCGCCGACGGATCCATCCACTCCCGGGCCGCGAAGCGCCCGGCCTGACTGCCCATGTCCATGGGTAGATCTTACTCGGGCTGGCCTTCCTTCAGGAGGGCGGACAGGGCCTTGAAGGCGGGGTGATCCTTGGTCCGGGCCCACTCGAAGGCCACGGATTCATGGTTGGTGAGGGTGGCGCCGGCGGTGGCCATGCGCTCCAGGGCGTGGCGCCGGTGCTCCTCGCCGCGGCCGCTGACCGCGTCCCAGCACACGTGGACCTCATGGCCGGAAGCCAGCAGCTCCAGCACCGTCTGGAGCACGCACACATGGGCCTCGATGCCCGCGATGACCACCTGCCTGCGGGCGGGCTCCAGCCCGGGCCGGGCCTGGGCGAGGAGGCTTTCGAAGGACGGATCCCCGCAGCACCCGAAGGCCGTCTTCTCCAGGTGGAACCGGGGCGTCGTCAGGCCCTCGAACAGGTCGCGGAGGCCCGCCTCCGTGGGCCCGATCCCCTTGGGATACTGCTCCGTGAGGATCACTGGCACCTGGAAGAGGTCGGCCAGCTTCAGCAGGCGGCGCGAGGTCTCCAGCACCCGCGAGGGGCGGTGGACCATGTGGACGAGCTTCCCCTGGAGGTCGATGACGACGAGGATGCTGCGGGCGGGATCGAGCAGGGACATGGCGGCCTCCCCCCCCATTCTAGGCTGTGTTCGGAATCTATAGATTAGATAAATAGTTAACTTGTACTCATACGTAAAGGCTCGTACACCACGAATTTTCCTGGGGTAACGATGCCGAGAAGTTTCCTGACCGATGCCATGTGGGCAAAGCTTGAACCGCTCCTTCCGCCAGAGCGTGGAGGGATGGGGCGATCCCGTCACCCCAACCGTCCCATGGTGGAGGCGATCCTGTGGAGGCACAGGACTGGGGCGCCGTGGAGGGACCTGCCGGAGGAATTTGGACCTTGGACAAGCGTGTACACGCGATTTGAGGCCTGGACCAAGCGCGGCGTGTGGCAAAGGATCCTGGAGTTCCTGCGCAAGGAAGCCGACCTGGAGTGGGTCATGCTGGATGGCACCATCCTTCGCGCTCATCAACCTTCAGCAGGCAAAAGGGGGGGCTCTGGAACCAGGCGCTCGGACGATCTCGGGGTGGATGCTCGACCAAGATCCATTTGATCTGCGATGCCCACGGTAATCCTTTGGATTTCCTGGTCACTCCGGGGCAAGCCCATGAAAGCCGGTCTGCTGAAGGATTGCTGTGCGGTTGGCAGGCAGAGTACGTGTTCGGAGATCGGGCCTACGATGGGAACCCGGTAAGGAAGGCGATCGAGGCCATGGGTGCGACAGCCGTCATCCCACCTCATCCCCGGCGCAAGAATCCGGCGGCCTGGGACTCACACCTATACAAGGCCCGCCATGCCATCGAGCATGGGTTCGCCAAGCTCAAACAGTTCAGGGCGCTGGCCACCAGGTTCGACAAAACGGCGCGAAGTTTCTCAGCCCAGGTGGCTTTGGCCTGCATCGTGATCTGGCTGAGGCTATGAGCGGAGGGTGACAAGCGTTCCGGATCCTCATTGATCCTCCGCGCCTCCGCGTACCAATAGGATGCTGCGAATGCGCGGCGCCATCAGGCACTGCAGCACAGACTCACTATTCCAGCTCCTCCATGCTCCGGCACGGATGGGCATTAGCCATTACTATCCTAGATTACGAACACACCCTAGTGCCGCGTCCGCCAAGCCTCTTGGATAATCCATACGCAATGGGCGCGGCACTTGCCGGGGGTCTGGGGGCCCGGCATGGGGCCCCCAGGGGGCGACAGTCGGGAAGGCACTGCCTTCCCGACGCCATAGGGGGCTATGCCCCCGATGGAAGTGCAGCGGCCGCTCCCCCCGGATGATTCAGGCAACTTTGCGGACGCTGCACGGGTGCAGCCCGCTCAGCCTCCGATCTCCCGGAGGGCCAGGTCCAGGTACTTCGGGTAGCACTCCGGGCAGAGGCCGTGGCTGAAGTCGGCGGCGGAATGGTCCGAAATGTAGGTCTCCAGGACCTCCCAGGTCCCGTCCTCGTCCTTGATCCGCTTGCACATCATGCAGATGGGCAGCAGGCCCTGGAGGGTGCGGATCTGCTGCTCCTTGGCCCGGAGGAGGGCCTCCTGGGCCTCGACCCGCTCGGTCACGTCCACGCAGGAGCCGATGTAGCCGAGGAAGGCCCCCGTGGCCGGGTCGAAGACCGGGGCGCCGCGGTCGAAGATCCACCGCCAGGCCCCGTCGTGCCGGCGCAGGCGGTACTCCATTTCGAAGACCTCCCGCCGCCCGAAGTGGTCCAGGTAGTACGCCACGCAGCGCTCCAGGTCGTCGGGATGGACGCCTTCCGCCCAGCCGTTGCCGCGTTCCTGGTCCATCGTCCGGCCGGTGAAGGCCAGCCAGCGGGCGTTGAAGTAGTCGCAGAGGCCGTCCTGTCCGGCCCGCCAGATGAGGATGGGCGACTGCTCCACCAGGAGCCGGTACTCGTCGGGGCTGGGCTGGGGACGGCGATCCATGGCGCACCTGGTCTGGAGAAGGGTCCCTGCCAGGATAGAGCCGCGCCCGGGAAGTTCAAGCCGGAGGCTGGGCCGTCCCCCCGATACGGGCCCAGAAGGCCGCCGCGGCGGGGGACACGTGGGGGGCCCGGTGGATGCGGATTTCCATGGGGACGTCCCAGGAGGTGTCGCCCGCCCGAACAAGGCGCCTGGCCTCCAGGTGCTCCCGCGCCAGGGAGAGGGGGAGCCAGGCGAGGCCGCGGCCATCCAGGGCCGCCGTGACCAGCACGGTGGCGACCCGGGAGGTGAACACGGGTTCCAGGGCCGCGGGCAGCGCCGCGGCAGCCAGGATGCGCCCCATGCCCGATTCGGGGCCGTAGGCCAGGTGGGGTGCGGGCGTGGACCCGACCGGAACCGCCGGGAAGCGCGGGGCGCCGCCGGGCCCCGGGGCGCAGACCGGGATCAGGACATCGGTCCCCAGCGCCCGGAAGGGGCATTCAACCGGGTCGAGCCGGGAGGGCGCGCGATCGTGGTGGTGGCAGAGGAGGAAGTGGGCCTGGCCGGCCAGGAGGATCCGCTCGCAGGCCTCCATGCTGTCGGCCATGAGGCGCACCGGCCCCAGGGGGACTTCGGCCTCGAGGGTGTGAAGCCAGGCCGGCAGGAAGGTGAGGCTCAGGGCGTGGGTGGCGGCGAAGCGGAGGGTGGCCGCGGCGGCGCCCCCCGCCTCCCGGGCCTCGGTCCGCCCCCGGGCCAGGGCGCCCAGCGCCTCCTCCGCGGCGGGCCGGAAGCGCTCCCCGGCCTCCGTGAGGGCCACGGGGCGCGCATCCCGATGGAAGAGGGGCGCGCCCACCCAGTCCTCCAGCGCCTGGATCCGTCGGCTGAAGGCCGGCTGGGTGAGGTTCCTGCGCTCGGCGGCCCGGGAGAAGTGGCCCGTTTCCGCCAGGGCGAGGAAATCGTCGAGCCAGGTGAATTCCATGGGGGATCCGAAATGGGTGTTAAAACGTCGGCTTCCATGTGGATTCCGCATGCCGCCATGCGGAATCCGCATTGGCCCGGGCCGGGCCTGGGCCAGGATACTGGATCGACCGACGCTCCCGAAAGGCCCGCCATGACCCCCAGGACCCTCTACGACAAGCTCGTCGATTCGCACACGGTGCGCGCTCTCGACGACGACGGCCTCGTGCTGCTCTACGTCGACCGCACCGTCCTCAACGAGTACACGAGTCCCCAGGCCTTCAGCGGCCTCCGGGAGGCGGGACGGAAGGTGTGGTCGCCCTCCTCCGCCCTGATGGTGGTGGACCACGTCAACCCCACGGCCCCGGCGCGGGTGCCGGAGATGGCCGACGCCGGGGCCGCCCTCCAGACCTCCTATTTCGCACGGAACGCCGCCGACTTCGGCATCGAGCTCTTCGACCAGATGAGCCCGGACCAGGGCATCGAGCACGTGGTGATGGCGGAGCAGGGCCGGGTCCTGCCCGGCATGGTGGTGGCCGCGGGCGACAGCCACACCACCACGTACGGCGCCCTGGGGGCCCTCGGCTACGGGATCGGGACCTCCGACATCGAGCACTACCTGGCGACCCAGACCCTGCCCTACCGGCGGCTGAGGACCCTCCGCATCGTCCTCGACGGGGTTCCGGGGCCCGGGGTGACGCCCAAGGACATCATCATGGGCGTCGTCCGGGCCATCGGCGCGGACGGGGCCACGGGCGCGGCGGTGGAGTTCCAGGGCCCGGCCGTGGAGGCCATGAGCGTGGAAGGGCGCATGACCCTCTGCAACATGATCGTGGAGGCCGGGGCGCGGGGCGCCCTGGTGGCCCCGGACGCCCAGGTGCTGGACTACCTGCGGGGCCGTCCCGGCGCGCCCACGGGCGCCCTGTGGGAGGCGGCGGCGGAAGCCTGGCTGGGCCTGCGGTCGGACCCGGACGCCCCCTT
Source organism: Mesoterricola sediminis (assembly GCF_030295425.1). Classification (NCBI taxonomy): domain Bacteria; kingdom Pseudomonadati; phylum Acidobacteriota; class Holophagae; order Holophagales; family Holophagaceae; genus Mesoterricola; species Mesoterricola sediminis. The sequence continues at coordinate 1,240,694 of NZ_AP027081.1, read as the reverse complement.
CGACCGGGAGGCCCGCCTGGACGTCTCTACCCTCGTCCCCCTGGTCACCTGGGGCACGAGCCCGGACCAGGCGGAGGCCGTGGACGGGGCCGTCCCCGATCCCGCCACGGAACCGGATCCCGTGAAGCGGCGGGGCATGGAGCGGGCCCTGGCCTACATGGGCCTGGCCCCCGGCACGCCGCTGGCCGCCATCCCGGTGTCCCACGCCTTCATCGGCTCCTGCACCAACGCGCGCATCGAGGACCTGCGCTCCGCCGCCCAGGTCCTGCGGGGGCGCCGGGTGGCCCCGGGCGTCCAGGCCATCGTGGTGCCGGGCTCCACCCGGGTCCGGGCCCAGGCCGAGGCGGAAGGGCTGGCGGATATCTTCCGGGCGGCGGGCTTTTCATGGCGCCAGTCCGGCTGTTCCATGTGCCTGGCCATGAACGACGATGTCCTCGGTCCCGGGGACCGCTGCGCCTCCAGCACCAACCGCAATTTCGAGGGGCGCCAGGGACCCGGCGCCCGCACCCACCTCATGAGCCCCGCCATGGTGGCGGCGGCAGCCGTGGCCGGCCGCATCTGCGACGTCCGCGCCCTGGAGGCCTGAGCATGGAACCCCTCATCCGCCTCACCGGCATCGCCGCCCCCCTTCCCGCGGCCAACGTCGACACCGACGTCATCATGCCCAAGCAGTTCCTCAAGGGCATCGACCGGGAGGGCCTCCGCGACGGCGTCTTCCACTTCCTACGCTTCGCCGGGGACGGCTCGCCCCGGCCCGACTTCATCCTCAATCGCGGACCCTGGCGCGGGGCCAGCATCCTCGTGACGGGGCCCAACTTCGGATGCGGCTCCAGCCGCGAGCACGCCGTATGGGGGCTCCGCCAGCTGGGGATCCGCGCCATCCTGGGCACGACGTTCGGCGGCATCTTCTTCGACAACTGCCTGAACAACGGCATCCTCGCCCTCGGCCTGCCCCCGGACGACCTCGCCGTCCTCCTGCGCCTGGCGGAGGACCCCGCCCACAACCGCCTGACCATCGACCTCCCCGCCCAGACCCTCCTCGGGGACGATGGAACCTGCGTCGCATTCGCGCTGGACGCCCGGAGGAAGGAGGCCCTCCTCCGGGGCCACGACGCGATTGCGGCTACACTTGAAGAAGCCAACGCCATCCAGTCCTTCGAGAAGGCCCATCACCAGGCGAATCCCTGGTTGGCCTGAGGCCCGAATCCATCCGCCCCAAGGAGGCACCATGAAAGGCAACGCTTGGAAGATCGCGGGACCACTGCTGCTGTGGCTCCTGCTCGCCCTCATCCCCACGCCCGCCGGCCTGACGCCCGCGGCCTGGCACTACTTCGCGGTGTTCGCCGGCGTCATCCTGGCGCTGATCCTCGAGCCCATCCCCGCCGCGGCCATCGGCATGATCGGCATCGCCGTCGCCGGGTGCCTGCGCTACGTGGATCCGGATCCCTCCAAGTCGATCAGCTGGGCCCTGGCGGGCTTTTCCGACCGCACCGTGTGGCTGATCTTCGGAGCCTTCGTCTTCTCCATCGGCTACGCCAAGAGCGGCCTCGGCAGGCGCATCGCCCTGCAGCTGGTGAAGCTCCTGGGCCGCCGCACCCTGGGCCTGGGCTACGCCGTCATGCTGGCCGACCTGGTGCTGGCCCCCGGCACCCCCAGCAACACCGCCCGCAGCGGCGGCACGATCTTCCCGGTCATCCGCAACATCCCCGACCTGTACGGCTCCGCCCCCGGCCCCACGGCCCGGAAGATCGGTTCGTACATCATGTGGGTGGCCTTCGCCACCACGTGCATCACCTCCTCCATGTTCGTCACGTCCCTGGCCCCCAACGCCGCGGCCCTGGCGATCGTGAAGCAGACCGCGAAGCTGGACATCACCTGGACCCAGTGGTTCCTGGGCTTCCTCCCGGTGGCCCTGCCCCTGCTCGCGCTGCTCCCCCTCCTCGTCTACTGGATCTATCCCCCCGAGATCAAGGCCTCCGAGGAAGTGCCCGCCTGGGCCGGCGAGGAGATCCGCAAGATGGGCCCCATGAAGATCCAGGAGATCGTCATGGCCGCCCTGGTGGTCCTGGCCGTGCTGCTGTGGATCGTGGGCTCCAACAAGAACATCCGCCTCCCCTTCCTCGGCACCAACTTCATCGACGCCACCGGCGTCGTGCTCGTGGTCATCGCGGGCATGATCATCTTCAAGGTGGTGGAGTGGGACGACATCCTGGGCAGCAAGGGCGCCTGGAACGTCCTGGTCTGGTTCGCCACCCTCGTGGCGCTGGCCGACGGCCTCAACAAGGTGGGCTTCGTGACCTGGGTCGCCAAGTACGTGTCCAGCCACCTCATGGGCTACGCGCCCCTGACGGTCATGGCCGTCCTCGTCGCCTTCTTCTTCTTCGTCCACTACTTCTTCGCGAGCCTCGCGGCCCATACCGCCGCCGTGCTCCCGGTCGTGCTCGCCACCGGTATCGCGATCCCCAACATGCCGGTGCGCGCCTTCGCCATGCTGCTGGTCTTCTCCCTGGGCATCATGGGCGTCATCACGCCCTACGCCACGGGCCCCGCCCCGGTCTACTACGCGGGCGGCTTCATCAGCCGCAGGGCCTTCTGGTCCCTGGGCCTGGTCTTCGGCCTGATCTTCATCGCCGCCCTCATGGCCATCGGCATGCCCTGGCTGACGGTGATCCACCCCGTCGGCTGAACCGGCCTCACCTCGCGGGCCCGGCGGATCGAAGGATCCGCCGGGCCTTCCCGCGCAGGGTGATCCCGGACGCGAGGGCCGTTATCCTCAAAGGAAGGAGGCAGCTTCGCCATGATGCAGGCCGGCAGACCGGAACTCAGGGACGCGCGGGTCATCCGGGCCTACCTGGACGAGGCCGTCCGCCTGAAGCTGCCGGTGCGCCTGTCCCGGGGGGAGCCCGATCCCCTGCCCTTCCAGACCACCCTGGAGCACCTGGGGGCCGACACCTTCACCGTCACCGCCACCCCGCCCCTGGAGCCCGGCCAATCCGTCCACCTGGGCTTCCTCCTGGAGGGCCGGTGGTTGACCACGGCGGTGCAGGTGCTGGGCACCGGGATCTTCTCCTTCCCCACCTTCATCACCCATGGCGAACGGCGCGCCGCCCCCCGGGGGGCCTTCCAGGAGGCCGAGGGGGTCCGGGTCCTGGCCGTCGAGCAGGTGGAGGACACCGTCCTCGGCGGCCGGGTCCTTTCCGGGCGGGTGCTGGACCTGAGCCTCCAGGGGCTGCGCCTGGCCCTGGATGCGGGCCAGCGACCCCGGCCCGGAGACCGGTTCGCCCTGCTCTGTCTGGATGGACTGCCCCACACGCCCCCGGTGCTCTGCGCGGGCCGGGTGGCCAACGTCCAGGGCGGCGAGGCCGGCCTCGCCCTCGAAGCCCTGCGCCCCCTGGACCGCCTCGCCCTGGAGCGGATCCTGGCCCGGCGCATGCCCGCCTCCTTCGGCCGGGCCTTCCCCTCCCGCAAGCTCAAGACGGACGTGGGGGAGCGGCCCGGGGCCCCCACGCCGGTCAAGGAGGCCCCCCGCGCGCCGGAGGTGGTCCAGCCCCTGGCCCCCGAGCCCCCCGGGGAGCCGGAGCGGGCGGCGGAGGCCCTGCGCCTGCCCGCCGTCCTGCGCCTGCGCCGCATGGGCCGGCGGATCCTCCTCCTGGCCTCCGAACCGGCCGACGCCCACCCCCTCGCCCAGTTCCTGTGGCAGGAGGGCTACCGCAACATCCTTTCCGCCCACGACCCCGCCGGCGTGCAGCGCCTGGCGGCGGCCCACCGGTTCGACCTCGTGCTCGTGGAGCTGAAGGTGGGCGGGTACTGGGGCCATGGCCTCCTGGCCGGGGCCCGGAACCGGGGCCTCCTCGCGGAGGCGCCGGCCATCCTCCTGGCGGACCGGGAAAACGAGATCAGCCGGGACGCGGCCCGCAATGCCGAGGCCCTCCACCTCCACCTGCGGCCCGCGCCCCCCGAGGCCCTCCTCCAGGCGGTGGACCTGGTGCTCTCGGGGGCCTGAGCCCGCCCGAGAACGCCCTTGCCAGGATCGGCCCCCAGGAGCATCCTATTGCGATGCATCCCCGTACAGCCCTCCGCCTGGTTCTCCCCTGCCTGACCGTGGCCCTGGCCTCGGCCCAGGAGCCCATCGACCGGGACCTGAACGCCCGGATCCGGGAGGAGGCCTTCCAGCGCTCGCAGATCATGGCCACCCTGCACCAACTCACCGATGTGCACAGCCCCCGCCTGACGGGATCCCCCAGCTACCGCGCCGCGGCCCAGTGGGCCGCCGACCAGCTCAAGGCCTGGGGCCTGTCGGACGCCCATCTGGAAGCCTGGGACTGGGGCCACCCGGGCTGGACCAACCTCCGCTGCGCCGCCCACGCCGAGGCCCCCTGGACGGGCCGCCTCGAGGTGGAGCCCCTGGCCTGGGGACCGTCCACGGAAGGAACGGTCCGGGGCGCCGCCCTGCTCCTGCCGGTCCCGGAGGAGCCCACGGAGGCCGAACTGACGGCGATCCTGGCCGCGGCGGGGGACGCCGTGAAGGGCCGCCTCGTCCTGGCCGGCGCCCTCCGGGACCTCCCCGCCCTGAACCCCGCCCCCATGCCCCTGCGCCACGCGGACGAGGCCCTGGCGAAGCGCTTCGACCCCGCCCACCCGACCCCCATGGGCCCGCGCCCCCAGGCTCCCCGCCGGCCCGGCGCTCTCGAGCCCCGCGCCGTGAACGAGCGCGTCGACGCCTTCCTCCTGGCCCACAAGGCCCTCGCGCGGATCAACGACGCGGGCCTTCGGCACGGGCAGATCCGCGCCTTCTCCAACCGCACCTACGACCCGGCCCGCATCGTCCCCACCGTCGTCATGCGCCACGAGGACTACGGACGCATCGCCCGGCTCCTCCAGGACGGCGTGGAGGTCCGCCTCGCCCTGGAGGTCGCGAACCGCCTCCATCCGGAGGGGACGAAGGGGCTGAACGTGGTCGCGGACCTGCCCGGCTCCGACAAGGCGGGGGAGGTCGTCCTCCTCGGCGCGCACCTCGACGCCTGGCACACCGCCACGGGGGCCACGGACAACGGGACCGGGGCCGCGGTGATGATGGAGGCCGGGCGCATCCTCGCCGCCGCCGGCGCGAAACCCCGCCGCACCATCCGCATCGCCCTCTGGGACGCGGAGGAGCACGGCCTGCTGGGCTCCGCCGCCTACGTGAAGGCCCACTTCGGGGACGCCGAGCAGCCCCTGCCCGGGCACGGCAGCCTCGTGGCCGCCTTCAATGTCGACAGCGGGGCCGGCCAGGTCCGCGGCCTCGGACTCTTCGGGCCTCCCGCGGGCGCCCAGGTCCTGCGCGAACTGCTGGCCCCCTTCGCCGACCTCGCCGTGAAGGGCGCCTCCGCCAGCGCCAACCGGCCCTCGCGGAAGCGCCCCGGCCCCTCCTCGGACAGCGCCTCCTTCAGCGCCGCCGGCCTCCCGGTGATCAACGTCGTGCAGGACGGCCTCGAATACTTCGAATACACCTGGCATACCGCCATCGACACCCTGGAGCGCGTGCCCCCCGAGGACGTGAAGCGCACCGCCGCCGTCCTCGCGTCCGTGGCCTGGCACCTGGCCAATCGCGAGGAGCGCCTGCCCTTCTTCGGCAAGGACACCCTCCCCCCCAGCCCGGATGCCGCCCCCCAGCCCCTGAAGTGAGGCGGGGCCCCGGGCCGGGTCACGGGCCTCCCCCCTGCGCGTCGGAAGGCGGGGCCGACAGGCGTTGCCGCAGGTGCGCGATCAGGCGATCCTTCTCCGCCAAGGCCTGGTCCTTCTCCACCAGGGCCTGGTCCTTCTCTACCAGGGCCTGGTCCTTCTCCACCAGGGCCTGGTCCTTCTCGGCGAGGGTCTGGCGCAGGTCCGACGACTCGCGGGCCTGGTCCCGGAAGACGGCCAGCATGTCGTCCTCCACGTCCATCCGGTCCCGCACCTCCTTTTCAGCGCTCGCGCGCAGGAGGCGACGGAGCACCTCGCGGTAGCGCTCCGGGAAATGCTCCTCCAGGATGTCCAGCAGGTGTGGATCCGTCCGGGACGCCAGCCCCTGGTCGAACACCTCCAGGAGGCGCTCCAGTTCGGTGCGCCGGCGGTTCTTGAGGCGGTTGATCTGGACCACGATGGCGTCGTGGGTGAGCGCCTCGACGAAGGGGTCCGTGACCCGCACCTCGTCGCCCGTGGCCACGTCCAGGTAGTGGCGGTTGACCTTGAGGACCGGCACGTCGACGCGCTCCAGGCCCTCGCCCAGGAAGTAGATGGTAACGAGGGGCAGCGGGTGCGTCCTGCCGTCGGCATCCAGGTGGACGTTCTCCGGACTGGCGTAGTTGGTGCCCAGGTAGCGCCGGAACCGCTGCACATCCCAGGCGCTGCGCGCCTTCTGGATCTCGATCAGGACCAGCTTGCGGCTTCCATCCTCCAGCCGCACCATGGCCGCGAAGTCCATGCGCAGGACCAGGAGCTGGGCGCCCCCGGAGCCGGAGGCCTCCTGATGCACCTCGGTGGGGCGGAACTGGAGATCGAGCACCTCCTTGCCCAGGAGGGCGGAGAGCAGGATCCGGGCCACCTTCTCGTCGTCGAGGAGGTATTTGAACACCACGTCGTAGATGGGATTCGCGATGTGCATCGGCCCGGCATCTCCCCGCGCAGCCTAGCGTTCCCTGGCCGGAGGAGGCCACGGAACGGCTCATGACCGCCGTGACCCCGCGCCTCCGGGTCCGGCCTCTCCCCGGTGCCTGGCGCCCGGGGAGCTTCCTCGCTGCCCCTCCGGGTCGCCAGGGCCCTGGCCGGGCGCCGGGAACCCGGCTTCCGGATCCCCCTACCGCGCCTAAAGATGTCTTTATTTCAGCCGAGGCCCCAAATCCAACCGACACGCGTCTCCGATCCAGGGGCCCGCGGCCAGGGCGTGCCAGGCATCCAGGCCCCTGTCCCCCGGCGCGGCCCCCTGGGTTTCACTCCTTGTAGGAATTTACCGTTCAAGAAATATCGTGAAAAATGTACTGGTTGACACCCCTTCGGTCGCCGTCTACTTTTCGTCTATTCAATTCTTTAACAGCTCCCCAGTTTTGAGGAGGTTGAGGTCGCTTTTACCGCCTCGCCCTCCCCGCCGGATCCCGGGTTTACGCTTCGGAAAGGCCCTGCCCTTCCGGGGATGTTTATTGTCATGTCCACCGCCAGGAGAGGACGCATGCTGAAACGCTTCGGTTCCAAGCTCTACAACTGGGTCGCCCTGATGATCATCCTCGGGACGCTGCTCGGGCACTTCTACCCGAAGGCGGGCGTGGCGCTCCAGCCGGTAGCTGAAGGATTCATCAATCTCATCAAGATGCTGATCCCCCCGGTGATCATGGTGACCATCGTCATCGGCATCGCCGGCAGCGGCAGCATGAAGAAGGCCGGGCGGGTCGGCGGCAAGGCCATCCTCTACTTCGAGGTGGTCTCCACCTTCGCCCTCGTGGTGGGCCTGGCGATGGCCAACCTCTTCAAGCCGGGCGCCAGTTTCCACGTGGATCCCGCCAAGCTGGACCCCAAGCTCGTGGCCACCTACGTGGACAAGGCCGCCCACATGACCGTCGCCGATCATTTCATGAAGATGATCCCCAAGACGCTCTTCAGCGCGTTCACCGAGGGCGACATCCTCCAGGTCCTGCTCGTGTCCGTCCTGCTCGGCTTCGCGCTGGCCCACCTGAAGGACGACATCCGCCAGCCCCTCGTCGCGGGCTTCGAGAAGGTCAGCAAGTGGCTCTTCGGCGTCATGCGCCTGATCCTCTACACCGCCCCCCTGGGCGCCGGCGCGGCCATCGCCTTCACCATCGGCAAGTTCGGCCTCCGTTCCCTGCTGCCCATGGGCACCCTGATCCTGCTCTTCTACGCCACCTGCGCGGTCTTCGTGGTGCTCGTCCTCGGCACCATCTGCGCCTTCGCGGGCTTCAACATCCTGCGGCTCCTGAGCTACATCAAGAGCGAGCTCCTCCTCGTCCTCGCCACCAGCTCCTCGGAATCCGCCCTCATCCCGCTGATGGAGAAGCTGGAGCGTATCGGCCTCTCGAAGAGCGTCGTGGGCCTCGTGGTCCCCACGGGCTACAGCTTCAACCTGGACGGGACCAACATCTACATGACGCTGGCCTCCCTCTTCATCGCGCAGGCCCTGGGCATCCACCTCACCCTCGGCCAGCAGATGAGCATCCTCGTGGTGGCCATGATCACCTCGAAGGGCGCGACGGGCGTCACCGGCTCCGGCTTCATCACCCTCGCGGCGACCCTGGCGGTGGTTCCGGGCATCCCGGTCACTGGCATGGTGCTGATCCTCGGCATCGACAAGTTCATGAGCGAGGCCCGGGCCATCACCAATCACATCGGCAACTGCGTGGCGGCGGTACTCATGGCGATCTGGGAGAAGGAACTCGACTGGGACACCTTCAAGGCCGAGCTCGCGCGCGGCAGCCAGTCCACGATCTAGCCCAATTTTCCGACCCACACGATCGATCACTACCGATTACAGCGGATAGCTCCACAGCCAGCACGACACTGGCCGATTGAGCGCGTAGAGGCGAGGGTCAGGGCGAGGAAGCAGGGGCAGCATCCCAGGCATCCTCGTCCATCCCCTTTATCCCCGGCGAATGAAATCGCAGGGATGGGACGGCGCAATCGGGTAACGGATGCGCCGCCCCATCCCGGCTGTATTTCCAGCGGGGATAAAGGGGATGCACGGGGAGGCTTGGGATAATTCCAGGGCTGCGGCCGGTTTCATGTACCGCCCATCCGGCCGGCAGGACGACTTTTCGACTTTTCGGATTTCGGGGCCACATCGACACGCCAGGCTCCTGCTCCTCCGCGCCCTGGTCCTACGCCAGGCACGCCCCCCGCGTCGCGATCACCTCGGCCAGGAAGCGGGCGCTCGCCTTGGGGGTCCGATTCTGGGTGGCGTAGTCCACGTGGACGATGCCGAACCGCTTGGAGAACCCGAAGGCCCACTCGAAGTTGTCCAGGAGGCTCCAGGCGCTGTAGCCCCGGACGTCGGCGCCCTGGGCCATGGCCTCGGCCACGGCGAGGAGGTGGGTGCGGAAGTAGTCCACCCGCAGCGGGTCCCGCACGCCTTCGGGGGGCGCGGTGTCCGGGTCGGCGAAGGCCGCCCCGTTCTCGTTCACGTAGAGGGGGATCGCCCCGTAGCGCCGCCGGAGCCAGAGCAGGGTCTCGGTGAGGCCCTCGGGGTAGACCTCCCAGTCCATCTCCGTCCTCGGGTGGGTGGGGTGAGGCACGGCCCGCCACTGGCCGAAGGGGGCCTCGGGATCGTGGACGTTGAGGCTGCGGCTGTAGTAGTTGAGGCCCAGGTGGTCCAGGGGCTGGCGGATGAGATCGTAGTCGGCGGCGGGGAACGTCGGCCACGCGGCGCCGTAGATCTCTGGCATCTCCTCCGGGTCCCGGCCCAGGACGAGGGGGTCCAGGAAGGCGCGGTTCATGTAGGCGTCGGCGCGCCGCGCCGCCGCCACGTCCTCGGGGCGGTAGGAGAAGGGGTGCTTGGGCTCGATGTTGATGACGATGCCCACGTCGCGGGCGCCCGCGGCGCGGCAGGCCTGGGCGCCCATGCCGTGGGCGCGCAGGAGGTTGTGGGCCACGTGCGGCATCTCGGCGGGGTTCCGGTGCCCCGGGGGATGGTCCCCGTGCAGGTAGCCCGCGTCCGTGACCACCCAGGGCTCGTTGAGGGTGGACCACAGGGCGACGCCGGGCAGGGCCTGGACGACGGTGTGGGCGTAGTCGGCGAACCAGCCCGCGGTGTCCCGGTTCACCCAGCCGCCCTGGTCCTCGAGGGCCGCGGGGAGGTCCCAGTGGAAGAGCGTGGTCATCGGGCGGATGCCGGCCTCGAGGAGGCCGTCCACGAGGCGCCGGTAGAAGTCCAGGCCCGCCGGGTTCACCCGGCCCCGGCCCTCGGGCATCACCCGGCTCCAGCTCACGCTGAACCGGTACGAGGTGAAGCCCAGGGACCGGATGAGGGCCAGGTCCTCGCGCCAGCGGCGGTAGTGGTCGCAGGCCACCGCGCCGCCGGGAGCCAGATGGGCGCCCTTGCCGCCGGGCTGGGTGAACCGATGCCAGTTGCTGGGTCCGGCCCCGTCGGCGAGGGGCGAGCCCTCGATCTGGTAGGCGGACGTGGAGGCCCCCCAGAGGAAGCCTTCAGGGAAGCGCGGCTCGCCCATGGTCAGGCCCCCACGCGGACGCGGACGGTCCGGACGGCGCCAGCGGGACCGAAGGGGAGGAAGAACGCGCCGCCCGTGGGCGTCAGGGGCGCGCCGTCGATCCAGGCCTCCAGCACGCCCGTCGGCATCGCGGCCTCCCGGGTCACCTGGATGTCCAGAACGCTCCCCGAGCGGGGATCGCGGTAGCGGATGGACGCCGAGGGCCAACGCTCCGGCAGACGAGGATCGAGGCGGGCGCCCAGGCCCCCCTCCAGGGTGAAGCCCAGCACGTCCTCCACGGCCACCCGGTAGAACCACCCGGCCGAGCCGGTGTACCAGGTCCACCCGCCGCGCCCGGTGTGGGGCGCCACACCGTAGACGTCGGCGGCCACCACGTAGGGTTCGGTCTGGTAGACGGCGACCCGCTCGGGCGTGGCCGTGTGGCTGACCGGACTCATCATGGTGAGGAGTTGGGCGGCCCGGTCCCTGCGGCCGGAAGCGGCGATGGCCTTGACGGCCCAGAGGGCCCCGTGGGTGTACTGGCCACCGTTCTCCCGGACTCCGGGCAGGTAGCCCTTGATGTAGCCGGGGTCGTGGGGGCAGCGATCGAAGGCCGGGGTGAGGAGGCGGATGAGGTGAGCCTGCTCGTCCACCAGCTGTTCCTCCATGGCGGCCAGGGCCTGCTCCGCGCGGGCGGGGGGCACGGCCCCGGAGAGGGTCGCCCAGGCCTGGGCCAGGCAGTCGATGCGGCACTCGGTGTTGGCGGCCCCGCCCAGGGGGGTGCCGTCGTCGAAGTAGGCCCGGCGGTACCAGCCGCCGTCCCAGGCCGACGCCTCCAGGGCCTCGGTGAGCGCCTCCCGGCGCGCCCGGTGGCGGAGGACCCGGGCCTCGTCCCCCCGGCGCAGGCAGAGGGGCTCGAAGGCCTCGAGGATGGCGTAGAGGAAGAAGGCCATCCAGACACTCTCCCCCCGCCCTTCCCGGCCGACCCGGTTCATGCCGTCGTTCCAGTCGCCCGTGCCCATGAGCGGCAGGCCGTGGACGCCCTCGCGGCTGAGGGCGAGGTCGAGGGCCCGGCAGCAGTGGTCGTAGAGGTCCCCGCGCTGGCCCGAATCGACGGGCGCCAGGTAGGCCTCGTCCTGGCCGGGGGCCAGGGCGGGCGCCGTGAGGTAGGGGGCGACTTCGTCCAGCACCGCCCAGTCGCCGGTGCTCCGGAGGTAGGTGGCGGTGAGGAGGGGCAGCCACAGCAGGTCGTCGGAGAAACGGGTCCGGATGCCCTCCTCCACGGGGGGGTGCCACCAGTGGAGGACGTCGCCCTCCACGAACTGGTGGGCCGCATGGAGCAGGAGCTGGCGCCGGGTGAGGTCCGGCCGCAGGAAGAGGAGGCCGGCGGAATCCTGGAGCTGGTCGCGGTAGCCGAAGGCGCCGCCGGACTGGTAGTAGGCCGTGCGGCCCCACATGCGGCAGGCCAGGTTCTGGTAGGCCAGCCACCCGTTCACCATCACATCCAGGGCCGGTTCGGGGGTGGTGATCCGCAGGCCGGAGAGGGTGTCTTCCCAGAAGGCGCGGACCTCGGCCAGGACCGCCTCGGCCCGGGGGGCGGTGGCCGCCAGGCGGCGGGCCTCCCGCAGGTCCGGGGCCTCGCCGAAGACGAAGACGCAGGTGGCCGTCTGCCCCGGGGCCAGGGTGAGGGCGGACTGGAGGGCGAAGCCGGGCTCGGCGGGCACATCGGCGCCCGGCACCAGGCCCGCGGCGGAGAAGGCCGCGGCCGGGGCCGCGGGATCCCCGTCGGGCCCCAGGTAGGCGGCCCGGTCTCCCGAGGCCCGCACCGTGCCGCCCAGGGCGGTGGCGAAGGCCACCTGGCCGTGGAAGGGCCCGGGGGCCGTGTGCCAGGCGTAGAGTTCGGCCCCTTCCCGGCGCACGTCCAGGAGGCCCTTGCTGCGCTCCGGGCTCTCGGCCAGTACCAGTTCGGCGCCCCACACGAGGCCCAGCCGGCGCGTGCGGCCGCCCCGGTTCTCAAGGCGGACGGTCAGGTAGCGCACGGGCGCCTGGGGGTCCACGAAGACGGTGACGGTCTGGGCCAGGTCCTCCACCTGGCTTTCCCACACGGTGGCGCCGAAGCCGTGGCGGACCGTGAAGGCCAGGTGCCGGCCGGCGGGGCCCGGCATGGGGGACCACACGGTGCGCTCCGCCTCATCCCGGATGAAGAGGGCCTCGGGCAGCGGATCGCCGATGGGATCGTTCAGCCAGGGCGTGAGCCGGCGCAGGCGGCTGTTCAGGTTCCAGGTGCAGGTGAGGCCCCGTTCGGTGGCGATGAGGCCGAAGGTCTCGTTGGCCAGCACGTTGGACCAGGGCATGGGGGGCAGGACGGGCAGCCCGTCCGGACCCGGCAGGATGCGCAGGCGGTACTCCCGCCCATCGGGGGAGAAGCCGCCAAGGCCGTTGTCCAGGACGGTCTCCGCCGGCGGCGGGACCTGGGGCCCGGCCGGACGCAAGGGCGCGTAGACCCGCTCGGACGCGGCGACGGGGGGTCGGGTTCCGGGCACGACGGCCCGGGCATGGCGGTGAACGGCGCGCAGCCCGGCGGCGCCCAGGGATTCCACAGCCAGATAGGCGGCACGGCCGGGATCGGGGAGGGCGGCCAGTTTCGGCGCCCAGAGGCCGGCCTGGGCCGCGGGGCCCACGAGGGCCACCCGCGCGTCCAGCCCCTGGCGGTGCCAGAGGGCCAGGGCGGCCAGGGCGGCCTCGCCCCGGGCGGGGCCCTCGGCCCCATCCAGGTCGACGACGAGCCGGGGCGCGCCACCCAGGCCGGGCAAGGCCGGCAGGGGCTGGGCGGGATCCTGGGGCGCCGCCGGCAGGGGCGCCCCGTAGGCCAGGTCCACGGCGAGGCGGGCGGCTTCCAGGGCCGCCGGGGCGTCGAGCCCGCAGGCCTCCCGGTCCGCCCGGGCCTGGCGTTCGGCGGCTTCGAAGGCCGCGTCCACGGCCTCGGCGCCGGCCAGGGCCGCGCAGGTGGCCAGGGCGCCGGCCTCATCCAGCGCGGCGGCGAGGCCCACGGTGACGGTGCGGCGCGCCCCGGGGGCCAGGGTCAGGGCCGTGCGGAGGGCGAGGACCGGATCCAGCACCGCGCCGGTGCCGCCGGTGAGGGGGCCTGGGGCCGCCAGGGCCGCCGCCTCGGCGAGGGTGCGGCCCCGCCCCAGGAAGGCGGCCCGTTCGGAGGCGTGGGAGACTTCGCCCTCGGCGCCCGCGGCGATCCAGTGGACCATCCATTGGGGCGCCTCGTCCGCGCCCCGGGGGCGCCGCCGGGCCAGGAGGGCCCGGGCCTCCGGCCGCCAGAAGGTTTCCACGAACAGCTTGGAGAAGCCCGGGTGGGCCCGGTCCGCCTCCCGGTGGTTCAGCACCGCCTCCAGGCAGGAGGTGAGGTCCACGGTCCGGGCGGCGCCGGACCGGTTCTCGAGGGTCAGGCGGCGGAGTTCCGCATCCCGGCCGGGGACGACGGCCACCTCCAGGGTGGTGACGAGGCCCGCGTCCTCCCGGACGAAGGTCGCGCGGCCGTCCGTGAAGTGCGCGGCATACGTGTCCGGCTGGCGCAAGGCGGGCCGAAGGCCGGCGGACCAACTGGTCCCCACGGCGGGTTCCCGCAGGATCAGGAAGAAGCCGTCGGCATCGGTGAGCCGGTCCCCGGCCCACCGGGTCAGGGCCAGGTCGCCGCAGGCGGAGGTGCCGGTGCCCCGGTCGGTGATCAGGACCCGGTAGCGCCCATCGCTCAGGATGTGGCCGCGCCGTTCGCCCGGGACGGGCGTCGCGGCCGGGCGTCCGGCGTTGTCCTTGGAGTGAGTCATGCCTACGTCTTCCTTTCCAGGCCGGCCCGTGGGCCGTCCTCCTTCATGGTTCCATGACCACCCGGGCGGGGAGCCGCCTGATGATCATTTCCTTGCCGGCAACCTCGACAGGTTGGCCGTCCACCGTGGCGCGCCGGAAGCCCCCGGGCAGGGGCCAGCGCAGGACCAGCCCCCCCTGGGGCGGCTCCACGCCGCCGCCGAGTTCCCAGACCACCCGGCCCCCCTCCGCGCGGACCTGGTAGGTCAGGGCGCCCCCGGGCATCCGCAGGTTCCGGATGCCGACGCCGCCCGGACGGGAGACCCAGGACGCCGGCAGGCCGCCGCCCAGGACCCAGGCGCCGTCCGATTCCCGGTCCACCACCAGCAGGGCCAGGAGGGAGCGCAGGTAGTCCGAGCCCACCCAGGCGTGGGGCAGGTCGCCCAGGAAGGTGGATTCCCGGGGGTTCCGCACGATCACCTCGGGCCACTGGTTCCAGGCCAGGGGCCTCCGGTCCGCCAGGTAGCCCTCCAGGAGTTCCGCCGCCCGGTCGCCCCAGCCCAGGAAGGCATAGGCACCGATGGCCCGCAATTCATAGGGGGTGTAGCGGCCGTCCCCCTCGCCCCGGCGCCGGCCGGACACTTCGGCGTGGAAGCGCTCGAAGGTGGCCAGGAGGGCCTCGGCGGGCAGGTGAGCCTGTTCCCCGCCCGGCAGGAGCGCGATGGTGGTGGACGTGGCGTCGAAGTCGCCCAGTTCCACGCACCCGGGCAGGTAGGGGATGCCGTGCCGGGCCCGGGACCCGTCCAGGGCCCGCAGGACGGACGCCCGGAAGTCGGCGGCCTCCCCCGCCCAGCGCGCCGCCTCGGCCTGCTCGCCCAGGAAGCCGGCGATCCAGGCCGCGTCCTTCAGGCCGCGCAGGGCCCAGAAATCGTCCCAGAAGCTGTGCATGGGCTTGGCGGAATAGCCCTCATGGCTGATGCTGCGGGGCATGAGGCCCCGCCAGGGCTCGCCCTGGTGCCCGTCCGAGGGCTCGCGATGCCGGGCCATCCAGGCGGCAGCGGCCCGGGCCTGGGGCCACCAGGCGGCCACAAAGGTCCGGTCGCCCGTGAAGCGGCCGATCTCGGCCAGGAGGTGGATGAATTCCCCGTGGCTGTCGTTCTCGGGCACCGGGTCGGACCCGCGGCCGTCCACCACACAGGGCACCTTGCCGTCCTCGAAGAGGTTCGGGGCGTACCAGGCCAGGTAGTCCTTGGCGGCCTGGGCATGGCCCAGGCGCAGGAGGGCGGCCCCCATCATGGCCCCGTCCCGGATCCAGGAGCGGGCGTAGGCGCGGGTTCCGGGCCGCAGGGCCGGGCCCTGGCGGCTGATGAGGATGTGGGCCAGGCAGGTGCGGAGGGTGGCGGAGGCGCCGGGCTCGGGCAGGTCCAGGCCCACGCGCCCCAGGCGCTCCGCCCAGGCCTCGGCCTCGGCCCGCAGGCCGTCCTCGAAGGCCGGCAGCGGACCGGGATCCCCGGCCAGGGGCAGATCCACGTACAGGTCCCGGGTCTCGCCGGGCCCCAGGTCCAGGTCGTACCGCAGGGCCCCGGAAGCCCAGCCGTCCGGGTCCTCCACCGAGGCTGCGGCGGGGAGGCGGCCCCGCCCCAGGTCCTCCAGGAGGGGGCCCGCGGCGAAGGGCTTGGCCCCGGCCCCGCTGGGCGGCGTCAGGGTGGTCAGGTAGCGGCGGCCGTCGAGCTGGACGCCCCGGGCGTCGAAGGTCAGGCGCCGCACGGGGGCGACGCCCCCGGAGGTGCCCAGGAACTGGGCCGGGGGGTTCACCTGGAAGGGCCGCAGGGCCAGGAAGAGGGCGCCCTTCCAGGGCCGGCCCCCCTCCCGGGAGACGCGGTAGCGGCAGCGCACCACGGGGGCCCCGGGGCGTCCGGCCCCGTAGGCGGTGACGCGCAGGACCAGGTCGCCCATGCGGCGCGTGACGGTGGGGATGGGCAGGCCCTCCCCCTCCAGGGTCTGGGTGCTGTCGGCCTGGGCCCAGCCCAGGAGCCGGGTCCCGTCCCAGAGGAAGGGTTCCAGGGCCGGCCGGGCCCGGCCGGGCTCCACGGCGCCGTCCTCGGACAGCAGGGCGCTGTCGACGCCCCCGTCCACGCCCACGAGGGTCCAGTAGCCCTGCTCGCCCAGGAAGCCGCGGGGATAGTCGCCCCGGGGGGCGGCCTTGGCGGCCGCCTCGAAGAGGGCGTTCGCGGACGCCCCGAAGGCCAGGGGCTGCGCGGTCAGGGCCCGCACGCCCCAGGGTCCCCCGCCCCGGGTCCGCCGGCAGACCACGCGCAGGAAGCGCGCCTCGGTCTCCGGCGTCTGAAGGAGGCTGGCGGCGCCCCCAGCGCCGCGCACCTCCTTGAGGGTGGTCCACCTCCGGCCGTCGTCCGAGGCCTGGAGGTCGAAGTCCAAGGGCGCCTCGCCGTCCCAGTCCACGCGCACGCCGCCGAAGACGCGGGATTCGCCGAAGGCCTGCTGGAACCAGCCCCCCTCCCGGGGAGCCCGCCAGGCCTTGGCCGGCGGTCCCGAGGGCCCGAACCCAGGCTGCGAAGCCGAGGCCGACGCCACCGGTGTGCCGGCGTAGGGATGCTCGGGGGGCAGTTCCCGGAGGGTGAGGCCGCTGAACTCCGCGAAGCCCTTCCCGCCCTGCCCGGCGGTGACGCACCACTCCAGGGCGCCGATGACCGAGGGGTCCGCCCCCCCGGGCCCCCAGGCGAAGCTCACATGGCGCTTCTTGAGGACGATCCGGGTCCAGCCCCCCGGCAGCGTGAAGTCCGGCTTGCGGACCCACCAGACGTTGTCGCCGGAGGGATCCACCAGCTTGAACTCCAGGGCGTTGGGCAGGCCTTCGCCGCGGATCCAGAAGGACAGCTCGTAGTTGGCCGGGAGCTTCACCGGCAGGGTCCTGCGGGCGGCCGCGTACCCGGCCCGCCCGTTGAAATCGAAGTCCAGGCGCAGGGCGCCCTGGCCCCCGGGGCCCCGGGCGTGCCCCAGGCGGAGGGAGACCCCGTCCGAGGGCGCCGCGGTCCAGGCCCGGATATCCGGGAAGGCGTCCAGGACCCTGGGAGGTGCTTCGCCCAGGAGGGCGGCGCAAGCCAGGCCAAGGGCCAACCGGGAAGGCGTGCGCGGGAAAGGGGCCATGCTGCCTCCTAGCGGACCGGACGCTTCAGGGCCGCGGGGGCCGCGTCCACCCAACCGCCCTTGAAGCCCGCCAGGGCGAGGCCCCGGAGGAGGGTGGGATCCCGCTTCATCAGGTTCCACACGAGCCCGGACCGGTGGTTCTCGATCATGGTCAGGATCAGGCCCTGGTCGATGCCCAGGTAGTCCGTGTCGAACCAGCCCAGGCCGGACACGGTGCGGCCGTGGTAGGTCTTCTGGCCGACCGGGAAGGTGGGGTTGTAGGCGTCGAGGAACCCGTAGGTGGAGAAGAGCGCGTCGCCGTACGTGGTCCGCATGGCCTGCAGCGCGGGGAGGGAGATCTCCGGCGTGAAGGGCATGGATCCGGCCGCGGCGTTGGGCGTCAGGGTCCCGTCGTCCAGGATCCCTTCCCCGCCGGCGCCCCGGGCGGCGTAGGTGAGGAAGGTGCGCTTCGTCCCGTCCACCGTGAGGGTGCCGTCCACGGGTCCGTCGCAGGCGGAGATGCCCCAGCCGTTGGCGCCGTAGCCCTTCCATCCGCCAGGGTTGCGCAGGGCATAGGCCCGCTGGGCGTAGGTGGCGCGCCGGGTGTTCTCGGCGTAGTCGAGGTCCCGGGCGGCGGAGGCCGCGTCGCGGATGCCCCGGAAATCCACCCAGATGTGGCTGAACTGGTGCCCGAAGAGGGGCCCGAACTGGAAGAACGACTGGCCCTCGAAGGTGCCCCATTTCTGGGTCGCGGTGTAGGCGGGCCACGCGGCGGGGCTGACGGGGTGGGCCGGGGAGCCCATGGCCAGCAGCACCAGGAGCATGCCTTCCATGTAGCCGTGCCAGTCGTAGGTGTTG
Source organism: Mesoterricola sediminis (assembly GCF_030295425.1). Classification (NCBI taxonomy): domain Bacteria; kingdom Pseudomonadati; phylum Acidobacteriota; class Holophagae; order Holophagales; family Holophagaceae; genus Mesoterricola; species Mesoterricola sediminis. Next base: position 1,222,713 of record NZ_AP027081.1, on the reverse strand, counting down.
AAGCCCTCTTCCGGCGTCCAGCCCATGCTCACCAGGTTGGGCCGGGCCGAGAACCAGGCCCAGTCGGCGCGGGCGTTGAGGCGGACCGCGATGTCGCGGATCTCCGTCTCGGCCGCGGAGGGCTGGTCGAAGTAGGCCCGGCAGGTGAGGGCGCCGGCCAGGAGGAGGGCGGTGTCGATGCTGCTGAGCTCCACCTTCTGGTAGCGGAGCCCGGTCTTCATGTCGAGGAAGTGGTAGTAGAAGCCCTTGTACCCGGCGATGCCGGTGGCGGCGTCACCCTGGGGGGCCTTGTCCAGGAAGCGCAGCGTGAGGAGCACGCGCTGCGCCGCCTGGTCGCGGGTCACATAGCCCCGCTCCGCGCCGATCACGTAGGCCGTGAGGCCGAAGCCCACGGCGGAAATGCTGGCGAAGGAGGGGGTGGGGTAGCGGTCCGGCACGAGGCCGGTCGTGGGATCCGCCGTGTCCCAGAAAAACTGGAAGGTGCGCCTTTCCAGGAGATCCAGGAACGCCTGATCGGTCAGGACGGGGGCGGAGGGTGCGGGGGTTGCGGCCTGGCAGCCGGTGGAGAACAGGAGCAGGGCCGGCAGGACGCAGCCACCGAGCAGGCCCCGCAGGGGGGAGGGCCGGCGGCCCTCCTTCCTGCGGTTCCCGGCGGCGCCGTTCAGGTTCGATTCAGGCATTCCCATGATCTTCCGGACTCCGATCAGAACTGGAGGGTCGCGCCGAACTGGACGCGGCGGCCGCGCAGGACGTCCACGGGCTGGCCGAACCGCGCCTTGGCGCCGTCGGACCCGTCGATGTAGCCCGAATCCCAGCCGTAGATCCAGTTGTTGTAGTTGAACACGTTGATGCACTCGGCGTTGACGCCCAGCTTGGCCTTGCCGATCTTGAAGTCCTTCTGGAGCTTCAGGTCGACGGAGCGGTAGCCCCAGGCGTTGGGGATGATGAAGCTGTACTTGATGGGCCGGCCCGCGTTGTACTGGAAGTGGCGCTTGCTGTAGTCCCAGCCGTTGGTCACGTCCCAGATGGTGTAGGGCAGGCCGGTGCTGAGGGTGATGAGGCCGCTCAGCTTGAAGCCCCAGGGCAGCTTCACGATGCCGTCGAAGATGAGGCGGTTGCGCTCGTCGTCGGCGGTGGGGTGCTTGCCGTAGGCGTCGGCGTTCACGTAGTCGAGGCTGAACAGGTCGTTGCCGGTCTGCTTGGCGCTCGACAGGGTGTAGCGGACCCCGAAGCCCCAGCCGGAAGCCTCGCTGTAGGGCTTCTCGAAGGTCACGTACATCGCCTGGTACCAGGTCTTCTTGGTGTCGCTGAGGAGCACGTTGGAGAAGCCGGGGACGGAGATGTAGTTGAGGTTGGCGTCGCGGTTGCCCCACTTCCAGGTGAGGGAGTTCTTGCTCTCGACGTCGGTCAGGGTCACGGACCAGTTCCAGGCCCCCAGCACGCCGCGGGCGCCCAGGCTGACCTGGTCGGAGTAGGCCGGCTTGGCGTTGTTGTCGAGGAGGAAGACTTCGGGATTGGGCGCCACGCCCTTGGCGATCAGGGTGTCCAGGCCGGCCTTGGTCAGGTAGCTGGGATCCCACTTGATGGCGGGCGTGCCGTTGACGGGGGACCCGTCGGCGCTGAACGTGAAGGTGCGGACGCCCCACTGCAGGCGGAAGCGCTCGTCCAGGACGTTGTTGAAGGACTCGCGGTCGTAGTAGCGGCCGACGCCGCCGAAGACGACCAGGGTGTTGTTGCCCTTGACGTCATAGGTGAAGCCGATGCGGGGCTGGAAGGCGCCGTAGTAGGGCTTGCGCTGGCTGCCGTCGCTGAAGTAGTTGGACGGGTACAGGGAGCTGAGGGTGGACACCACGTTCGCGGGCGTGACGTAGTCCTCGTTGAACATGTGGGACTCGTAGTCCCAGCGGACGCCCAGGTTCACCTGCAGGCGCGGGGTGACGTTCCAGTCGTCCTGCACGTAGATGCCGAACTGCTTGTTGTCGGCGCTCATGTCGGGGTTGCCGACGCCGTACTGGGCCTGGAAGGGGATGGTGAGGGTCGGGTCGTACGAGGTGTTGAACCGGTAGACGGGGTTGCCCACCTGCCACTTCTGGACCTTGTAGTCCAGGAAGTCGAGGGTCAGGCCGGTCTTGATGGTGTGCCCGGAGACGCCCAGGTAGGTGAAGTCGTCGCGCAGGGAGGTGCGCTTCTGGACGAAGTCCTGCGTGGTCTCGTTGCCGCCGATGACGATGATGCCCTGGTAGTCCTTGCCGACGAGGTCGGAGTGCAGGGGCTTGGGGTTCCACTCGGCGCGCTGGAAGCTGACCATGGCCTCGTTGACCCAGGACGCCGTGGTGAACTTGTGCTTCAGGGTGCTGGTCAGCACGTTGTTCGCCATGTCCGTTCCGCGCTCGTACGAGGTCTGCGCGCCGAAGTCGCGCTTCTCGTGCTCGTTGCGCCAGTTGATGGTCCACTCGAGGATCTGCTGGGGGTTGATCTGGTAGTCGACCTTGCCGAAGACCAGGTCGCTGCGGAACGGCGAGGGGTAGCTGCCGGCGTAGCTGTTCAGCTTGTCCTTCAGGGCCTGGGAGGCCCCGGCCATGCTGGTGCCGCCCAGGTAGACCAGGTTGTCGCGGTTCTGGTTCTGGCCCTCGTAGGACAGGAAGAAGTGCATCCGGTCCTTGAGGATGGGGCCGCCGACGCTGAGGCCGTACTGGGTGCGGGAGTACTCGGGGTTGGGCTGGCCGCGGTGGGCCGCGAACCAGTTGTTCGCCACCAGGTTCTTGTTCTGGTAGTAGGTGAACATGTCGCCGTGGAACTCGTTGGTGCCGGACTTGGTCACCGCGGTGATGACGGCGCCGGAGGCCTTCTGGTACTCGGCCTTGTAGTTCTCGGTCAGGACGCGGAACTCCTGCACGGCGGTGAGGGGGAACGGGTTGCCGCGGCTGCTGTCCTGGCCGACGGAGCCGCCGGAGAGGAGGTCGCTCTTGTAGCTGGCGCCGTCGATGAAGATGTTGGTGCGCTGGTTGGTCTGGCCACCCGAGGAGAAGGACTGGTTCATCTCGTCATTGCTGATCTTGATGCCAGGCGCCAGGGCGGCGTAGTTGAGGAAGTTGCGGTTGCCCTGGGGCAGGGATTCCAGCTGCTCCGTGGTGATGTTGGTGGCCACCTCGGCGGTGCGGATCTCGCTGAGGGTCCCGGTCACCTCCACGGTGGCGGAGGCCTCGGCCATGGGGGCCAGGTTGAAGTCCAGGTCGAGGGCCTGGCCCACCTGCACGCGGATGGTCTTGGCGGCCCGGGCCTGACCCTGGGCGGTGACGGTCAGGTTGTAGGTGGCGGGGTCGAGGCTGAGGAAGTAGGTGCCGTCGGGGCGAACCACGGTGCTGGTGCTGTAGCCGTTGGCCTTGTTCACGGCCATGACGACGGCGCCGGGGATGGCGCGGCCATCCTTGGCGCGCACGCGGCCGCGCAGGACCGCGTTGGTGGTCTGGGCCTGGAGGACGGCCGGCATCGCCGCGGCGGCGAGCAGGACGGCCAGGGCCGGGATCGAACCGGACCGGGTTCGGAGGAGGTTGGACATGGGTGGCTCCATGGAAGGTTTGGGAAGGGAAGGGTGAAGAAACGGCGGAACGGGCCATCCCGTCCCGGAATGGATGCGGAATCAGGGGGTCAGGCGGGGGGGACAGGTGGAGGCCCGCGTCACCAGCACGACGTCGAGGGTCTCCTGGCGGGCCTGGCTGGCGCCGCCGGCCTCGATGATGTTGAGCAACCGCTCGGCGGCGCGGGCCCCGAGCTCGGGAATGGGCGCCCGCACCGACGTGAGCGCCGGGGAGAGGTAACGCACGATGGGCACGTCGTCGAAGCCCGCCAGGCTGATGTCCTCGGGCACCTTGACCCCCTGGTCCCGAAGGGCGGCCAGGGCGCCCAGCGCCATGTCGTCGTTGGCGGCGAAGATGGCCGTGGGCCGGGTCGGCAGTTTGAGCAGGCGGCACGCGGCCCGGTATCCCGAGGCCTCGCTGAAATCGCCCGGCACCTCCAGGGCGGGGTCGGGCTCGGCGGCCAGGGAGGCCATGGCCTCCCGCCAGCCCTCCAGGCGCTGCCGCGCGTCCATGTTGTGCTCGGGCCCGCCGATGAAGGCGATGCGGCGGTGGCCCAGCCCCAGCAGGTAGCGCGTCATGGAGAGGGCGCCCCCGTGGTTGTCCACGCTGATGGCGTCGTAGCTGGCGGCCTGCGGCCCGTCCGGCTGGTTCAGGAAGACGGTTGGCGTACGGCCAAGAAGCCGGCATAGGCCCGCGTCGAGGTCCAGGTCGGAGCTGAGGATCACCATGCCGTCCACCTTCCCGTGCATGGTGCGGAGCATGGTTTCGGCGGCGCTGGCCTCGCCGTGGGTGCAGGTCACGAGGAGGGCGAAGCCCCGGCGGCGGGCCACCAGGTCCAGGCCGCGGATCAGCTCGCTGAAGAACTCGCCGAACATGTCCGGCAGCAGGACGCCCAGGGTCCGGGTCTCCCGCTTGATGAGGCTCCGGGCGCCGCTGTGGGGGATGTAGCCCAGGCGCTCCACGGCGGCCATCACCCGCTCACTCGTTGCGCCCTTCACCGGGTTGGTGCCATTGAGGACCCGCGACACCGTGGCGATGGAGACCCGCGCTTCCCGCGCCACGTCGTGGATGGTGACGTCGGCGGTTTCGCTACGGACGGGCGCTTCTCGGCTGGGCTCGCTCATGGGATTTCGTCCGCGGAAGACTCGGGGGGGGAAATGAAAACGTTTACATCGTGGGAGCAGAAAAGTAATATACCCATGCCATCCCTCCCGCAAGTGAAAAAGTCAAAGACCTCCACCTACGCGCCTAAGATCCAAGCAAACCAAACCCTTGTATCCCCTCCCCCGGCAGGTCCCATGTCCGAATCCCGCCCCCCGCTCGCCATCGACCGCATCCCGATCAGCCAGAAGCTCGCCTACGGGATGGGGTCCATCGTCACCATCGTCGCCGTGAATTCGGTCATCCAGCTAACGGGCCTGGTGTACGTGGTCGGCCTGGGCATCAGCGCCGTCTGGATCGGCTACGCGCAGGCCCTTCCCCGCCTCTGGGACGCCCTCGTGGACCCCTTCCTCGGCAACCTCTCCGACAACACCCGGACGCGCTACGGGCGCCGGATCCCCTACCTCGTCGTCGGGGGCGTCCTCCTGGGCATCGCCTTCTTCCTGCTCTGGACCGTCCCCCGGAACTGGAGCCACGGCGCCATGTTCGCCTACTTCCTGGCGGCCTCGGTGTTCTTCTACACCGTGGTCCCCATCTATGCGATCCCCCACGGCGCCCTGGGCCTCGAGATGACCGAGGATCCCCACGAGAAGACCTCCCTCTTCGCCTTCGCCAGCTTCATCGGCAACGTGGGCGCCTTCTGCCTCCCCTGGGTCTACTACCTGGCCAACCGGCCCGTCTTCAAGGGCGACACGGTGGCCGGGATCCGCTGGGTCTGCCTGGGCATGAGCGCCTTCCTCACCATTTCGGCCCTGGTGTGCGCCTTCGTGTGCAAGGAGGGCAAGTTCTCCCAGGCCCGCGAGCAGGCCCGCATCCCCGTGATGGAGGGCTTCAAGGCCACCTACCGCAACCGCGCCTTCCTGCGCCTCGTGGCGGCCTTCAGCCTCCTCATCGTCGGCTTCCAGGTCGTCATGGGCTTCAGCAACTTCACGACGATCTTCTACCTCTTCGGCGGCGACAAGGACGCCGCCAGCGCCCTGATGGCCCAGAACGGGACGCTGTGGGCGGCGGTCGGCATCGCCGGCGCGATTCCCATGGTCTGGGTCTCCAAGGCCCTCGGCAAGAAGGGGACGGTGATCCTCTCCTTCGCCCTCATCGCCGCCGCCAACCTCCTCAAGATCGTCTGCTACGATCCCGCCCGCCCCTGGCTCACCTACATCCCCACGGTGGGCCTCTCCCTGGGCATGGTCTTCTGCTTCTCCCTCGTGAACTCCATGATCGCGGACATCTGCGACGAGGAGGAGGTCCGCGAAGGCGTCCGCAAGGAGGGCGTCTACTTCGCCGTCTACAACTGGTGGTGGAAGGCGGGCGTCTCCGTGGCCTCCGTGGCCGGGGGCTACCTCCTGCAGGGCACGGGCTTCGTGGAGGGCCTGGCCACCCAGAGCGCCGCGGCCCTCTGGCGCCTCCGCCTCTGGGAGATCGGCCTGCCCACGGCCCTCTGCGGCGCCGGCATCCTCATCCTGCTGGGTTACCCACTGACGGAGGCCCGGTCCTACGAGGTGAAGGAGATCCTCCAGAAGCGCCGGGCCGCGGCGGAGCCGGCCTGAGGGTATGGAAAGGTTTACATTCGTCTGACTTCTCGACTCATTCGCAGATCCAGGGCCCGATCCCGCGCGCGCGGGTGATCACAGGCGGGCCTCTGATAACGCCAGGGCATGCATGCCTTGCGCGCATCACCCGGCCCCCAAAAAGCGATTGGACGGGCCCTCGGACGCAGGCGGACAGTGGAGCCATCCACCTTCCAGGAGTCTCCATGAGCCCCGCCCCCCTTGCGCCAGCACCGTCCGCCGCGACCGCCGTCACGGATCTCCGCAGCGCCCTCCGCCTCCTGTCGGAGATGCCAGGCCAGCTCCTGGTCACCGACACCCCCGTCGATCCCATCGCCGAGCTGAGCGGGGTCTATCGCCATGTGGGCGCGGGCGGCACCGTGATGCGCCCCACCAAGGCCGGGCCCGCCATGATCTTCAACACCATCAAAGGCTACGAAGGCCACCGGATCTCCATCGGCATGCTGGCCGACCGCCGCCGCGTGGCGGCCCTCCTGGGCACGACGCCCCAGCGCCTCGGTTTCCACATGTGCGAGGCCCTGAACAATCCCATCCAGCCCATCCCCGTCAAGGGCGCGGCCCCCTGCCAGGAAGTGGTGCACCGGGCCTCCGATCCGGGCTTCGATCTCCGCAAGCTCCTGCCCACCCCCACCAACACCCCCGAGGACGCCGGTCCCTACATCACCATGGGCCTCTGCTACGGCCGCGATCCCGAGACGGGGGAAGAGGACGTCACCATCCACCGGCTCTGCGTCCAGGGGCCCGACACCATCTCGATGTACTTCGTCCCGGGCCGCCACCTGGACAGCTTCCGCATGAAGGCCGAGAAGGCGGGCAAGCCCCAGCCCATCTCCATCAGCATCGGCCTGGACCCCGCCGTCTACATCGCGGCCTGCTTCGAGGCGCCCAGCACGCCCCTCGGCTTCAACGAGCTGGGCATCGCCGGCGCGCTCCGCGGCCGCCCCGTGGAGATGGCCTCCTGCCTCACGGTGGACGCCAAGGCCATCGCCGCGGCCGAATTCGTCATCGAGGGCGAGCTCCTCCCCGACCTGCGCATGGTCGAGGACCAGAGCAGCGGCACCGGCAAGGCCATGCCGGAATTCCCCGGCTACAACGGGCCCGCGAACCCCTCCCTGCCCGTCATCCGCGTCACGGCGGTCACCCACCGCATCCGGCCCATCATGCAGACCTGCATCGGCCCCTCGGAGGAGCATGTCAACCTGGCCGGCATCCCCACCGAGGCCAGCATCATCACCATGGTCAACCGCGCCCTGCCGGGCCTCCTCCAGAACGTGTACGCCCACCCATGCGGCGGCGGCAAGTACGTGGCCGTGCTCCAGGTCCGCAAGAGCGCGCCCCCGGACGAGGGCCGCCACCGCCAGGCCGCGCTTCTCGCCTTCTCCTCCTTCTCCGAACTCAAGCACGTGATCCTGGTGGACGACGACGTCGACCTCTTCGACTCCAACGACGTCATGTGGGCCATGACCACCCGTTTCCAGGCCGACGTCGACATCATCCCCATCCCCGGCGTGCGCTGCCACCCCCTCGATCCCAGCCAGATGCCTGAAATGAGCCCCAGCATCCGCGCGAAGGGGATCACCTGCAAGGCCATCTTCGACTGCACGGTGCCCTTCGACCAGAAGGGCCGGTTCCACCGCGCCCCCTTCCTGGACGTGGATCCGGCCCCCTTCCTCGTGCCCTCCAGCCGGCCCCTGGACCTCTGAGCCGCGGGGGACCCGGCCCGGGCCCGGTCCGAGGGGCGCGCGCAGGATGGGCGCGCCCCATGGACCGGGCCCGGCGTCAGATCCGGTAGATCTCCCAGGCCCCGCCCTCCACGGCGAAGCGGTGGCGGTGAGTCCCCTCGCAAGGCAGGCCGCAACCCTGGGGTCCGGCCGGCGCGCCGGCGCTGCGGAAGGCCACCACCTCGTCCAGGAGGCCCCGGCGCAGGAGGCTCCGGCCCAGGGCCTCGCCGCCCTCGAACAGGATCCGCCCCACGCCCTGGTCGGCCAGGGCGCCCAGGAGGGCCCCCAGGTCCAGATCCCCCGACCGGCCCCCGCAGGGGAGGTCGCCGACGCCGGGCAGGGGCGCCCGGAGGCCGGCCACGGCCCGGAGGCAGGGGCCGTGTTCCCAGATGGGGTGGGCCGCCTCCAGGTGGCCCTCCGGGTCGAGGATGACCCGCCGGAGCCGGCGATGGGCGGGCGGGTCCACCCAGGGGTCGCCCAGGCGAAGGGCATGGATGCGGAGCGTCGGCAGATCGGTGGCCACCGCGTCCGCGGCGCACCGGAAGGCGGCCTGGACCCGCCGGAACACCGGATCCGGCCCCGCCAGGGACGGGGCCGGGTGGCCGAGGAAGGTGACCCAGGGCAGGCCCGTGCGGACGCGCTTGAAGAAGGGGGCGTGGAAGGCCTCGCAGGCCTCGGCCAGGACCCTACGCCCGACCTCCACGCCAGCGGCCCGCAGCCGCCGGAGACCGCCGCCATCCACCCGGGGATTGGGATCGATGGCGCCGGCGACCACCCGGCGGATGCCGGCGGCCACGAGGGCGTCCGCGCAGGGCGGCGTACGGCCCTGGTGGCAACAGGGCTCCAGGGTGACGTAGGCGGTGGCCCCGGCCGGGTCCCGGCCCTGCCGGCGGGCCTCGGTCAGCGCCACGATTTCCGCGTGGGGGCCGCCGGTCCGGGTGTGCGCGCCCGCGCCGATGACCTCACCCGCCTGGACGAGCACGCAGCCTACCGGGGGGTTGGGACTGGCCAGCCCCACGCCCCCCAGCGCTTCCCGCAGGGCCATGGCCATGAAGCGGGCATCCCCCTGGAGATGGGAGGGCCGGGGCCACGGCCCGCCCGTGGCCGCCTCGAAGGTCCCCAGGTCCTCCGGTCCCCCCGCCACGGCCCGGGCTGGGTCGGGCAGCCACCCGGCCCCGGCGCCGGTCTGGACGGGTTCCTGGTACATCAACGCCTCCCAGCCCGTCCGTCGTTACACGCAGTTCAGGAGGTGGCCGAGCTTCAGCTTCTTGGTGGCGAGGTAGCGCCGGTTCTCGGCCCCGGAGGGCATCTCCAGCGGCACCCGCTCCTCGACGTGGAGGCCGTAGCCCTCCAGGCCGATGATCTTCTTGGGATTGTTCGTGAGGAGGCGCATCCTCCGCACCCCGAGGTCGCGCAGGATCTGGGCCCCGATGCCGTAGTCCCGGAGGTCGGCCTGGAAGCCCAGGCGCTCATTGGCCTCGACGGTGTCGCAGCCCTTGTCCTGGAGCGCGTAGGCGCGGATCTTGTTGCCCAGCCCGATGCCCCTGCCCTCCTGGCGCATGTAGAGCAGCACGCCGGCGCCCTCGGCCTCGATGCGGCGCAGGGCGGTCTTCAGCTGCTCCCCGCAATCGCAGCGCAGGGAACCGAACGCGTCTCCGGTGAGGCACTCGCTGTGGACGCGCACCAGGACCGGCGCGTCCGGATCGATCTCCCCTTTGACGAGGGCGATGTGTGTGAGGCCGGTGATGCCGTCCTCGTAGGCGACGGCCCGGAAGGCGCCGCCCTCCCGGAGGGGCATGGCGGCCTCGCCGGCGCGGGTGATGTGGCGCTCCCACCGGACGCGGTGGGCGATGAGGTCGCGGACGGAGACGATCTTCAGGCCGTGCTCCGCGGCGAAGACCTCCAGGTCCGGCATGCGGGCCATGGTGCCGTCGTCCTTCATGATTTCGCAGATGACGCCGGCCGGGCGGCACCCGGCCAGCCGCGCCAGGTCCACCGAGCCTTCGGTCTGGCCCGTCCGCACCAGCACCCCGCCCTCCCGGGCGATGAGCGGGAAGACGTGGCCCGGCCGGACCAGGTCCCCGGGGCCGGACCCGTCGCGCACGGCGGTGCGGATCGTGGTGGACCGGTCGTGCGCGGAAATGCCCGTCGTGACACCCTTCCGGGCCTCGATGGAGACCGTGAAGGCCGTCCCGAAGGGCGAATCGTTCTCCCGCACCATGGGTTCGAGGCCCAGGGCGGCGGCCTTGTCGCCGGTCAGGCTCAGGCAGATGAGGCCGCGGCCGTGGGTGGCCATGAAATTGATGGCCTCGGGGGTCACGTGGTCGGCGGCCAGCGTGAGGTCACCCTCGTTCTCCCGGTTCTCGTCATCCACCAGGATCACCATCCGCCCCTGGCGGATGTCCTCGATGGCCTCGTTGATGGTTGCCAGCGGCATGTCGGCTCCTTCCAGCGGTCCTGAGGCCCCCGGGGCCGGTGGAGCCGGCCCCGGGGATTCCAGTCGAGGGTGCCGCATCCGCCCAGTCTCCTGAATCATCCGGACGCGATGGGAGTGCAGCGGCCGCTCCCCTCGGATGATTCAGGCGACTTTGCGGACGCTGCACTAGCCCTTGAGGGGCGGGATCGGCGGGATCATCAGCATCTTGTCGATGTGCGCCGGGTTGATCTTGAACTTGGCGTTGTAGTGCTTGGGATCGGTCTTGTCCGGGGTCTCGGTGGACCGCCAGGAGTAGGTGCAGGTGCCGCAGATGTACATCTCCCACACGTTGCCGACGGGGGACTTCACCAGCAGCTCGACCTTTTCGGATTCGCAGCGGGGGCAGATCATGTTGGGTTCCTTTCGATCAGGGTTCAAGGTTGGCGGGATGGCGCGGGATCAGCCGCGGGCCTTCTTGACGAGGTTGGCGATGATGCCTTCCCAGCGCTCGGTCCCGGCGGGGGCCACGAGCAGCTCGGTCTCGCGGCACACGGCTTCGGGCGGCTTGGGCGTGGTCGCGTCGATGATGAGCTTGTTGTGCATGCCCGGAGGGTTGCTGGAGGGATCGAGGGGCATTCCGGGGCAGTTCTTGATGATGCTGACGTCCTTGTCGGGGTCGACGCGGGTGGTCATGGCCCACATGACCTGCTCGAGGTTGAAGGGGTCCACGTACTCGTCCACCACGATGATGACCTTGTTGTAGGCCATGCCGTGGGGGGTGGTGAGCAGGCGCATGGCCACGGCCTTGCCGAAGCCGCCGAAGCGGACCTTGGTGCTGACGATGACGCCGATGCCGTGGGTGTACATCGCGTTCACGGCCTGGACCTCGGGGAAGGTGTCCTTCAGCATCTGGTAGAGGGGCACCGACGTGTTCAGGGCCATGAGGTAGTCGATCTCGGACCAGGGAATGCCCAGGTAGAGGTTCTCGAAGATCGGGTTGTCGCGGAAGCTGACGGAGGTCACCCGCACGACGCCCTGGAGGCGGGCGCCGGAGTAGGAGCCGGGGAACTCGCCGAAGGGGCCTTCGCACTCGCGGACGCGGGGCTCGATGTAGCCCTCGATGCAGACCTCGCAGCCGGCGGGGATCATCATGCCCGTCTGGGGGGCCTTGGTGATCTGCATGGGCACGCCGTTGTTGAGGGCGCCGACGTAGTCGTACTCGGACTGGTCGTACCGGATGGGCGTGGAGGCCATGAACGTGGTGATGGGGTCGCAGCCCAGGCAGATGGCGACGGGCAGCGGCTTGTTCATGGACTCGGCCTTGGCCAGCTGGAGCCCGATGTCATGGAACGGCAGGGCCTGGATGCCCAGCTTGTCCTTGCCCTTGACCTGCATGCGGTAGGTGCCGAGGTTGGTCTTGCCGTGGCTTTCGGGCTCGTCGAGGTCGGGGGAGACGATGCAGGCCTTGGACAGGAAGCAGCCGGCGTCGTAGGTGTTGATGCGGTAGAGGCTGAGGATCTCGAACAGGTTGATGTTCTCGGTGACGCGGTTCTTCTTCACCGGGGCGTCGTCGACGACGACGGGCGGGACCGGATACATGCTCCAGCGCCGGTTCAGCTCGTGGAACTGGTCCTTGACGGAGGTGTCCTTGTCCATGCCCATCATGAGGGCGTGGTTGGCCCAGGAACCGTGGACCATGGTGACGACGGGATTGCGGTAGCCGCGCACCTTCTCGAAGAGGACGGCGGGGCCGTTCTTGAGGTTGGCGGAGGCGCGGCCGGCGGCGCCGATCTCCTCGGGATCGACCTCGTCCTTGACGCGCACGAGCTGGCCGTTGGCCTCGAGCTCGGTCAGGAAGTCGCGGAGGTTGTGGTAGACCTTGGAATCGGCAGCCGAGGGGATGACGATGCCGTTCGCTGTGGACGTGGGCATGGGTTCTCGCTCCATTCTGGAATGGGTTGGTTGTCCTCGCGGCGGGCCGCGGGGACGTGGGTTGAGGAAAGCGTGGGAGCTTCCGTCAGGCGGATCGGCTCATGGATGCATGATCAGGATTCGGCGCCCCTGTCAACCTGTCCAATGAATCTTTATCGCCGAAGTGATGCCTCTGCGTTATCGGCGCCCGGAGCGCCGCAGCCCTGGCTCGTCAGCGCCCGGATGAACTCCCGCAGCAGGGGGGAGCAATTGTCGTGGCGCCAGGTGGCGACGACGGCGATCTCCTGGTGCACGTCCGCCAGGGGACGGAAGATCACGCCGCTGGGTTGGCTGCAGTTGAAGGCCTCGGGCACGAGGGAGATGCCCAGGCCCGCGCCCACCAGCTGGATGCCCGTGTGGATCATGCGCACCACCTGGATGCGCTCCGGCTTCACCCGCGCCTTCTGGTAGGCCTCCATCACCATCTCGTAGAAGCCGTGGCGGCTGTGGCGGGCCGGGACGATCGAGGTGTAGCTGGCCAGGTCCTTCAGCGACACCTCGGACATGGCCCGGAACTCGGGCGTGTCCGGAAGGGCCGCCACCAGACGGGTGCGGAGGAGTTCCGCGACTTCGAAGCCCTCGTCCAGGATCTCGGCGATGAGGATGCCGACATCCAGGAATCCCTTCTGGAGGTGGTCCATCTGCTCCTCGGGGCTCAGCTCCCAGAGATCCACCTCGGCCGTGGGGATGGCCGCCCTGAATCGGGCGAGCGCCTGGGGCAGCACCTTCATGGCGGCCGTGCTGAGGAAGCCGATGCGCACCGTCCCCACCAGGCCCCGGCCCACCCCGCGGGCCTCGTGGAGGGCCTTGTTGGCGCTGTCGAGGATGACCCGGGCCCGTTCATAAAAGACCCGCCCGGCCGGCGTAAGCTCGACCTTCCGCTTGGTCCGGTCGAAGAGGGGGACGCCGATCTCCTCTTCCAGTTCGTGGATCTGCTTGCTGAGCGCCGGCTGCGTGACATTCACGAGGTCCGCGGCCTTGCGGAAGTGGAGCTCCTCCGCGGTGGCGATGAAGTATTTCAGCTTGCGAAGTTCCATGGCGCCTCCCCAGCGCAGGATCCTAGGCGGTCCCAGACCTGGGAGGGCCGCCTGCGGACGGCTGGAGCGAAGCGGGTCCGCGGCTCCCAGGTTCCCGGTCCCCCGGGCTTAATCGAGAATACAACATCGAATACCACGGCTCCGGGAGGCCCGATTGATGAACTTTTATTATCAGATCCCCTACTTCTTTGCATTGGACGGCATTTGAATACCGGATCAGGTTATCAGGAGATCTTTGAGCCCCCTCGACCGGCGGTGTCCTGCCCGCCCGAGGACGCTTAAGCGAGCTACCGCGGGGCCCCGGGGCCTCCGCGGCCCTTTGTATTCACCGCAGCTGGATCGCGCTCATGGATGCGACCTGTCGTGATCTTCCTGCGCCCGCCCCGGCCCGGGCCTCCCTGGAGGCCCACGCGCCCGCGCGCGCCCTTCCCCTCTTCAGACTTCCTTAGGAGTTGCTTCATGGCCAATGGAACAGCATCGGCCGGAACCTTGACGACCCCCTCGGAGATGGGCCTCGGCGCCCTTTTCTCCAAGTACAAGCGCGAAATCGGCGCCATCCTGGGGATCGTTGTTTGTCTGCTGGTATGGTTCGCCCTGCCCGCCGGTTCCGGACTCACCCCCCAGGGCCGCCACTGCCTGGCGCTTAGTCTCCTCGCAGTCATCTGGTGGGCCACCAGCGTGACCCACCCCGGCTTCACGGCCGTCCTCCTCCTGCTGTCCTGGGTCCTCACCAAGACCGCGGAGCCGGCGGTGGTCTTCCGCCTCTGGACGACCCCCCTCATCTACATCGTGCTGGGCGGGTACATGATCGCCACCGCCGTGGAGAACTCCGGCCTCGGCAAGCGCATCGCCTACTACTTCATCCTCCACTACGTGAACAGCTTCACGAGCATCGTGGCCGCGGGCTATGTCCTCGGGCTCATCCTGAGCTTCATGATCCCCCACCCCTGGCCCCGGTCGTTCATGATCATGGCCGTCATGGGGATGATCATCAAGGCGACGAACCTGCCGCCGAAGCAGGCCGCGTCCATCGGCCTGTCGGTCTTCGCGGGCTCCGTGCCCGTGTCCATGATCCTGCTCACCGGCGACTCCGCCATCAACGTGGTGGCCATGAACTTCGCCGGCATGGAGGCCTCCTGGCTCAAGTGGGCCCTGTACATGGGCGTCCCCGGCATCATCGCCAGCCTCCTGACCTTCTTCATGCACATCACCCTCTTCAAGCCCCCCGCGGACTTCAAGATCGAGAAGGACGAGATCGCCACCCAGCTGAAGGGCCTGGGCGCCATGAGCCGTTCCGAGAAGACCGTGCTCTCCTGGGTGGTCCTCGCGATCGCCTTCTGGGCCACGGACTTCCTGCACCACATCCACCCCGGCTGGATCGCCCTGGCCGCCGGCATCGGCCTCAGCCTCCCCCGCGTGGGCGACGTGCTCAAGGCTCCGGACTGGAACAAGTTCGGCCTCGGCACCCTGTTCTTCCTCACCGCCGCCCTCGGCATCGGGTCGGTGGGCGCCGTCACCGGCATGAACAAGTGGCTGGCCTCCGTGCTGCTTCCCGGCAGCGTGCCCAGCAACATCTACGTCTTGGCGCTCATGGTCACGGCCTTCTCCGTGCTCATCCACATGTGCCTGGGTTCCGTGCTGGCCGTCATGGGCATCGTGACGCCGACCATCGTCGCCTTCACCGCCGCCTCGGGCCTGAACCCGATCGTGCCCTCCCTCCTCGTCTACACCGCCGTCGGCATGCACTTCGTGCTGCCCTTCCACCACATGAACGTGCTGGTGGGATCCGGCGAGACGGGAGGCCGCTACACGGACGCGGACGTCATCAAGTTCGGCCTGCCCCTGACCCTCGTCGTCCTGGTCACCACCGTCCTGGTGGAGATCACCTGGTGGAAGATCATCGGCCTGATCCACTGAGGCCGCCTGAACCGCGCGCCCTCCCCGGAGCCCATCCCCGGGGGGGGCGCACCCCCATCCTCCGACCACGGGAGCACCCCCATGAGCACCCAGAACGCCAGGCGCATCGTCGTCGGCATCAGCGGCGCCAGCGGCGCCATCCTCGGGATCGAGCTGCTCAAGGCGATCCGGGAATTCCCCGAGTGGGAATCGCACCTCGTCATCTCCTCCGGGGCGCGGCGCACCATCGAGCACGAGACCCCCTACGCCGCCGCCGAGGTGGAAGCCCTGGCCACCCGCTGCCACGCCCTCGAGGACGTGGGCGCCAGCATCGCCAGCGGCACCTTCAAGACCCAGGGCATGATCATCGCTCCCTGCAGCATGAAGACCCTGGCCGGCGTGGCCTCGGGCTATTCCGACAACCTGCTCCTCCGGGCCGCGGACGTGGTCATCAAGGAGCGGCGGAAGCTGGTGCTCGTCGCCCGCGAGAGCCCCCTGAGCCCCCTGCACATCCGCAACATGCAGACCTGCTCCGAACTCGGCGCGGTGATCCTGCCCCCCGTCCTCACCTTCTACAACATGCCCCAGTCCATCGAGGACATGACCCGCCACATGGTCGGCAAGATGCTGGACATCTTCGGGCTGGAGCTCCCCCGGTTCAAGCGCTGGGGCGCCGATGGCGACGAGGCCGAACGCGTTGGATAAGGAAGCGCCGGGCGCCAGCGTCCTCGTCCTGGGCGGCGGGGTGACCGGTCTCCTGGCGGCCCTGCGCCTGAAGCGGGCCGGCCGGGCCGTGGAGGTCTGGGAGGCCAGCGCCGAATCCGGCGGCTGGGCCCGCACCCTGGCCTGGCCAGGCCCCGATGGCACCCCCGGCTACCTGGAGCGGGGGCCCCAGGGTCTGCTGGTGGGCCGGGACGGCCCCCTGGAGCGCCTCGTGCGGGACCTGGGCCTCACCCTGCGCCGGCAAGAGATCAAGGGTCCCCGCTGGCTCGGCAAGGACGGCCGCCTCCACCCGAACCCCGCCAGCCTCCGGGGCCTCCTGGCGGCCCCGGGCCTGGGGCCGCTGGACAAGCTGCGCCTCCTGGGCGAGCCCTTCATCCCCTGCCGGCCGAACACCACCGAGGACCTGGAGGCCTACATCACCCGCCGCCTCGGCCCGGCCTTCGCCCGGGAGATCCTGCCGGCCCTGGTGGCCGGAGTGCTCGCCGCCCCCCCGGATCGCATCGGCGTCGAGGCCCTGCCCCGGCTCCTGCGCATGGAAGCCGCGGGAGGCCTGCTGCGGGGCGGCCTCGCCCAGGGCCCCCTGCGCACCCGCTACCCCCAGGACGGGCCCTATCCGGGCACCGGCGCCCTCACCCGGGCCCTGGCCCGCCACCTCGGCTGCGTGCGCACCGACCGGGCCGCCGAATCCCTGGAGCCCGCCGAGGGCGGCCGTTGGCGGGTCCGGACCCGGGGCTTCGCCCGGGAGGTGGACACGGTCGTCCTGGCCGTGCCCGCCGCGGCCGCCTCCCGCCTCCTCCAGCCCGTGGCCCCCCGGGCGGCCACCGCCCTCCTGGCCATCCCCCACGCGGACCTCCGGGTCTGGCACAGCCGCCACGCGCCGGTGCGGGGCTGGGAGCACGGCGTCGGGCTCCTGATCCATCCCCCGCAAGGCCGGGGCGTCCTCGGCCTCGTGTCCATGGCCCGGGAGGATCCCCGGGCCGTGCCCGGGCTGCTCCAGGTCCGGACCTACCTGGGCGGCGCCTGGCCCGTGGACCCGGCCCTGGACGCCTGGCCCGGCGTCCACGCCGAACTGCGCCGCTGGCTCCCCGACCTCGGCCCCGCCGTCCAGGTCCGGGAGGAGCGGGCCCCCGCGGCCTTCCCCATCCTGGGCCGGGGCCACGCGGCCCGGACCGGGCGGATCCTCGCCGACCTGCCCCGGGGCCTCCACTGGCTGGGCTCGGCCCGCTTCGGGCCCGGACTCCCGGACCTCGCCGAGGGCGTCGAGGCCTGGGCCTCGAGCTGGGCCTGACCGGGTCAGCCCCGCATCGCCCGCAGGAACCAGGCCTCCTTCTGGAACACCTGGATGAAGCCGGTGAGCAGGTCCGCCGTCCCCGCGTCGCCCGCGGCGGTGGCCACGTCGATCCCGGAGGCCTGGGCGGCGACGACCGCCTCCACGGAGGCCAGGGCCTCGGCCACCATCTCCTGGGCCTTCAGGGGCCGGGAGGGGTCGGAGGCCGGCACCACCGAGGCGGCGGTGATCTGCTGGGGCGTCGTGACGGGAATCCCGTCCAGGGCGCGGACGCGCTCCCCCAGTTCGTCGACCATGGGCAGCACGGCCTGGTAGAGCTCCTCGAAGCGCAGGTGGTAGTCCCGGAAGTTCGGGCCGGAGACGGTCCAGTGGTACCGCTTGGCGTTGAGGAGGAGCATCTGCGCGGAAGCGAGCTGGACGTTGAGCAGGTCGATGACGGCTGGGTTCATGGGGTTCTCCTTCGGGGTCGCCCGGATCCGGCGGGCGGGGCGCGACCGTCGCGCCGTGCCCCAGGATCCCGCCGGGCGAACGATAGGTCCAAAAGATCGTTTTTATGTATTTGATCGTTTTTTATTATCAACATCTCCGGAAGCCGTCTACGGACGATGCCTTCCAGGAGCGCGATCTTCGCGACAGCGTTGAGGTTCAGCAGGGCCGAGGCGGGGATGCGCGTTCTCAATTCGGATGGGGAAGGCCCGCCCCGTGGCCGGTCATGACGGCGCCGGCGTCCCGGGGGAGCCGGGCGCAGATGGGGGAAGCGAGGAGGGAGATGAAGGTGACGACGAGGAAGGCCGCGGAGAAGTCCCCGAGGTGGGGGGCGTCGTGGCCCTGCAGCCGGGTCGAGGCCGCCAGGACCAGCGTCGAGACGCAGATGCCCATGCTCAGCATCAGCTGCTGGACGGTGGAATAGAGGCTGGTGGCGAGGCTCATGCGGTCCTGGGCCACGTCGGCGTAGGCCACCGTGTTGAGGGCCGTGTACTGCAGGGACTGGAAGAACCCGCCCACCAGGAGGAGGCCATTGATCAGGAGCATGGGCCAGCCCGGCCTGAAGGCGGCGCACACCGCCAGCAGGGCGCTGGCGATGAGGGCGTTGTAGACCAGGGTCGACCGGAAGCCGAAGCGCCGGAGGATGGGCGGGGCGGTGAGCTTCATGAGGAAGGAGCCGACGGCGGTGCTGAAGGTGATGAGGCCGCTCCGCGCGGCCGAGACCCCGAAGCCCACCTGCAGCATCAGGGGCAGCAGGAAGGGCAGCGCGCCGCCCGTGATCCGGGTGAGGGCCCCGCTGGCCACCGAGATCCCGAAGGTGGGGAGGCGCAGGAGGGTCAGGTCCAGCAGGGGGTGGGCGGTGCGCCGCGCGTGGCGCAGGTAGGCCAGGGCCATGGCGGCCCCGAAGGCGAGGGTGCCCAGGGTCCAGGCCGGGGAGACCCCCTCCCGCCGCGCGCCGATCTCGAGGCCGAACACCAGGCAGGACAGGGCGAGGCTGGAGAGGACGAAGCCCCGCAGGTCGAAGGGCCCCGCCGGAGGTTCCTTGAAATTGGCGATGTAGCGGGTGACGAGGACCATGCCCAGGAGGCCGATGGGCACGTTCAGGTAGAAGATCCAGCGCCAGGAGGCGAAAGTGACGATCCACCCGCCCAGGGGCGGCCCCACCACGGGTCCCAGCAGGGCCGGCACCATGAACCAGGACATGGCGCTCACCATGTCGGCCTTCGCGACGCTCCGCAGGAGGACGAGGCGGCCAACGGGCACCATCATGGCCCCGCCCGTGCCCTGGAGGAACCGGGCAACCACCAGGAAGGGAAGCGTCCGAGCCTGCCCGCAGGCGATGGATCCCAGGGTGAAGATCAGGATGGCCAGGCGGAAGGTCTTCTTGGCGCCAAAGCGGTCGGCCACGTAGCCGCTGGCGGGGATGAACATGGCCAGGGCCAGGAGGTACGAGGTCAGGGCCGCGCTCATGTGCAGGGGCGAGACCCCGAAGGTGCGGGCCATGGTGGGGAGGGCCGTGGCCAGCACAGTCCCGTCCAGCTGCTCCATGAAGAGGGCGCTGGCGACGATGATGGCGGTGGTCCGGTAACTGGGCGTGCGGGGTGCTTCCATGCCTCTTCCACCATGCCCGCTCCGGCGCGGGAGGGGAATGCCCCTTTCGCCCGGCCGCTCAAAGGTGAACGCGGCCATCCACCAATTCGATCGTCCGTTCGCATAGGGCCGCCAGGCCCGGATCGTGGGTCACGACCAGGAAGGCGGTCCCCCGTTCCCGGTTGAGGTCCCGCATGAGGTCGAACACCTCCCGGCCCGTGACCGTGTCCAGGTTCCCGGTGGGTTCGTCCGCCAGGACGAGGCCCGGATCGTGGAGGAGGGCCCGGGCGATGGCCACCCGCTGCTGCTGGCCCCCCGACAGCTGCGAGGCCAGGCGGTCGATCTCGCCCCGGAGCCCCATGCGGCCCAGCAGGGCCCCGGCCCGGTCCCACAGCGCGCGGTCCAGGCGGCCCCGGCGCGCGTGGAGGGGGAGGAGGACGTTCTCCCGCGCCGTGAAGGCCGGGAGGAGGTGGTGGAACTGGAAGACGAAGCCCAGGGACCGGCCCCGCAGCTCCGTCAGGGCCGCGTCGTCCAGGTCCGTCGTCTCCCGGCCCTGGAGCTGGATGGAGCCCGCCGTGGGCCGGTCGAGGAGGCCCAGCAGGTTGAGGAGGGTGCTCTTGCCGCTGCCGGAGGGGCCCACGAGGGCCGTCATGGCGCCGGCCGCGATGTCCAGGTCGATGCCGTGGAGGACCTCGGTGACGACGGTGTCGCCGTAGGACTTCCGCACGCCCCGGAGGCGGAGGACGGGGGTCGGGGAGGCGCCGCTCATGTGTGCCGGATGGCGGCGGCGGGGTCCATGCGGGCCGCGCGCCGCGCGGGAAGCCACGCCCCGACCAGACCCGTGCCCACGGCGATGGCCACGGTGCGCAGGAAGAGGGCGGTGTCGAGGGCGACGGGGAACGTGGGGCTCCCGTCGGGGTTGGTGGCGAGGGTCTGGAAGAAGAGGCCGAGGACCATGCCCAGGAGGCAGCCTCCGGCCGCGCCGGCCAGGCCCAGGAGGCCCCCCTGGAGGAGGAAGATGCCCATGACCTGGCGCCGGCTGGTGCCGAAGGCCCGGAGAATGCCGATCTCCCGCGACTTCTGGACCACGGAGACGACGAGCACCGAGGCGATGCCCAGCACCACGGCCACGATGATGAAGACCTGGATCATGATCGAGCTGCTGTTCTGGCTCCGGAGGCCGACGAGGAGCTGGGCGTTGAGCTTCATCCAGCTGTCGGCCTGGAGCCCCGTGGCCGCCCCCAGGCGCTGGGCGAGCGCCTCCGCCTCGAAGATGCGGTCGACCTTCACCTCCAGGGTGCTCACCCCGCCCGCGAGGTCCAGCAGCGTCTGGGCGTTGCGCAGGCTCACGAAGACCCAGCGCTGGTTCAGGTCCTTGTTCCCCACGTCGAAGACCCCCGCGACCGTGAAGACCGCGTCCTGCCCCCCCGGAGCCTGGATCCGGACCCGGTCCCCCGCGGAGAGGCCCAGGTCGTGGGCGAGCTCGGTGCCGACCAGGGCCCGGGTCGCGCCCAGGTCCCCGTCCCCCTCCACGAGCCGGGGCCCCAGGTCGAGGATGGCCGGGAAGGTCTCCGGGTCCACCCCGCGGAGGGCCACGCTGCGGTTGGCGTTCCCCCGGAAGGCGAAGGCGCTCCCGGCAACGGTGGGGCTGGCGGCGGTCACGCCCGGGGTCGCGCGCAGGGCGGCCAGGGCCTTCGGCCAGTCGAGGATGGTGCGCAGGCGCTGCTCCGGGGGCTGGACGCGGCCGGCCACCGCCGCCCCGGCGCGGTCCAGCTGGGGCCGGGCCACGTCCTCCGGGGGCCGGAGGACGATGTGGGCCTGGGTGCCCAGGGTCTTCTCGACCAGGCTCCCCTGGAGCCCCGTGATGAGGGCGGAGAGGAAGACGATCACCCCCACGCCCGTGCCGATGCCGAGCAGGATGAGCTGGGTCTGTGTGCGGCCCTCCCGCAGGAAGCGCAGCGCAACGGCCCAGATGAAGGGCAGGCCCGGGGGCTCCGGCGTCACGGTTCCACCGAGGCGCGGCACCGGCGCCCGTCCCGGGCCTGGGGGGCCGTCAGGACCGTCTCGCCCTCGGCCAGGCCCTGGGTGATCTCCACCGTGCCGTCGCCCCGGAACCCGATGCCGACCGGAACCCGGACGGCGCGGCCGCCGCGATGGGCGAGCACGTGGGGCGCCCCGGCGATGTCGCGCACCGCGGCCAGGGGGACCACGAGGGCGCCGGGACGGCGCCCCAGGCGGATCTCCACCGAGACGGTCATGTCGGGCAGCAGGTGGGGCGGCGGCGCGGGGACGCGCAGCTTGAGATCCACCGTGCCGCGGGTGGCGTCCACCCCCGGCGCCAGGTAGACCACCTCGGCCTCGAACCGGTCCAGGGGACGCGCGTCGGTGCTCGCCAGGGCCCGCTGCCCCAGGGCCAGGAGCCCCAGGTTCTTCTCGTCGGGCTGCACCAGGAGCTGCAGGGGCTCGTCCAGGGCGAGGGTGTACAGGACCTTCCCCGGCTGGACCAGGTCCCCCTGCTCCAGGGCGCGGGTGAGCACCACCCCCGCCGCGGGGGCGAGCACCCGCATCTGCCGGAGCTTGACCTCGGCCAGGTCCACGGCCGCCTGGGCCGCCCGGAGATCGGGGCCGCCCTCGGCGCTCCGGGCCTGGGCCAGGGCCGCCTCCCGGGCGGCGAGGGCCGTTTCGTGGGCCTTGCGCAGGTCATCGAGCTGGCTGTCGCTGAGGATGCCATCGGCCGCCAGGCGCTGGCCCCGCTCCCAGGCCAGCCGGGCCTGCCGCAGGGCGCTGTCCGCCTGGGCGAGGGCCGCCCGGGCGGTGGGCGCGGCGCTCTCCAGGAGCTGGGCGAGCTTGGCGCGGGCCTGGGCCAGACTGGCCCGCTGTTCGGAAGCCTCCAGGTCGGCCAGGACCTGCCCGGCCTTCACCCGGTCCCCCTCCTCCGCCAGACGCCGGGCGACCACCGCCGTGGTGAGGGCGCCCACGGACACCTTCCGGGGGGCCAGCACCCGGCCGTTCAGGACCAGGGTCCGCTCCAGGTCCACCCGGCGGACCCGGGCCGCCGGCAGCACCGGGCCGCGCAGGACCCGGGGTCCGGCCAGTCCTACGAGGAGCAGGGCGGCCATTGCGGCGGCACCCCCCAACAGCTTGGTTCGATTCATGGTCCCACCCATCGGCCATGCTAAAGTAACACTGGAGTTCAAAATTGAACACCCGTGTTCAAACAAGCCCCCCCCGGGTCCAGCGCCGGCGCGAGCAGCGGCGGGAAGCCATCCTGCGCCTTGCGGCCCAGGCCCTGGCCGAGCACGGGCCCGACGGCATGCGCATGGAGGACCTCGCCGAGGCCGCCGACGCGGCCCGGGGCACGCTCTACAGCCACTTCCCCACCAAGGAGGCGCTGATCGACGCGGTGGTGCGGCCCCTCTTCGCGCGGAGCCTGGAGGCCGCCGCCCCGCTCCACGCCCTCCCCCCCCGGGAGGCCGTGCGCGGCCTCATCGCCCTCTACTGGACCCTCTGGTCCCTGTCCCCGGACGCCCTCCGGGCCAGCTACCGCCTCCGCAAGGAACGCCTGGGCACCCTGGCCGAGATCCACGGGGTCTTCCTCGGCCAGGTCATGGCCATCCTGGGCCGGGCCCAGGCCGCCGGCATCCTGCGGGTGGGGGACCCCGTGCTCACCGGCCGCATCGTGGCGACCCTGGCCATCCCCCTCCTGGAACTGGTGGGCGCCCGCCCCGACGGCGAGCGCCTCTTCACGGCGATGCTCGAGGACGTGCTCCTGAACCCGGTGTCGACCTAGGGCCGCGTCCGCCAAGGCTCTTGGATCATCCGTACGCGATGGACGTGCAGCGGCCGCTCCCCTCGGATGATTCAGGCAACGTTGCGGACGCTGCGCCAGGGTGTGTTCGTAATCTAGGATAGTAATGGCTAATACCCATCCGTGCCGGAGCATGGAGGAGCTGGAATAGTGAGTCTGTGCTGCAGTGCCTGATGGCGCCGCGCATTCGCAGCATCCTATTGGAACGCGGAGGCGCGGAGGATCTCGCTGAGGCTCGCGGAGAAAGGATCAAGCCCACAAGCCCCCTCCACTCGATATCCAGGAAAACCTCCCGCTTCACCTTATGGCCGGCCAGTCTCAGGGAGTGCGCCAGACAGACCTTGTAGGGATCTTCCAGGAGTCCGTGCCCCAGAGCCTTCTGGATCTCGATGGCCTCCCCGATGATGGCCTGGGTGATCTCCTTGTGCGGATGATCCTCCCCGTCGACCTCTCCCCAATGCCTTCCCATCACGCCTCCCGTTGGGACGTGTCATTGGGAGGTGGCAGGTTCCAGGAGCGCTTTCCTCCGCGACCCTCTGCGAGATCCTCCGCGCCTCCGCGTTTCATAGGATCAATGAGGATCCGGAACGCTTGTCACCCTCCGCTCATAGCCTCAGCCAGATCACGATGCAGGCCAAAGCCACCTGGGCTGAGAAACTTCGCGCCGTTTTGTCGAACCTGGTGGCCAGCGCCCTGAACTGTTTGAGCTTGGCGAACCCATGCTCGATGGCATGGCGGGCCTTGTATAGGTGTGAGTCCCAGGCCGCCGGATTCTTGCGCCGGGGATGAGGTGGGATGACGGCTGTCGCACCCATGGCCTCGATCGCCTTCCTTACCGGGTTCCCATCGTAGGCCCGATCTCCGAACACGTACTCTGCCTGCCAACCGCACAGCAATCCTTCAGCAGACCGGCTTTCATGGGCTTGCCCCGGAGTGACCAGGAAATCCAAAGGATTACCGTGGGCATCGCAGATCAAATGGATCTTGGTCGAGCATCCACCCCGAGATCGTCCGAGCGCCTGGTTCCAGAGCCCCCCCTTTTGCCTGCTGAAGGTTGATGAGCGCGAATGATGGTGCCATCCAGCATGACCCACTCCAGGTCGGCTTCCTTGCGCAGGAACTCCAGGATCCTTTGCCACACGCCGCGCTTGGTCCAGGCCTCAAATCGCGTGTACACGCTTGTCCAAGGTCCAAATTCCTCCGGCGGAAGGAGCGGTTCAAGCTTTGCCCACATGGCATCGGTCAGGAAACCTCTCGGCATCGTTACCCCAGGAAAATTCGTGGTGTACGAGCCTTTACGTATGAGTACAAGTTAACTATTTATCTAATATATAGATTCCGAACACAGCCTAGACGAGGAGCCGGAAGTTCCAGCCGTCGGCCTGGAGGCACATCTCGGCCTGGGGGTCCTGGGTGCGGGCGGCGGGGCCCCGGGCCCCGGTCCCGCCCTGGGCCCGGGCGGAGGGGTGGCTGGAGGGGGCGGAGGCGGCGGCGCGGGTGGCTTCGGGGCGGCGGGGGCTCATGGGGACCTCGGAGAAGGGTGGGGGGAAAAGGAAAAAGCCCCGCGACCTGGAGGGGTGCGGGGCGGGTGGGTTCCTGTCGGATCCGGCTAGGAGGCCCCCGCCCCGGTGCCAATCAGCAGCACGCCGAGGAACAGGCTCGCGCATACGAGGGCCGCCGCGGCCGCCCAGAGCGCCGCCTCGCCGGGGTTGCCGGCGGCGGAGGCGGAGGTGGCGGCCAGGGTTCTCATGTCTGGCCATGGTCGGCCCCGCCTCCGCGCCCGTCAATGGATCCGGCCGCGATGTTCAGGATCCTAATGGACCTATTCGCCGGGGTTCAGGATCGCGCGGGCCGCGGCCTCGCCCGCGAGCCACCCGGTGGAGAAGGCGATCTGCAGGTTGTAGCCGCCGGTGTTGGCGTCCAGGTCCAGCACCTCGCCGGCGAAATGGAGCCCGGCCACCCGGCGCGAGGCCAGCGTGCGCGGATCCACGTCCTTCAGGGAGACGCCGCCGGCGGTCACGATGGCCTCCTCCCAGCCGCCGTGGCCCACCACCTCCAGGCGGAAGTCCTTGAGGAGGGCCAGGAGGCGCCGGCGGAGGCCCTCCTGGAGCCGCGCGGCGGGCGCGGCCGCGTCGAGCCCGAGGCGCGCCAGGAAGACGGGCACCAGGAGCGGCGGCAGCAGCGACCGCAGGAGGTCCCCGCAGGTGCGGCGGGCCTCCAGTTCCCGGGCGAGGCGGGCCTCCAGGGTGGGCGGATCGAGGGCGGGCTTGAGGTCCAGCGCCGCCTCCACGCGCCGGCCGGCGGCGAGGGCCTCCACGATGCGCCGGCTCTGGCGGAGGACGATCGGTCCCCCCAGGCCCCGGGCCGTGACGTCGGCCTCGCCGAACTCGGTGTCCTGCTTGCGGCCGTCGATCCAGACCGTGAGGGCCACGTTGCGCAGGTCCAGCCCCTGGACCTCCTCGAGGGCCGGCCGGGTCCGGAGGCCCACGAGGGAGGGGAAAGGCGCCGTGAGCCGGTGGCCCGTGGCCTCGGCGAAGGCCAGGCCGTCCCCCGTCGAGCCGGTGCCCGGGTAGGACAGCCCGCCCGTGGCGAGGACGCACCGCGGCGCCTCCACGCGCTGCCGGAGGCCGGACCCGGTGCGGACCACCTCGAGGCCGGCGAAGACCCCGTCGTGGACGACAAGCGCCTCGACCCGGGCCCGGGGCACCAGGACCGCGCCCTGGCGGACCGCCCACGCGGCCAGGGCTTCGGCCACGTCCCAGGCGCGGCCGCTGGCGGGAAAGACCCGATCCCCCCGCTCCACCCGGACCTCGACGCCCTCCGCCGCGAGGAGGTCCACCAGATCGCGGTTGAAGAAGGCCCCGAAGGCGCCCCGGAGGAAGCGGGGCTCGGGCCGGATCTCGCGCAGATGCTCCTCCAGGGGCCGCATGTTCGTGATGTTGGCCCGGCCCTTCCCCGTGATCCGCAGCTTGCGCGCGGGCTTCTCCATCTTCTCCAGCAGCAGGACCCGCGCGCCCAGCATGGCGGCGCGCCCCGCGGCGAGGAGCCCCGCGGGCCCGCCGCCCACGACGGCCACGTCCCAGGGGCCCGGCGGCAGGGGCCCGGTGCCGGGGTCCCCCTTCAAGCCCGGGCCTCCCCTTCCAGGATGAGTTCCATGCGGCAGCGGGCGCAGTCGAAGCGGCAGCGGAGGCGGGTGGGGCCGTTCTCCAGGAACAGGGGCCCCTCGGGTTCGTCCAGCCGGCGCCAGGGCTCGGGGTTGGGATGGACGGAGCACCAGCCCAGCTCGTACTTCACGCAGTGGCGCGTGGTCATCACCACCCGCCCGCGCAGGTCGGCCTGGAGCTCCGCGGCGGGCTCCAGCACGCGGGCCCCGGCCCGCTCATAGAAGGCGCGGGCGGCGGCGTTGGCCACGTTCCAGGTGAGGTCCAGCTCGCCGGCGGGGAGGGGCGCCGGGGCGGGCGCGCGGCGCCCCTCCCGGGGCCGCGGGGCCCGGCGCAGGGCCTCCAGGGCTCCGGCCGCCTCGCGCCGAAGGGCATTGAGGGCGCTGACGGGCACGAAGCGCGGCTCGGCCAGGTCGAAGGCCGCCAGCGCGAAGGGGGTGCCGCCCAGGCGGCCGACGGCCTCCCGCGCGGCCTCCTGGACCCGCGCCGGATCCTGGGCGGGCGGGAAGGTTCCGGCGGCGCGGGCCTCCACGGCGAGCCCGCTGGGGTCCTCCAGCCGCAGGCGGGCCTCCCCGTCCGGGAAGTCCAGGCGGGCCGCCACCGGGATCCGGCGGTCCACCTTCGCGGCGCGCAGGGCGCGGAGCCAGTGGAGGTCCAGGTTCCGGTGGAGGCGCGCGCCGGGGCGGATCCGGGATGGGTCCTGCACGAAGACCTGGCGGCCCTCGACGGCGTTGACCACGGTTCCCGCCACCTCGGCCCCGTCCACGAAGGCGAGGCCGTCGCCGGGGTGCAGGTCGGCGGGGACGTCGAGCACGACCCGGTCGCCCTGGACCGATTTCGCCACGCCGACGGGCTCGCCCAGGTGGCGCGCCGCGTGGGGCGTCCCCATGGACCGGCGCGCGCCGTCGATGCGGTACGAGGACAGCCCGCGCTGGAAGGTCTTGGCCGGGTCGGGCGCGAAGGCGGCGGCGACGGTGCCCAGGGAGGCCCGCCCCAGCTCCGGACGACGCGCCAGGACGGCGTCGAGCTTGCCGCGCAGGTGGCTGACCACGTTCTTCACGTAGTCGGCGTCCTTGAGGCGGCCCTCGATCTTGAAGCTGGTGACGCCCGCGTCGGCCATGGCCTCGATATGGCCGGACAGGTCCAGGTCCCGGATGCTGAGGAGGTGCTTCTCCCGCACGAGGACGCGGCCCGTCCCGTCCAGCAGGTTCCAGGGGGCGCGGCAGGGCTGGGCGCACTCGCCCCGGTTCCCGCTGCGGCCGCAGATGGAGCCGCTCAGGTAGCAGTGCCCGCTCTCGCCCACGCAGAGGGCCCCGAAGACGAAGGCCTCCAGCTCGATGTCGGCGGCGGCGCGGATGGCCGCCATGTCCGCCAGCCCCAGTTCCCGGGCCAGGATCGCCCGGGTGAAGCCCGCCCCGGCCAGGAAGGCCACCTTGGCCGGGCTGTCGCAGGCGGCCTGGGTGCTGGCGTGGAGCGGCAGGGGCGGCAGGTCCAGTTCCAGGTAGGCCATGTCCTGGATGATCAGGGCGTCCACGCCCGCCTCGTACAGGGCCCAGGCCTGGCGGCGCGCGTCCTCCAGCTCCCCGTCGTAGAGGATCGTGTTGAGGGTGGCGAAGACCTTGGCGCCCCAGAGGCGGGCCTCCCGGGTCAGCACCTCGAAATCCGCCAGGCCGTTGCCCGCGGCCGCCCGTGCCCCGAAGCGGGGGCCTCCCATGTAGAGGGCGTCCGCCCCGCACCGGAGCGCGAGGAGACCCTGTTCCGCGTTCTTGGCCGGCGCCAGCAGTTCGAGACCCATGCCTCCAGGGTATCAGCCGGCGCCCGCCCGGACTGGGGCACCGGGGGGCCATGGTCGGTCGGTCGCTAACCGCCGCCTCGCCGCCCCCGGTGTACCCTGGGCCCGGGAGGTGCCCATGCGCCCGCGCGCCATCACGCTGCTCGTCCCCGCCGTCCTGGCCGCCCAGGCTCCGGCCGCCTTTGGCCCCGAGCTGGAGGGCTTCGACTACCCCTTCCCAGTGCATCGGTACGCCTTCCGGTCCCAGGGCCTCGACCTGGCCATGGCCTACCTGGACGTGGCCCCGGAAAAGCCCAATGGCCGAACTGCCGTCCTGCTCCACGGCAAGAACTTCACCGCCGCCACCTGGGAGGGCACGATCCGCGCCCTGGCGCAGGCGGGCTTCCGGGTGATCGCGCCCGACCAGATCGGGTTCGGGAAATCCACCAAGCCGGCCCGTTACCAGTTCAGCTTCCGCCAACTGGCCCACAACACCCGGGCCCTCCTGACCTCCCTGGGGATCCGGAAGGCCGTCCTGGTCGGGCATTCCACCGGAGGCATGCTCGCGGTCCGCTACGCCCTCATGTTCCCCGCGGAGGTGGAGCACCTGGTCCTGGCCAACCCCATCGGCCTGGAGGATTGGCAGGCCGAGGGGGTCCCCGCCCTCACGGTGGACCAGTGGTACCAGCGGGAACTGGCCTTCAGCGCCGAACGCCTCCGCGCCTACGAGCGGGCCACGTACTACGCGGGCCAATGGCGGCCCGAGTTCGAGGCCCCGGTGCGCATGCTCGCGGGCCTGTTCCAGGGACCCGGACGGGAGCGGGTGGCGTGGAATTCGGCCCTCATCTACGACATGATCTGCACCCAGCCCGTGGTGTACGAACTCGGTCAGCTGAAGGTCCCCACCCTCCTCCTGATCGGCCAGAAGGACACCACGGCCATCGCCAAGGATGCGGCCCCCCCCGCCGTGGCGGCGCGCCTGGGCCACTACCCGGAGCTGGGCCGCCGGGCCGCCAAGACCATCCCCGGCGCCGTGCTGGTGCCCTTCCCCGACTTGGGCCACGCCCCCCAGATCCAGGACCCGGCGACCTTCCACGCGGCGCTGCTGGCAGGCCTGAGGCCGGATCCAGCCGTTGAGGACCTGAAATAGAGGTTGCACCCTTCGCAAAATCTGATTTTCCTATTGTTGTCGAGCCAGATCTGTCCTCCGCCTGTCACCATCTCCCCCCGGGTGGGAGCCCTTCCGCCGAGTCCTGGCGCGGTTCCTGCCCGAGTCGGGCCAACTGCAGAGCGGCACCCTGGCCAAGGGCATTCGGGCCGGGACAGCCAGCCTTGGCTTTCGAATGAACCAGCCTGCTGAAGCCAGATCCCCGTTCACCCCGCCCATCTGCGTTCATCCGCGTTTCCGCAGGGCCAGGGAAGGCGTGGGTCGGCGCGTGCAGGTCAGGCGTGCGCCTACCCGACCATTGGCTGGCCCTGCGGAAACGCGGATGAACGCAGATGGGCAGGATGACGGGGATGGCCCTGATCCAACCTTCAACCTGGCCTCAGCCGGGATGCCTGGTTGAGTCGAGCCCTATCATCTGCAGGATCCGGCACGGGCCTTGACATCCGTCCGGACCGGGGCACAATTGATCTTGCGGTATCGATATCAATTGAACGATATCCGAACCGCCAGGAGGCACCCATGGTCTTCGGGTACCGGATCGGAGGGCTCCCCCTCACGACCGTCCAGAGGCTGCCGAACTACCTGCGGGTGGTGCGGGAGATGCACCGCGCGGGCCGGGAGGTGGTCTCCAGCGCCCGCCTGGGCGAGCTCCTCCGCCTGGACCCGGTCCAGGTCCGCAAGGATTTCGGCCTGATCGGCATCGTGGGCCGCCCCAAGATCGGCTTCCGCACCTCCGAGCTGGTGGAGGCCATCGAGGGCCACCTCAACTGGAACCGGGTCTCCGCCGCGATCCTCGTGGGGGCCGGGCACCTGGGCCAGGCCCTCCTGGGCTACCGGGGCTTCGCCAACCACGGGCTGGAGATCCGCGCCGCCTTCGACCTCGATCCCCGGAGCGGGGAGGTCCACGGCATCCCCGTGCACCCCATGCACGAGCTGGAAGCCCGCCTCCCCGAACTGGGCGCCCGGATGGCCATTCTCACCGTCTCCCCCGAGGCGGCCCAGGAGGCCGCGCGCCGCCTGGCGGCCGCCGGCATCGAGGGCATCTGGAACTTCACCGGCGCGACCCTCGACCTGCCCCCGGCCGTCATCGTCCAGAACCAGGACATCGCCGTCGGCCTCGCCGTCCTTTCCGCACGTTTGTCCGCCCAGGGGCGGGTCGTGCCGGCCCCCATCGGGGAGGTCCCGGTCTGAACCGCCTCCCCCTTCCCTGAGGAGTCCCCATGCCAGCCAACGAACCGCACCCGGGCCCCGGCCCGGGTCCGGCGGAAGCTTCGCCCGCCGCCCCCAAGCCGGTCCTCACCGTCTGCCTCGGCAGCTCCTGCTTCACCCGGGGCAATGACGACCATCTGCCCCACATCCAGGAATGGCTTCGCGCGCGGGGCCTGGAGGACCGGGTCACCCTCAAGGGGAGCCGCTGCGAGGGCATGTGCCAGCAGGGCCCCAACCTCCGCCTGGACGGCGAGCTCGTCCACGGGGTGTCTCCCGAGGCCCTGGAGGCCCTGCTGGAGCGGGTGCTGTGAGGAGCGGCCCCGTCCGCTCCGAAGCGGCCCAGTGCCAGGACTGCTACAAGTGCCTGCGCCAGTGCCCGGTCAAGGCGATCCGGGTGGCCCAGGGCCACGCGGCCATCGATCCGGAGCGCTGCGTCGCCTGCGGCGCCTGCGTCGAGGCCTGCCCCGCGGGCGCGAAGCGGGTGCGGGACGACCTGCCCCGGGTGAAGGGCCTGGTGGCCGGAAGCGGCCCCGTGGTGGCGTCCCTGGCGCCCTCCTGGATCTCCGAGTTCCCCGGGCTGGCCCCGGCCCGCATGGCGGCCGCCCTGCGCCGCCTCGGGTTCGCCGGGGCCGGCGAGACGGCCCTGGGCGCCCAGGAGGTGAGCGCCCGCATCGCCCGCGACCTGGACCGGGAGAAGGGCCGCCTCTGGCTGTCCACCGCCTGTCCCGTGGCGGTGAGCCTCGTGCGCGGCACCCGCCCCGACCTGGCCGCCCACCTCACCCCGGTGGCCTCGCCGGCCCAGGCCCACGCGGCGATGCTCCAGCGCGCCTTCGGCGCGGAGGCCAAGGTGGTCTTCATCGGCCCCTGCATCGGCAAGAAGCTGGAGGCGGAGAGCCACCCCGGCCTCCTCGCCGCGGCCCTCACCTTCGAGGACCTGCGGACCTGGCTGGACGACGCGGGCCTGGCGCCCGCCGACCTGGAGCCGGGGCCGGACGACGCCTTCGCCGGAGGCCCCGCGGCCGAGGGCGCCTTCTATCCCGTGGAGGGCGGCATGGCCCGGGCCACCCGCCTGAACATGGCCACGGACCGGACGCGCTTCCTCACCCTCGCGGGCGTCACCGCCATCCGGGAGGCCCTCGAAGGCCTCCGCCCCCCGGCGGAGGGCAACCTGTTCCTGGAGCTCCTGGCCTGCGAAGGCGGCTGCGTGCGGGGGCCCAAGGCCACCCGGCGCTCCCCCGTGGAGGCCTACATGCGCATCCTGGACGCGGCCCGGACGGAGCCCGGCGCCTACCCCCGCTCCTGGGGCCCCGGGCTGGGGCGGACCTACGACCCGCGTCCGCAGGCGGGCCCGGTCTTCCGGGACGACCAGCTGGAGGCAGCCCTGCACCAGATCGGGAAGCGCTGCGCCGGGGACGAGCTCAACTGCGGCGCCTGCGGGTACGACACCTGCAGGGCCCTGGCCTCCGCCATCCTGGCCGGCGACGCGGAAGGGCTCATGTGCGTCTCCAACCTGCGGCGCCTGGCCGAGAAGAAGGCCAACGCCCTGCTCCGCACCCTGCCCCTGGGGGTGGTGATCGTCGACCAGGACCTCCGCATCATCGAGAGCAACGAGGAGTTCGCCCGCATCATGGGCGAGGACGCCCTGACCGCCTACCAGGCCATCCCCGGCCTCGCCGACGCCCGGCTCGAGAAGTTCGTGCCCTTCGGCGACCGGTTCCGGGAGGTCCTGGCCGGCGGGGACGAGATCATCCGCCAGAACCTGCAGTGCGGCGAGAAGGTCCTCAGCGCCACGATCTTCGCCGTGGAGCCCCACCAGGTCGCGGGCGCCCTCCTCCTGGACGTCACGGGCGAGGAGGAGCGCCGCCGCCAGGTCATCGGGAAGGCCGAGCTGGTGATCCAGAACATGCTCGGCAACGTCCAGGAGATCGCCTTCAGCCTGGGCCGCAACGCGGCCCGCTCCGAGGGCATCCTCAACTCCATCATCGCCGAGTTCTCCGGACAGGAGCGGACCGGGGGAGGTGCCCATGAGCCCCGCCCCTGAGGCCCTCTTCGTGGAGGTGGACCACCACGCCCTGGCCTGCGACCGCGAGCGGCTCGCCGGCGACGTCTTCCTCAGCCGCAAGATCGAGGAGGGGCGCGTGGTCTCCGTCCTCGCCGACGGCCTCAGCTCGGGCCCGGAGGCGGCGGTGCTGGGATCGGTCACCGCCGCCATGGCCCAGGAATACGTGGCCTGGAACATCGACACCGAGCGCGCCGCCACCATCCTCATGGACTCCCTGCCCGTGGATGCGGTCCGCCGGGTCAGCTACTCCACCTTCACCATCGTGGACGCGCGCGTGGACGGCCGGACGCGCATCTTCGAGCACGGGAATCCCCCCTTCCTGCTCGTCCGCGACGGCGAGGCCGCCGAGGTGGAGCGCCGCTGCCACACGCATCCCCGCTGGGGGAACCGGCGCCTCCACGTGAGCGAATTCGAGAGCCGGATCGGCGACCGCATCGTGCTCTGCTCCGACGGCGTGACCCAGTCGGGCATGGGCAGCGACGCCCATCCCCTGGGCTGGGGGGAGGGACCCATGCGCGACTTCCTGCTGGGCAAGGTGCGGCGCAACCCGGACATCGGGGCGCGCCGGCTCAGCGAGCTCCTCGTCGACCGGGCCCTCTGGAACGACGGGGGCACCGCGGGGGACGACATCACCTGCGGCATCATCCAGTTCCGTCACCCCCGAACCCTCTACGTCCTCACGGGTCCTCCCTACGACGAGGCCCGGGACCGGGAATTCGCGGAGCTGGCCCGGACCCCGGGCGTGCGGAAGGTGGTCTCGGGCGGCACCACGTCCACCATCGTGGCCCGCGAGCTGGGCCTGGAAGTGGAGATGGACCTCGGCCAGTACGACCGGGAGGTCCCGGTGCCCTCCACCATGCCGGGCGTGGAGCTCGTCACCGAAGGCTGCCTCACCCTCGGCAAGGTCGCCGAGTACCTGGAGGCCGGGGCCGCCCCCCGCCGCAACGCCGCGAGCCGGATGATGGACCTCCTCCTGGAGAGCGACGTCATCCATTTCATGGTGGGCACCCGCGTGAACGAGGCCCACCAGGATCCGGCCCTCCCCGTGGAGCTGGACATCCGCCGCAACGTCGTCAAGCGCATCGCGGCGCTGCTCGAGCAGCGCCACCTCAAGACCACCGCCACCTCGTACTTCTGAGCAGGATCGCCATGGAACCCCTCACCGTCACCATCTGCGCCGGAACCGCCTGCACCGTCATGGACGGGACCGGCCTCCTCCTGCTGGAGGACCAGCTGCCCGAGGGCCTGCGGGGGCGCGTCCGCGTCCGCGGCGCCCGCTGCCTGGACCACTGCCGGGAAGGCCGGGGCCTGGAGGCCCCCTACGTCCTCATCGGGGACGAACTGATGGGGCGCGCCACCGTCGCCAAGGTGGTGGCCCGCCTGGAAGAACGCCTGGGCTGACCCCCATCGGCCCCACGTCCGCCGCCTCGCTAGAGGCGAGGCGGCAGCCTGCCGGCGCCCCCGGGCGCCCACGAGGAACCCATGCCCAACGAAACCCAGACCAGCCGCCTGCGCCGCGAACTCATGGTCCACCTGGCCCGGGGGATCCAGGAGGGCACCCTGGCCGAGCGGGTGGACCGCCTCCCCCTGGAGCTCCGCCCCCGCCACCCCCGCCCCGATCCCCTCCGGTGCTGCGTGCACAGCGAGCGGGCCATCCTCCGCTACCGGATCATGGCCCTGCTGGGCTTCGGCGCCGAGGACGAGACCGACGAGCTCAAGCCCCTGGCCGCCTATGCCCGGGAGGCCCTGGCCCGCCGCCGCAGGGACGACCGCCTTCTCACCGTCATCGACGAGGCCTGCAGCGCCTGCGAACGGGGCCGCCACACGGTCACCGACGCCTGCCGGGGCTGCGCTGCCCGCCCCTGCACCCTGGCCTGCCCCAAGCACGCTATCCGCCTGGAGTACGGCCGGGCCGTCATCGATCCCGCCGCCTGCGTGAACTGCGGCAAATGCCGCGACCTCTGCGCCTTCCAGGCCATCCACAAGCTGTCCGCCCCCTGCGAGCGGGCCTGCCCGGCCGGAGCCATCGCCCGGGGCGAGGACGGCAAGCAGGTCATCGACAGGGCCCGCTGCGTGGCCTGCGGCCAGTGCCTGGCCAAGTGCCCCTTCGGCGCCGTGGCCGAGGTGTCCGAGCTGGTGGACGTGGCCGGGGCCCTCGCCCGGGGGGAGGCCCTGGTCGCCCTCCTCGCCCCGGCCCTGGCGACCCAGTTCGACGTGTCCCTGCCCCACCTCGCCGGGGCGCTGCGGGAAGCCGGCTTCCAGGGCGTGGTGGAGGTGGCCGCCGGCGCCGACGCCGTGGCCCGGCAGGAGGCCGCCGAGCTCGTCGAGCGCCTGGAGGCCGGCGAGCCCGTCCTGACCACCAGCTGCTGCCCCGCCTTCACCGGGCTGGTGCGGGCCAAATTCCCCGCCCTCGCCCCCCGGATCTCCGCCACCCCCACCCCCCTGGCCGTGGCCGCGGGCCTGGCCGAGGCGCGCTTTCCCGGGGCCAGGCGGGTCTTCATCAGCCCCTGCGTCGCCAAGCGCCGGGAGGTCCTGGAGGGGGACGGGGCCCACCACGTGCTCACCGTTGAGGAACTGGGCTCCCTCTTCCTCGCCCGCGGCCTGGAGATCGCCGCCTGCGCCCCCGTCGACCCCGACCTGCAGGCCAGCCCCGCCGGCCGCGGCTTCGCCGCCGCAGGCGGCGTCCGGGCCGCCGTGCTCGCCCACCTCGCCGGCGAAGCCCCGGCCTCGGAGGCCCTGGCGGGCCTGGGCCCCGACACCCAGAAGGCCCTGCGCGCCTATGCGTCGGGCAAGGGCCCCGCGCGCTTCCTGGAGGGCATGGGCTGCGAGGGCGGGTGCGTCTCCGGTCCCTGCACCCTCGCCGACCCCCGCCTCGCCAAGCGCCGCCTGGGCCCGTAGGCGCCCATCGCCGGGTATGCTGTCCCAGCGCCCCCGGACCATCGATCCCCGCGGGGCCCTGGATCCCCCATGCCTCCGACGCCCCCGGAACCCCGCGACCTGGACCTCGTCCGGCTCTACCACCAGGCCCTGGGCGATGCGCCCGGGACGGTGGACGGCGACACCTGGGCCGACCTGGCGCTGGACGAGGTCTTCCGGCGCTTTGACCGGACCGCGAGCTGGATGGGGAGCCAGATGCTCTACCGGCGCCTGCGCGTCCTGGCCGCGGACGACGCCGACCTGGAGGCCCGGACCCGCGCCTACGCGGCCCTGCGCGCGGACCCGGCCTGGGCCGCCAGGGCCCGGCGGGTCCTGGCGCCCCTGGGCGGCCCCGGAACCCCCTTCCTGGCCCCCTTCCTCATCCACGGCCTGCCCGACCAGCTGCCCAGCCCCGGGCTTTACATCGCCTGCGCCCTGGCCCCCCTCGCCTGCATCCTGGGGGGTCTGGTCGCACCCTGGCTCCTGATCGCGTCGCTGGCCTTCCTCTTCGTCAACATCGTCCTCAACGAGACCGTGGGGCGCCGGCTCTCCGTGCATGGCCCGGCCTTCTCCCGGCTCCACGCCCTCCTCGCCGCGGCCGACGCCCTGGCCACGCTCCCCGGCGGCCCCCCCCTTCCCGCGCGGGCGCGGCTCCTGGCCCTCCGGCCGGCCCTGGCCCGCGTCCAGGCGCGCCTGAGCACCCTGGCCGTGGACCGCAGCCAGCTGCCGGAGCTGGCGGCCGTCGTCTTCGGCTACCTGAACATCCTCTTCCTCCTGGACGTGGTGGCCTTCCTCTGGGCCGTCCCAGCCCTCCTGCGCCACCGCGGCGACCTGCTGGCCGCCCTGGAGGCCCTCGGCGAGCTGGACGCGGACCTGGCCATCGCCGCCGTCCTGGACGCCGCGCCCGGAGCCTTCATCACCCCGGCCTTCGGGACCGGCCGGGACCTGGACGTGCGGGACCTGACCCACCCCCTCCTGGCGGACCCGGTGGGCAACGACCTGGCCGTGCGCGGGCGCTCGGTCCTCATCACCGGCTCCAACATGGCTGGCAAGACCACCTTCATCAAGACCGTGGGCGTCAACCTGGTCCTGGCCCAGACCCTGCATCTGGTCCGGGCGGCCCAGGCCACCCTCCCCCGCCTGCCGGTGGCCTCCTCCATCCGCCGGGAGGACCGCCTCGAGGCGGGCCAGAGCTACTACCTCGTGGAGATCCAGCGCCTGAAGGCCTTCGCGGACACCCCCCGGCCCCACCTCCTCCTCATCGACGAGATCCTCCGCGGCACCAACACCGTCGAGCGGGTCGCCGCCTCCACCGCCCTGCTCCGCCACCTGGGCGCCACCCACCTCGTCCTCGTCACCACCCACGACTTGGAGGTGGGCCAGGCCCTGGCCGACGGATTCGACGTCCACCATTTCGCGGAGCAGGTGACCGGTGACGCCTTCGGCTTCGATTACCGGCTGCGGCCGGGTCCCGTCTACACCCGCAACGCCATCCGGCTTCTGGAGCTGTCGGGCTTCCCCGCCCCCGTCACCGAGGAGGCCCGTCGATTGGCGGGCTCCGTCTCCGCCCCGGCCTGAAAACCAAACGTGGGATCCGATTCCAGGTGGAATCCCCCGCGCGCCAGGACA
The DNA here is from genome assembly GCF_030295425.1 of Mesoterricola sediminis. Classification (NCBI taxonomy): domain Bacteria; kingdom Pseudomonadati; phylum Acidobacteriota; class Holophagae; order Holophagales; family Holophagaceae; genus Mesoterricola; species Mesoterricola sediminis. The sequence continues at coordinate 1,185,554 of NZ_AP027081.1, read as the reverse complement.
GCCCCTGTCGCGCGGTCGGCCCTATCCTGCAGGGGCCGGCCGCACCTGGGCCTGCACGGTTAACCTTTCCGTGCCAAAGGTTAGCGAACCCATCATACTGAGGCGTTCATCCCCCCGACAGCAGGACCGTTCCCCGGTCTTCTTTCCCCCGGCCCCGGAAGGCCCCGCGAGTTCCCCATGGATGCTGCCCGATCCCTCGATTCGATCCGAACCGCCGCCCTGGCCCTGGGTCTGGACCCCTGCGCCGAGGTGACCCTGCCTGGCTGCCCCGCCCGGGTGCGGCCCCTCCCCGAAGGCCTCCACCCCAGGCTCCGGGCCCTCCTCGCCCAGCAGGTCCCCCAGGGGCTGTATGCCCACCAGGCCGAGGGCATCGCCGCCGGCCTCGCCGGGGAGAACCTGTGCCTCGCCACCCCGACGGCCTCAGGCAAGAGCCTCGTCTTCATGGCCACCGCCCTCCACGCGGTGCTCAGCCGCCCCGGCACCCGGGTCCTGGCGCTCTACCCGGTCAAGGCCCTCATCCAGGACCAGCTCGACAAATGGAGGCGGCTGCTCGATCCCCTGGGCCTCTCCTGCGCCTTCATCGATGGGAGCGTCCCCCCCGCGAGCCGGGCTGCCCTCCTCGAGCAGCACCCGGTGATCCTCATGACGCCCGACGTGCTCCACGCCTGGATGCTGAGCCACCTGGAGCACGCCGCCGTCCGGCGGTTCCTTGCCGAGCTCCGCCTGCTGGTCCTGGACGAGGCCCACGTCTACGAGGGCGTCTTCGGCACCAACATGGCCTACCTCCTCCACCGCCTCCAGGCCGTGAGCGCACTCCGCCAGATCATCGCCAGCACCGCCACCGTCGGCGATCCGGGCACCTTCCTGGAAAAGCTCACGGGCCGGACCATGACCGTCTTCGACCAGGATTCGGACGGCACGGGGCGCCCGGGCCGGACCCTCCTCCTGCTCCGCCCCGCCGGGAAGGGCGCCTTCGAGCAGCACGTGGGCCTCCTGCGGGCCCTCCTCAAGCAGGGCGCGGGACGCTTCCTGGCCTTCGCCGACTCCAGGAAGATGGTCGAACAGATCGTCTCCGCCCTTTCCCGGTCCGAAGGCGCCCCCGAAGGCTCCGAGGACGAGCCTGCCCCCGAGGGCCTGGAGCGGGCCGCAGTCCTCCCCTACCGCGCAGGCTACGAGGATGATGACCGGAAGATGATCCAGTCGGCCATGGAGAAGGGGGAGCTCCTGGGCGTGGTGTCCACCAGCGCCCTTGAGCTGGGGCTCGACATCGGCGACCTCCACATCGTGGTCATGCTCGGGATCCCGGCCTCCATGAAGGCCTTCTGGCAGCGAGCGGGGCGCGTCGGGCGGCGGGCCTACGGCATCTGCCTGGTGGTCGACGACCGGGGCCTCGCGACCGCGGGGGGGCAGTCCTTCGAGGATTTCCTGGCCCGCCCCGTCGAGGAGAGCTGGCTCTACCTGGAGAACCGCTACGTCCAGTACGCCAACGCCCTGTGCGCCGCCTTCGAGCTCTCCGCCGCCGACCCCCGGGCCGTGGACCGGAGCGTCTTCTCCAACCTGCCGGAGCTGTTCAGCAGCCTCCTGGACAACGAGCTGAACCCGTCGCTGGCCGTCCCCGAGGACCTCTACCCCTTGAAGCAGCGCGCCCAGGGCGGCCCGCACCTGGAGTTTCCGGTCCGCTCCGGCATCGAGAAGAGCCTCGCCATCCGCCTCCAGCGCGGGCCCCACCTCCAGCCCCTCGGCAGCGTCTCCTTCTCCCAGTCCCTGCGCGAGGCCTTCCCGGGGGCGGTCTACTACTACATGGGGCGGCCCTACCGGGTCTTCCAATACAAGCTGCGCAACGGCGAGATCAGCGTCAAGCCCGAGAGGCGCGTCACGACGAAAGCCACGCTCCAGAGCAAGGTCTTCCCCAAGTTCACGGGCGGCACCCTGAACCTGACCGCAAGCGAGGAGGGTTTCATCGCCGAGGCCGAGGTCCAGGTCAGCGAGCGCATCGTGGGCTTCACGGAGCAGCGGGGCAGCGCCCGGCTCCAGGTCCAGTACGGGCCCGACTGCGCCTGGGCCCAGCGCCCCCTGACCCGGTTCTTCGAGACCACCGGCGTCTGCTGGTACTTCGACGACCGCGCCGTGCTCACCGAGGAGCTCGGGCAGGCCCTCCTCTTGGCCTTCTGCGCCAAGTTCGGCATCGCGGCCCGCGACCTGGGACTCGGCCAGTTCTATACCCAGGAAGGGCCCAACGGACTGGGCGTCTGCAGCGGCCTCTGCGTCTACGACGCGGCCCACGGGAGCCTCCGGCTCACCCAGCAGCTCATCGAGGCCTTCCCCGACGTGATCGAGACCGCGCTGGCCTTCGCCGAGGACGACCCCGACGCGAGCCAGGAACTCACCGATGGGCTGCAGGCCCTCCTGGACCTGACCCTGGCCACGAAGCAGAAGGCCTGCCGCCAGGCTGCGGTCGTCCCCGCCGGCGACGAGGACTGGGCCACCCTCCCCGCCCCCGGCTCCCGGGCCCTCCTGCGCGAGGACGTCGGCAGCGCGGACGAAGTCACCGTGAAGGGCTGGCGGTTCACCCCCAAGGGCCTGATGGTGGACCTCGTCCCCACCGACCCCAAGGTGTCCAGCTGGCTCGTCCGCGCGGCCTCCGTGGTCCCCATCCATGGCGAGACCCGGCTCCTGCGCGTCAACCTCACCACCGGCGAGGAGACCCCCCTCGAGGCGGCCCTGGCCGCGGCGCGCTAGCCAGCCGCGCCTCCAGTTCCCGGATGGCCCCCGCCAGGGAGCGGGGGCGGTCCAGCATGATCCAATGCCCGGCGCCCGCGAAAACCGCCACGGCGACCCGAGGTATCCGGTCCAGGCCCTGGGCCGCCATCCAGGCGCGGAAGGCCCGGGACCCCGGTTCGGGCGCCTGCCGGACGCAGACCAGGACGGGCACGGTCAGGCCGGCGGCGAGCTCCGCCCCCTCCCCGCGCCCCAGGCTCGCCAGGTAGCCCAGCAGCACTTCGGGGCCCACCGCCAGCGCCTCGGCGACCCGCGCCCGCCCCTGGGCGGGGGAAGCGGCCCTGCTGCCGAGCATCACCCGCAGGACCGGCTCCGGGTCCCGGGCGACGGCGGCCAGGGCCGCCGGCGGGAGGGGGGCCTCGAGGCGGAACGTCTGGTCGATCAGCACGAGGGCCCGGGCGCAGGCGGGGTGCCGCCGCACGGCCAGGGCCGCGATGTACCCGCCCAGGGAATGGCCGACGAGCACCGGATCCGGGAGGTCCAACCGGTCCACCGCCGCCGCCGTCGCGTCCGCCAGGTCCTCCAGGTCCACGCGGGGCTGCCGCAGGGGCGTCCCCCCATGCCCCGGCAAATCCAGGCAAACGACCTGATGGTCCCGGGCCAGGTCGGAGCGGAGCGGTTCCCACACCTTCCCGCTCCCGCCGAGCCCATGGAGGCACACCAGCCCTCGCCCCGTCCCCTCGCTCCTGATCCGATCCCGGAACATGCCCTCCCCTCACGGCCCTTTCCAGGCGTGCGCCGGCGGGGCAGGAGGTTCGGGCCGTCTAGAAAGCGAAGCGGAACCCCACGCCGGTGAGGCCGTTGGTGGTGTAGCAGCCCGGGATCGCCATGCCGCCCGAGGCCTCGTTGCCCATGTGGCCGGCGTAGACCTCGAACCGCCGGGTGATGCGGTAGTCCACGAGCACCGACACGTACCTGGACGTCCCGTGCTTGGCGGAGGCGATGGGGTTCCCGCCGGAATGATCGTTCTGGTCGACGTGGTAGACGGCGGCCTGGACCACGAGCCTGGACGTCGCGTCCCAGGACCCGCCCAGCCACGTGACGTTCAGCTTGCGGGCGCCGTTGGCGTACCGGGTGACGTTGACCGGCTTGGCGATGAGCACGGAGAACAGGCTGTCCAGGGCCTGGTCCTCCACGGGATGGCTGGGGTTCGTGTACGTGAGGCGCTGGTACCCGGCCTTCAGGGTGACGGGACCGAAGCCGTACTTGAGGTTCGCCATCCAGGAGGCCGTGTCGAAGGCCGTGGCCACCACCGTGCCCAGCGGCTGGGTGGTGCCGTTGGGGCTGCCCAGGGCGAAGGCGTCCTGGGAGGCCTGGTAGCTGACCTGGAGGCCCAGGGGGCCCCGCTCGTAGCCCGCATTGGCCTGGATCCCGCTCTGCGCCCCCGGCGCGCCGGCCACGTTGCCGAACTTGTACAGGGCCCCCAGGTTGAAGGCGCCGAGCCTGACCTTGTACTTCAGGCTGCTGTCCACCCGCGACTGCTCCGTGGAGCCGCCGCCCCCGTACGTGCCCGAGAAGCCCAGGGGCGAGAACAGCTGGGCCGCGCCGAGGGGATCGTAGGCCACCGCGTTCTCCATCATCAGGCTGATGTTGCGCCCGAAGGTGAGGGTGCCGTAGCGCTCCGAACTGACGCCCGCATAGCAGGCGCGGGCGAAGAGCTGGTTGTTCACGGCGGAATCCCCCGCCCAGCCGGGACCCAGGGCCGTGTTGCTGGCCAGGCCGACGGCGGAGTTGCCCACCACCCCGGAGGTGCCCACGAGGCAGGCTTCCAGGTGGGCGATGGCCTTCCAGCCGCCGCCCAGGTCCGCGGAGGCCCGGATGCCCCACCGGGACTGGGAGACGCCGCCGGCGAACATGCCGAAGACCGCCTTGCGGCCCGTCAGGGCCACCGGCGCGGTGCTCGGCGGCAAGGTGCCATCCCAGTTGAGGCTGTGGGGCATGTAGCCCACCCCGGCGTCCAGGAGCCCGTAGAGGGTGGCGGAGAACGCGTCGGTGGCGATCGACAGGGGGTTCGCGGGGGCCTGGGCCAGGGCGGGCAGGCCGGCGCAGAGCAGGAGGGCGGGAAGGCGCTTCATGGGGACTCCTCGGGGAAGGGAACTCACGCGGCGTGGGTGGGGGTGAGGAAGCTGGGGACGAGGCAGGCCAGGACCGCGGCCACCAGGCCGAAGGCGATGCTGGTCCGGGCCGCCGCGTGGAGGCTGCCGGTGCTCTGCAGGACCGCGCCGAAAATGGCCAGGTGGATGGCGATGCCGAAGGCGCCGCCCAGGGAGCTGCCCATCTTGAAGATCCCGCCGGCGAGGGCCGCCTTGTCCGCGGGCGCCTCGTTGATGGCCAGGGTCGTTGCCGGGGTCATGAAGAGGCCCAGCCCCACGCCCAGGAAGGCGAGGCCGATGAAGACCCAGGTGAAATAGAGCACATTGCTCTGAACGAACGTACAGGCGAGGGGAACCACCAGGCCGATGAGGCTGAGGCCGCCCAGCATCATGGGCAGGCGGGGGCCGGTGATCCGGGCCACCTTCTCGCCGACCCGCAGCAGGGCCAGCACCGCCAAGGCGTAGCCCAAGGTCAGGAGGCTCGCCTGCATGGCGGACAGGCCCCGGCCCTTCTGCAGGTAGATCATGATCACGACCAGCACCCCCAGGAGGGAATTGACGAACAGGTTGGCGACCACCGCCCCGGTGAAGGCCCGGCTGCGGAACAGGGAGAGATCGGCGATGGGAGCGGCCTGGCGCCGTTCGTTCGGGATGAAGATCGCCAGCATCAGGGCGAAGAGGCCGAGGCTGCCCAGGGTGGGCAGGCTCGTCCAGCCCCAGGCCTTGCCCTTGCTGATGAAGAGGTTCAGCGCCAGGAGGCCGAGAATGAGGGCCGAGAACCCGACCCCATCGAAGGGCCGCCGGCCCGTGGCCGGGGCCTTCCGCTCCGGCGCGGACCGGAGCAGGAAGAAGGCCCCCAGGATGCAGGGGACGGCCAGGAGGAAGGCCCAGCGCCAGCCCGCGTGGGTGGCCAGGATGCCCCCGAAGAGGCTCGAGAAACTGGCGCAGCCGGCCGTGGCCAGGGACCAGTACGTGATGGCCCGGGGCCGCTCGGCATCGCCGTAATAAACCTTCACCAGGCCGAGGGTGGCGGGCATGACGATGGCCGCCGACAGCCCCAGGAAGAACCGCCCGGCCACCAGCGGCCCGATGCTGGGTGCCAGGCCGCAAAGCAACGCGCCGACCAGGCCCACGCCCAGGCCGATCCGGGTCAGGCGGATGCGCCCGAACTGGTCGGCCAGCCCCCCCATGGGCATGATGCAGATGCCCGCCGTCAATCCAGCCAAGCTGACCGCCAGGGCCAGGTTGGGGTCCGCCACGCCCAGGGGCAGGTGGAGGTCCCGGGCGATGCTCGGCACCAGCGGATTCATGGACAGGGCGAAGAGCCAATAGATGGAAACGGCGATGCACATCCCGAACAGCACGCTGGGGGGGCAAACGTATCCCTTCCCGGTGCCCCCGGCCGGCATTGCGGCAGCTTGCGGCAGGTGAGACATGGATCGCTCCTGGGTTGGATCAGGTGGAGGCCAAGGCCCATGCGCACCCCCCAGGTCAGGGGGTGGGGCCCCTACGTTGGGGCGTCCGTGCGCCCATGCTTGTCCGGTTCGATGGGGAAGTATGGGCTCCGCCCCCGGACCCCAAAAGGCATAATTTTGGGTAGAATGACCACCAAAAGTGTTCACCAGGAGGGGGCCCCATGAAGCTCCACCAACTCGAGGCCTTCCGCGCGGCCGTGGAAACGGGAAGCATCCGGGCCGCCGCCCGCCGCATGTCCCTGTCCCAGTCCGCCCTCACCAAGGCCCTCAAGGAACTGGAACAGGACCTGGACACCGCCCTGATCCACCGCAGCGTGCGAGGGATCCAGCTCACGGTGGACGGCAGGCGCCTGCTGGCCCGGGCTGACCTGATGCTCCGCCAGGCGGCCCTCGCCCGGGCCGAGATCCAGCAGGCCAAGGGCGCCGATGAAGGGAGCGTGGCGGTGGGCGTCACCCCCCTGGTGGCCCTGACCGTCCTGCCCCACGCCGTGGCCGCCTTTCGGCGCACCTTCAAGCACGTGAAACTGCACGTGGTGGAGGGCCTGGAGGGGATCGCCCTTCCGGGCGTCCGCCAGGGCCACCTGGATTTCGGCGTGCTCGTCATCGCCGGGGAGGCCGTGGGTGAGGACCTGGCCTTCGAACACTGGTTCAGGGCCTCCAACGCCGTGGTCCTGCGGGAGGGCCACCCCTGCGCCGGCGCCCGCCGCCTCAAGGACCTCCAGGACCAGGAGTGGCTCGCCACCAGCTTCGGCACCCACGGCCTGGGCACGCGCCTCCTCGGGTACTTCAGCGAGGCCGGCCTGCCTGCCCCCGCCCGCATCCTCAAGTGCGAATCCGTCCTTTCGGCCCTGAGCCTCGTGCGCAACACGGATGTCATCACCTTCATGCCCATGGGTCTGCTCGACTGCCCGGAAACCCAGGGGATCCGGGCGGTGGCCCTGCAGGACCCCCCGCCCCCCAGCGACATCGGCCTCATCACACGGGTGGACGTGCCCCTCACCCCCGTGGCCAGGGCCTTCGCCGACCTCATGAAGCACCAGGTCGCACGCTGGTGCGCCTCTCCTGCCGGCCGCAAGGGCTGCGGCAAGCGCGGCGCATGACCACTTTTGGTGTTCACCTTTGAATAAATAATGCCTTTTGGTGAGCTTACGGGGAACCGATCCTGGATGCGTCCAGATCCGGGAGGTCCCCCCCATGAACCCCTTCGTCGACCCTCTGCGGCCCCTCATCGCGCGGGTCCTGCCCCGCGTCGAAGCCCTGTACAAGGACTTCCACCAGCACCCTGAGCTGTCCCACCAGGAGGCGCGCACCGGCGCCGTCGCCGCCGCGTGCCTGCGCGACGCGGGTTACCGGGTGGTTGAGCAGGTGGGGGGCACCGGGGTGGTGGGCCTCCTGGAGAACGGCGCCGGCCCCACCGTCATGGTGCGGGCGGACATGGACGCCCTGCCCATCCGGGAGCAGACCGGCCTGGCCTACGCCGCCGCCTGCGAAGGCCTCAACGCCAAGGGCGAGCCCGTGCCCGTGTCCCATGCCTGTGGCCATGACATGCACCTGGCCTGGGCCCTGGGCGCGGCCCAGGTCCTGGCCGGGGCCAGGGATGCCTGGCGGGGCACCGTGCTGGTGGTCCTCCAGCCGGCGGAGGAGACCGGCACCGGCTCCCAGGCCATGCTCGACGACGGCCTGGTGGCGCGGTTTCCCCGTCCCGACGTGATCTTCGGGCAGCACCTGCTGCAGTACCGGGCCGGGACCGTCGCGTGCAAGGCCGGGCAGCTCCTGACCGCGGGCGACAGCCTCCAGGTCCGGTTCTTCGGGGCCGGCGGCCACGGCGGCATGCCCCAGAACGCCATCGACCCGATCGTGATGGCCTCCGCCGCCGTCCTCCGCCTCCAGGCCCTGGTGGCCCGGGAGGTCGCGCCCCAGGCCCAGGCCGTGGTGACGGTGGGCGAGTTCCACGCGGGGCACGCCGAGAACATCATCCCCGCCGAGGCCGTGATCAAGCTGAACGTCCGCACCACGGACCTCGCGGTCAGGGAGCACCTGCTCGCGGCCATCCGCCGCGTCTGCATCGCCGAGGCGAGGGCCTCCAACGCGCCCCGGGACCCCGAGTTCGAGCCGATCAACAACTTTCCCCTGACCCTCAACGACGCCGAGGTCACCCGGCGCGTGGCCGAGGCCTTCCGGGCCCAGTTCGGCGACCTCCTCTCGGAGGCCCGCCCCGTGGGCGCCAGCGAGGACTTCGGACGCTTCGGCCAGGCCTGGGGCACGCCCTACTGCTACTGGTTCGTGGGCGGCACCTCCCCCGAGGCCTACGACGCGGCGGCGCGGGAGGGCACCCTGGACGCCCTGCCCGGACCCCATTCCCCGTACTGGGCCCCGGCCCTGGACCCGACCCTGCGAACCGGCATCGAGACCCTCCTGGCCGCCGCCGGGACCTGGCTCGCCGCCTGACCTCCCGAAAGGCACCCCATGACCACCGAAACCCGTTCCTCCCAGGACCTCGGCACCGAGCGGCTGCTCTGGGGCATCGTCCTCGGCGTCGTCACCTTCTGGCTTTTCGCCGGTACCACCGGGACCATCGCCCCGGCCATCCTCCAGGACCTCAACGGCCCCCTTCCCCCCGGCGCCAAGGCCTGGCCCCATCCCGCCCTGGACCCGGTCTTCATGAACCTGGCCGTGTCCGTGACGGCCCTCTTCTCCGGCATCTTCATCGTCCTCTTCGGGGGCATGGCCGACCGCGTCGGCCGGGTGAAGGTCGCGCTCATCGGCAACGGCCTGGGCATCCTGGGCTCCCTCCTGATCGTGTGCGCCTCGGGCGCCCTGGCCCTGCCGCTGATGCTGGCGGGCCGCGCCATCCAGGGGCTGTCCGCCGCCTGCATCATGCCCGCCACCATGGCCCTGGTGAAGACCTGCTGGGACGGCAAGGCCCGCCAGCGCGCCGTCTCCATGTGGTCCATCGGATCCTGGGGCGGTTCGGGCCTGGCCTCCATCTTCGGCGGCTACATGGCCACCCTCGTGGGCTGGCGCTCCATCTTCCTGATCTCCATCGTCATCTCCGCCGTCTCCTACCTGCTGATCCGCGCCACCCCCGAACTCAAGGCCCAGGCCTCCGGCAGGCACCACCGCTTCGACGTCCCGGGGGTGGCGACCTTCCTGGTGGCCATGGTCGCCCTGATGGTGGTCCTGATCTTCGGGAGCCGGCTGGGCTGGACCCGCCCCGCCACCCTGGGCCTGGCGGCGGTGGGGGCCCTGGGCCTCTGGGCCTTCGTCCAGGTCGAGCGCAAGGCCCTGAACGCCTTCGTGGACTTCCGCCTGTTCCGGAACATGACCTTCACGGGCGCCACCCTGTCCAACTTCCTCCTGAACGGCACCATCGGCCTGCTCATCGTCAGCCAGCAGCTCCTCCAGGTGGGGGGGAGCCTGAAGGCCTCCGAGGCCGGCCTGCTGACCCTCGGGTACGCCCTGACGATCATCGCCTTCATCCGCCTGGGCGAGAAGCTCCTGCAGCGCTTCGGCCCCCGCAGGCCCATGATCTGGGGCTCGCTGATCGTGGCCGCCTCCTGCGTCCTGCTCCTGCCCACCCACCTCATGCTGGCCCAGTACCGCGTCCTCGCCGCCGTGGCCTACGCGCTGTTCGGCCTCGGCCTCGCCTTCTACGCCACCCCCTCCACGGACGCCGCCCTGGCGAACCTCCCCCCCGACCAGGCCGGGTCCGGCGCGGGCATCTACAAGATGGCCTCGTCCCTCGGCGGGGCCATCGGGGCGGCCGTGTCCCTCGCCATCTTCACCGCCTTCAGCGGCGCGAAGACCGGGGCGGGCTTCATGGGCGAGTTCCTGGCGATGCAGGGGCGCCAGGACAACACCGCCGTCCGGGCCGCGGCCTTCGCCGCGCTCCTCTTCAACCTCGTCATGGTGCTGGTGGCCATCGGCTCCATCATGCTGACCGTGCCCCGGCAGCCCAGGCTCCGCGACGAGGCCTGAGCCCCGGCCCCGCCCCGCGCCCCCGGTCCCGGCGGAACGCCGGGGCCGGGGGTGCGGCTACCATGTCAGCACAGGTCCAACCAGGACAGGGCGGCAGGGGGAGGCGGGATGGCATTGAACGTGGTGTGGCTCGGGCTCTTCTTCCTCGCCGGCGCCCTCGGTGCCTGGCGCTGGCTCACCGGCGCCGACCCCCACGTGTTCGCCGCCATGGCCCAGGCCTCCTTCGACGCCGCCAGGACGGGCTTCGAGGTGGCCCTGGGCCTCACGGGCGCTCTCACCCTCTGGCTGGGGATCCTGAAGGTGGGCGAGGCGGCGGGTGCCGTCCGCCTTCTCTCCCGCGCCCTTTCCCCCCTCCTGAAGCGGGTCTTCCCGGGCCTGCCCCCCGGCCATCCGGCGGCGGACGCCATGGTGCTGAACGTGGCCGCCAACCTCCTGGGCCTGGACAACGCCGCCACCCCCGCCGGCCTCAAGGCCATGAAGGAGCTGGAGACCCTCAACCCCCATCCCGGCACCGCCACCGACCACCAGGTCATGTTCATGGTGCTCCACGCGGCCAGCCTCACCCTCTTCCCCATCAGCATCATGGCCATCCGCGCAGCCTCCGGCGCCCGGAACCCCGCGGACATCTTCCTGCCCATCCTCGTGGCCAGCGCCTGTTCCGTCGCCGGCGGCTTCCTGACCGTGGCCCTGGTCCAGCGGCTGAAGCTGGCCGACCCCGTCCTGCTCGGGTGGCTCCTGGGCCTGGCCGCCGTGCTCGGGGGCGGGGTCGCCCTGCTCCTCCGCCTGCCCCACGACCGCGTCGAGGCCGCCTCCACCACCCTCGGAACCGCCCTCATGCTGGGCGCCATCCTCTGGTTCCTGGCCCTGGCCACCCTGCGCAAGGTCAACGCCTGGGAGGTCTTCATCGACGGCGCCAAGGAGGGCTTCCAGACCGCCCTTTCCCTGATCCCCTTCCTCGTGGGCATCCTCGTGGCCGTCGGTGTCTTCCGGGCCTCGGGCGGCATGGATCTCCTCGTGAAGGGCATCTGGGCCTGCGTCCGGTGGACCGGACTCCCCGAGGGCGCCGTCGGCGCCTTCCCCACCATGCTCATGAAGCCCCTGTCCGGCGGCGCCGCCCGCGGCCTGACCCTGGACGCCATGCGCACCTTCGGCGCCGATTCCTTCACGGGCCGCCTCTCCTGCCTCCTCCAGGGCAGCACCGACACCACCCTCTACGTCATCGCCCTGTATTCCGGCGCCATCGGCCTCAAGAAGACCCGCGCCGTCCTTCCCTGCGCCCTCGTCGCCGACGTCTGCGGCTTCCTTGGCGCCTTCGCCATGGCCATGATCTTCTTCCGGTAGGCCCCTTCCGCGCCCAGGCTTCCGCGGAAGCCGGATCAGGAACGCGACGGAGGCGGGCTCGCGCGCTGGAACGCGTACATGGCGCGCCACACCTCCAGGTAGGCGTCGTGCCGGGCGCTGTCCTGAACGGAATCCTTGAAGTTGCCGTACGCGATGCCGCGGACGGCGGCGGCCAGGGCCTGGGCCACCGCCTCCCGGTCGACGCGGGCCCGGTAGCGGTAGTCATTGCGGGGCGTCCGCTCCACCTGGGCCCCGGGGAAGACCCGCTCCAGGTCACCCTCGCGGCGGGCCCGCACCAGGAGGGTGGTGCCGTCGCCGCCCTTGTCCACGATCGAGAGGAAGGCGTCGTTGAGGAAGATCCACATGGTCTGCTCCTAGGAAAGGGGATGGGCCTTCTGGAGGGCTTCCAGGATGGGCGCGTCGTTGGGGTGGTGGAGGAGGCCCTTCAGGCTGGACGGGGGCGCCAGGTGCACCGCCTGGCTCTCCCACCCCATGGCCGCGGGCGTCCCGCCCTTCCGCCGCGCCAGGTAGTAGCGCGTCCGGGAGGTGCTGCGGGGGACGTCCACCAGGTGCGCGACGAGTTCCACCTGGAGCCCCGCTTCCTCGAAGACCTCCTTGAGGGCCGTCGCGCGCAGGCCCATGCCGTCGGCCTTGCCCTTGGGGAAGGTGGCCTGGTAGCCCCCGAAGGCATTGCTGGGCGCCACCACCCACACCCGGCCGTCGGGCTCCACCACCACCGCGCCCGCGGCGGCTTTCATGCCCTTCGCCTCGAAGGGCGGCTCCGGGAAGGCGCAGGGCTCCGCCAGGTCCTGCCAGCCGGCGTTCCCGGCCGGGGCCCCGCTCCAGGGCGAGAAGGGCACGCCGTTCAGCTGCTCCGGCAGGGGCCCGTCGGGGATGACCGTGGCGAGCGCGGCGGGATCCGGCCACGTCCCGGGAGGCGTGGGGGTGTGGGGCCTGGCGATCCTCACAGGCTGCTGGTGGTGATCGAGGCGGGGGTGGAGGGTCATCGGAAGCTCCTTTCGGGCGGGAAGTGGAAATAGGTCGCGCAGTAGGCCTCGAGCCGCTCCTGGATCCGGCGGAGGCCGCCCCATCCCTTCGGTAGATCGCACCACCAGCAGAACTCCGCCGTGTCGACCCCATGCTGGATCCGGAGAGAGAAGGTCACCCCATCCAGCCCGTCCTTGGACGGGGCGAAGGGCGCGATACGGAGGCGCCGCAGGCCGGAGACGAGGAGGTGGACCTCCTCCGGAGGAAGGAGCACGCTGGGCGGCCTCAGGGCCGGTTTCCGCGCGCCTGGGTCCGCGGCGAGGTGGAAGCGGAGGTGGGTCTGGCCCTGGTCGTGGTCCACGGTGAGCCCGTAGGCGGGCGCGAAGGACGGAGCGACCTGGTAGGCCAGCCGGAACCCCCCCCAGGGGTGCTCCTGCCCCTCGCGCAGGGGCGAATCCTCCCATGCGTCCCCCTCCCGGCCGCCGGGATCGCCATCCAGGACGGGCGCGCCGAGGGCGGCCTCGCGATCCGCGTCCCCCTCCCAGGTGAGGAGCCCCAGGCCCTCCAGGTAGGCCGTCTCGCCCTGGGTGACGCGCAGGACCGTCTCCTCGTCGAGGTCCGTGGCCAGCACCACGTAATCGGTCTCCCGGTCATCCACCACGCCGGGCGTTTCCGGAAGGAGGTGGCGCACCGCCTCCCGCTCCCGGATCAGGCCATCGTCCTCCTCGCAGCCGCCGAGGCCCGCCAGCATCAGGTAGCGGGCCTTGGCCTCCAGCACGCGCCGGACCACCTCCGCGTCGACGCCGGACCAGGCACTGGCGAAGCGCACCGCCTCCTCGGCCTCGTACACCTGACCCAAGAGGGGAGGATCGCCCGGCACCGCATCCATGGACCACCGCGCGAAGGGCCCCGCGAAGGCCTCGATCAGCTCCGGGTCGGGCGGGGCCGGCCTGGGCAGGGTCTCCAGCAGGCGCGCCTCATAGGCCGCCTCCAGGTCCCCGCCCCCGGCAGCGTCCTGCTCCAGGAAGCAGCAGAGCCGGTTGTCCGTCATGACGTCCACCCGCACCACCCGGAACGCGGCGTCCGGCTCGAAGACGACGGTCCCGGTGTCCCCGATGCGGGCACAGCGTTCCCAGGCGTGAATCCAGAAGATCATCGGGAAGTCGCGGGGCGCCCCGGTCCGCGCTGCGGCGGGGCCGAGGTGCCTGAGGACCGCCCCCGGCACATACGCGGCCATCTCCCGGGGCGCGAGGTCCGCCCCGCGCCAGCACCATCCCTGGAACGGCGTCCGGGGGGCGGTGGAAGAGACCAGGTGGGCAGGATGCATGGGAACTCCAGGGGCGAGGGGTTCGAGGAAGGGCGTCGCGGCCACCAGGGCCCGCCCCGGGCCTCGAATCGCGTGGGGGCCGGGTCCGGAAGCCGCCCCGGAAGCGCGCCGAAGCCCTGAAGACGCGCCCACGGGCCGAATGCCCAGGAACGGTCCGGGCATCAAGCCGCCTTGCGGGGTTGAACCCGGGCGATGCGCAAGGAGGGTTCCGACCACAGGCCCACCGGTGTCCCTCCCATCGGGAAAGGGGATCCGGCGGCCCGGCACGGACCGGGCCCCCTCGGGGGCCACGGAAGACCTGCCCCCAGGCTAAGGCCCCTGGCGCGTCAGTGGCTGTCCACTTCCCCCGGGCGGGGCGGAGGGCCTGAACCGCCCATCCGGCTCAGGGTCCTCCGGAACCCGCCCCTGCCCGGGGCGGCCGGCCTCCAGGCCCGGCCCCTGGCCTTCACCCTTCCAGTTTGCTCGTGCAGAACTTGCAGCGGGTGGCGGCGGCGGGGATGGTCTCCAGACACTCGGGACAGGTCTTGGTGGGCGGGGCGTCCGGGGCGGGTGCCTCCTCCTTCTTCCTCATGATGATGGCGAGGGCCTTGACCAGCACCAGGAAGACGACGCCCGCGATGATCAGGAAGTTCAGCGTGGCGCCCAGCACCAGGCCGATGCGGAGCTTGCCCAGCGTCCACTGCTCCCACACCATGTTCGCCGGCATGACGTAGCTCACGAGGGGCATGACGATGCCATTGACGAACGCCTTGACGATCTCCCCGAAAGCGCCGCCCACGACCACGGCGATGGCGAGGTCGACCACGTTTCCCTTCGCGACGAAGGCCTTGAACTCCTGGACAAGGGACATGGGGTTCTCCGATCAAGAGGCGCCGCGGGAGGCATTCCTGGGGCGCGGGGTCTGGACGGGCTTGGGGGCCGACCTGGCCTTCCCGGAGGGCGAACCGGCAGCAACCAATCCACCGGCCTCATGGGCCGCGCTTCGCAGGGGGCCCCCTTCGGGTTGTTGATAAATGCCACCTGCAAGCTATTCCCATGCACCCCCTTGCGTCAATGTTGAAAACCACTTGATACTCCAGCCAGCGGCCGCGAAGCGGCACCCCTGCCGTCCAGCACCCGGATCCACAGCATCTTCAAGAACACGGCGTTGGAACGCGGGCGCCCGGCGCCACCCCCCTTCCGGATCCCAGGACCTTGACCATGGAACCGTCCCCCGACACCCCTGAACCCCCTCGCGCACCCACTCCAGGGCCCGGGGCCTCCCAGATCCCTGCGACCTCTCCAGCGAGGCTGGCGGAATCCCTGACGGAGACATGGTCCCCCCGCGTCATCGGCGTCCTCGACGACTGCTATGTGAAGGTCGCGAAACTGCATGGCCAGCTCCTGTGGCACAGCCACGCCGACGAGGACGAGCTCTTCTACGTCCTCGAGGGGCACTTGAAGATCGAACTGGAATCCGGCGTCGTCCAGGTCGCCCCCGGGGAGCTCTTCATCGTGCCCAAAGGCGTGCGGCACAACCCCATCGCCGAGGACCCCTGCCTGGTCATGCTGCTGGAGCGGAAGAGCACGAAGCACACGGGGGATGCCCTGGACGCCCGGACCCGGTCCATCCAGGAACAGCTTCGCCCCCTCTGAGGCCCGCCCCTGCATCAGCGGGTTTTCACCCGTCGAGACCCGCCTTCAGTCGCCCTCCCCAGGTCCATGGAAATCCCGCCGGAGCGACCTTACAGAAAGGACTGGACGCAACTCCATGTCGTTCTAAACGAAGGGTAGAGCAGGCCCTCCCTGCCTGTCGTAGACTCCTGACCTCATGATTCGGTGCGGAGTCCTGGGACCGCAGTTCGTGGTCCCGCCGCGTTTTGGGGCATTTCTTGGCGCACGCCGCCCCCCACGAACAGGGGTGCCGGAAATAACAAGAACTCGCCCTCCCGCTCCTTCCTGGCCTGCCCCAGGCCGTAGACGCATCAGTCCCGCCGGGCTTCTAGGCGGGTGATTCATATATTGACGTCCGGGGACACCTCCGCCAGAGGTTCGCCCGGGAGGACTCTCAGCACGCCCTCAATCGTCCGGCGCTTGCTCCAGCGCTGGGCTTCACGGGCCATTGCCTCCTCCCTGCCCGCCACAAGGAGGCCAGGGGTTCATTGGATGGCTCGTTCCCTCCTTTCGAGTGGGATCCGGCACTTAATCTCAGACAGTGCGATGAACAAGCAGTATGCCAATCATGGAGGGCCCACCCTCTTGCTTGCCACAGGCGAAAGATCGCACGACAAGAGGGCAGGTATGAGGAATCTGCGAGGGGAACCTTTCCCCGGGTGGTGGACACCAAGAATTGCACATTTCCTATCCCGAGAGCATCCGGGAAGCCGTGCAATATGAATCAAATTCCACTTATCGATGGAAACCCATAGACGCCAAAGGCTACGCCCGCTTGCGCCGAATGACCAGAGGGACAATTGTTTTCGCCGAAAGGATCCACTCCTACAACCGACAATGCTTCAGCCATGAGTCCCAAAGCAACCTCGTATACAGTGCAACCCGTCGTCCGTTTCGTCTGCGCGCTGCTGCATGAACGCAAACCTCCCAAGCATGGGAGCGTCACTCCTTCCATGGATAACAAAGACTCGAATGGCCAATTTATCTGTCGCGCCCGACAGGGGCACCAAGGTTGCGATCTGGCGGGTGGACCTCCGGGAAGCGGACAAATTCCAGTGTCCCGTCGCGAATGGACTTGATCCGCTCGAACGATCCCGTGCGGCCAGAATAGTGGATCCGGTGGATGCGCGGCGCTGGCAGTGGGCGCATTGGGCCATGCGGAGGATCCTTGCCTACCATCTGAACCTAGCGCCGGGGGACATAGGGTACCGGCTGGAAGGGGGCAAGCCCCACCTGCGCGGGGGGCCGGGGATTCCTCCCGAACTGGATTTCAGCCTCACACATAGTGGCGATTGGGCCTGGCTCGCCCTTGCCAGCAAGTGCTCCATCGGCCTCGACCTTGAGCAAGTCAGGGGAACCCGGGATTGGCGACCCCTTGTTGATCTAGTCTGCTCTCCTGCTGAGGCAGGCCATCTGGTGGAACTTCCGGAAGAAATGCGCTCCTGTTTCTTCCACAGGACCTGGGTCCGAAAGGAGGCTTTGCTGAAGGCCGACGGGGTGGGCCTGTGCGTCCCATGCGGTCTCCAGGTGATCACGACGCTCCGGGACGTTGCCTGCCTGCCGGACCCCCGAGGCGGGACCCGCACATGGCGTCTGCTGAACCTGGATGCTCCTCCAGGGTACGTTGCCTCATTGGCCTGTTCCGGACCATGCACGGACCTGCAGTGGTTCGACTTCGTTGACAGACCCTCTTGCCAGCGCAGGTCCTCAATACCAGGAAAGGTTCTCGAGGCCTGATGGACGGAACGTGGAATCGTATTGTCCCAATTGACGTGGGAGGAATCCAGCATGCCAGAAACACTCAATCAAATGAAATCCAACTCCTACGTCTCAATGATCCCCAGATGGGAGAAGCAGGCTTCGGTGCGATCGCGGCCACGACGAGTTTTATCCGAGGAATCCAGCCCCGGATGGATCTTCCCACCAGCCAGACAACCAATTCTTTCCCATCCGGGCCTGACGGATATCAGCGACGAAGCGAAGAACTTTATTTTAGCACAGTCCCTGTTTAAATACATGAATGACATAGCAAGAATTGAAACAGAGATAATTAATAATATTGCCTTGAGAATCTTTAGGAAAACGTATGCTGTCGATTTCGGGGAGGCCATGGCTCTGGACGCGTTGTCCGTGGTCATCGATGAAAGCTACCATGCGTACGTTGCCATGGACTTCATGCGGCAGGTAAAGGAACTGACCGGAATAGAGGCCCTGCCGCTTCCCTCCGAGACTGCGTTATCTGCGGCGATCAAGGAGATTGGCTCCTCGCTGCCCAATGGCGAGGTGGCAAATTTCGAACTTATCGCCGTCACCCTAGCCGAGCACGCGCTCACCAACGATCTCATCGCGGTTGCCAAGGCCAGGGATGTCTGCCGGACTTTCTACAACATCATGCATGACCATGTGATGGACGAAGGACGCCATTCCCTGCTTTTCGAATCGATCCTTAAGCTTTTCTGGGGAAGGCTGGAGGAAGACCAGAAATGCCTCATCGGCGCCCTGTTGCCGAAACTGATCAATCGATACCTGGCGCCTTGGCTGCAGATGGAATTCGACCGGTCCGTGCTGGAGAGCCTCGGGCATGAAGGGATGGCAATCGATCGCATCCTGCAGGATACGCATTGCAACTGGACTGAAGGGCGAATCGACAAAACGAATATCATCGCGCGGCAGATGATCGACCTTCTGCGGAGGACCGAGGTGATGTTGCACCCGGTGGTCCGGAAGGCATTTGCTGATTACGGAATCATCTAAAAACGCGGGCATGGATGGCCTGCCGGTCAGCCCATGGCTGAAGGAGTCTTTGTTGGACAAACTGTGCATCAATTTTTTTTGCGAGCAGACCTTGTTTCATGAATGGGTCGAAAAGATCTCCATGCTGGGGCATGAGGTCAGAGTCCTATCTGATTCCACGGCCCTAGCTGAACTTTGCTCGGAATCCGGGATTGCCTGCTTCGGAGCAAGCGTCTATCCATCCATTGCCGCCCAGGAGGATATCGATGTCCTCCTGGGCGGTCCTGCGCCTGGATTGCGGGGGCGGACCCGCCTGATCCTGGCCTCATCCATGCCCGGATGGTTTGAAGGGGATGAATGCGCTTCGGAAGGCAGCGTTTCGATGGGCTGGCAGTACCTGCACGGCGGCGTAACGGGCCATCTGGCCCCTGTTGCGGCGGCGGCGCGAGACGAGGCCCAAGGGGTACTCGCGGCCCTACAGGAGCAGCTTGTGGACTGCATCATCCGCCTGTCGCGGGAGCACGCGCTCGAAACCCTGGTCGGAACGGATATGGGCAGCGGGTCATGTTTCTCTCGCGCGAGCTTCGACGAACTGGACTGCCTGGACATGGAGGAACTGGCCTGCCGGATCTATGACCTTCTCGGCAGCTACCGGATCGCGGATTGCGGCCAGATCCCCATCGCGCTGGACCCCCATTTTCCGCCTGCGGATGGAGCCCGGTGCAGGGTTCGATGGATGGCCCAGGAGGACCTTGAAGACCGGCTAGGGGAGCGTATTCGGGTCATCCTGCCCAGGGACGGAGCGATCTTCGAGTGCATCGAGATGTGTGGATGCCTGGACGTGGATCCCCAAGGGAAGGAACTCCAGCTGCACTGCTTCAAGGAGGCTCACCGGAACGCTCTGGATCACCTGAAGGCCATCATTACCGACCCTTCATGCCCCTATCTGGCCGAAGATGAGCTGCGGCGGGTCCTCGTGGACTTCAACCGGACCCCGAAGGATTGCGAAGGCCCCCAGACGATAGACCGACGATTCGACGGAATCGTTGGGCTTCAGCCGGACCATCCTGCCGTGGTCGACGCCGCTGGGACCCATAGTTACCGCGAAGTCGCATGGTTGTCTGAACGTATGGCCGGCTATATGTCGTTCTGCCATCCAAGGTTAAGGGGTGCCCGGGTCGGAATCTGCATCGGCAAATCGGTGGACCTCGTCGCCGCCCTTCTTGCCATCATCCGGGTCGGGGCCTGCTACGTCCCCGTCGATCCCGCCTACCCCCCCATGCGCATCCAAGAAATCATCCAGGAGGCGGCACCCGAGATCATGCTTTGCGATGGCGCCTTCCTCGCCCGGCACGCAGAGCTTTTGAAGGGCCGGAGCGTGCTTCTCCTGGAGGAGATGCTCGTCGCGATGCAGGATTTGCAGCGGCAGGCAGCGACACAGGGCACGAACCAGCCTGGGGACCTTGCCTACATCGTCTTCACCTCGGGTTCCACCGGCAGGCCCAAGGGGGTGATGATCGAACACCGGAACGTGGTCAACCTCGTCCAGGGGGCCCTGGAGGTATGCAGCCTGGGACCGGGCCAACGCGTTCTCTGCGTCGCGTCCATCGGCTTCGACGCCGCCGGCTGGGACATCTACGGTGCACTCCTGACGGGCGCCACTCTTTACCTGGCGCCCGAAGGGATCCAGACTCGAGCGGATGAGATGGTGGAATACCTTTCTGAACACGCCATCAGTTTGGCGACCCTGACCCCCAGCGTTCTTGGTCTGTTGCCCGAAAGAGACCTACCGGCGCTCAGGACCCTCGTCGTCATGGGCGATCGCCCCCAACGCAGAATGATGGACGAATGGTCCAGGGGGCGAACCTTGATCAACGGCTATGGCCCGACCGAGACGACAATCGGTGCAAGCCTGGCGATTTATGCCCCTGGAACCTCCGAAAGCTGCATCGGCAGGCCCTTGCTGAATTACCAGTTCTACATCATCGATGAAATGTTAAGGCCCGTTCCGATCGGCATACCTGGCGAGATCTGCATCGGTGGTGCGGGGCTTGCGCGCGGTTACCTCAACGCGGACGAATTGACGGCCGCGAAATTCATCACCCTGAACCTGGACGGAAGGGCACGTCGCGTCTACCGCACTGGGGACCTGGGCATGTGGACACCGGATGGCCAGGTCGAGTTCCTCGGCCGGGTCGACCATCAGGTGAAAGTCCGGGGAATCCGCATCGAGACCCAGGAAATCGAGACATTGATGAACCAGTATCAGGGCGTCACCGGGTCGGTGGTGGTCGCCTACGGGACCGATGCGAACAAGCGACTGGCCGGATACTTCACCTGTGCCCAACCTGGTGATCCTGTCCAGTTCATGGACGGATTGTCTCAGCATCTGAAGCAATATCTGCATCCAGGCGTCGTGCCTGACAGCCTCATGCGCGTGGACGCGTTCAGACTCAACGCCCACGGGAAAATCGATCGCAGCTGCCTGCCTGCGCCGGCCAGCGGGCCCGAGACTACCGGCCATGTTCCCCCGCGCAACCGGGAGGAAGCGGAAATCCGGAAGGTCTTCATGTCCGTCCTGGATCGCGGTGATGTCGGTATTTTCGACGACTTCTTCAACCTCGGCGGCCATTCCCTGACTGCGACCCAGATCGCCGCGCGCATGACGGAGCTCTACAAGGGGAAGGCCCGGATTAGCACGAAGGATGTCTTCGAGAATCCGACGGTGGCGGCCTTGGCCGAGCGGGTTCAAGGGGCCGGATTCGCCGGGGCGGGGCGGCCGGAGATCGTGGTCTCGCCGAGCAGGCGCGGACGCCTGACCCATTCCCAGGAACGGCTCTGGTACCTGGAGCAGTTCGACAGCACCGATGTCAGCTACAACCTGCCGCTCGCGCTCCATCTCCAGGGCGTGGTGGACCTTGACCGGATGGAGGAAGCGCTTGATCTCATGGTCCAGCGCCATGAGACCTTCCGCACCCTGTTCACGTCCGTCGATGGAGTCCCTTTCCAGCAGGTTCTCGACCGGCACGCCTGCGGCCTTGGACAGCTTGATTACTGCCGGATGACCGCGGAGACCGACGAACTCGACACCCTTTTGACGGAACTATGCCGACATCCCTTCAATCTGGGAGCCCGTCCCCCGGTGCGGATTCGCCTGATCGCCCTCCGGGGGGAGAATCCGTCCCTGCCCCTCGGTGCCGGTTGCGTCCTTGCATTTGCAAAGCACAACATAATTACAGATGCTTGGTCCGAGGGCCTTATCCTGAAAGAACTCTTCAGGGCCTACAACTGCCTCGGTGATGAGGGGCAACCCGTCGTCCTGCCCCATCTGACCTATCAGCTTCTGGATATTGCCAATCATCAGAAGGAATACCAGGCCGCGAGCGGCCTGGAAAACCAGCTGACGTATTGGAAGGGGGCGCTCCAGGGTTACGAGGAATTCAATTACCCGACCGATTTCCCTCGCCAGGCGGTAGCCACCCATGCGGGTCAGCGGATTTCCCATGCATTCCCAGGGCTCGACTGGCATGGGAGGCTCAAGGCCTACTGCAGGCAGGCCGGGGTCACCCCCTTCATGCTCGTGATGGCCTGCCTGAACGGGTTGATCCATCGCTACACCGGGTCGACGGATATGGTCCTCGGCACAGCCCTCGCCGGGCGCAACAGGCGCGAGCTCGAGAACGTGACCGGATTTTTCGTCAACACCCTTCCCATCCGGACTCGCCTGCAATCCAGCACCTCCTTCCAGGAGCTCCTGCAGGGGGTCAAGGGCGGATGTCTGGATGCCTATGCGAACCAGGATGTTCCGTTCGATTGGATTGTCGAGCAGGCCCATGCCGACCGGTCTCTGAACCGGAACCCCCTGTTCCAGATCATGGTCATTCTTCAGAATGCCGACGAGGAGCTGCTCCCTCCCTTACCGGGGATTGCCGTAAGCCGCATGCAAGTCCAGACCGGAACATCGATGTTCGACATGGTCTGGAATTTCGGAGAGAACGCGGATGGCCTCTTCGTCCAGCTCGATTACGCCTGCGAGCTGTTCGACCAAGGAACGATCCTCCGGCTGATCGCGAACTTCGAGCGCTTCCTCTCGGCGTGCGTAGAAAATGACAGCGTACCGCTGGCAAACCTTGGCTTCCTCTCGGAGGGTGAGCTCGCGATGATTGCGAGGCTTGCCGAAGGGCCCCAGCGGCCTCTCCTGCGTGAGACCCTGCAGGAATGGATCCAGGAGGCCCTCCAGAGGGGCCGGGAGGAGGCTGGGCCGGCCCTTGTCGCAGGCACCCTGCCGTTGACGTATCCCGAACTGGCGGAGCGCGTCGCCCACATCTGCGCGCGCCTCCCACGGGACGGGGGCCGGCAGGAGCGGATCGGCATCCTGCTCAATCGCTCGGTGGGCTTGGTGACATCCATCCTGGCCATCATCTCCGAAGGCCAATGTTACGTTCCGCTTGACCCGGATTATCCGGCAGAGCGCCTTGCTTACATGGTTGCCGATGCCGACCTGGATGCCCTGGTCACCGAAACAGCGCTCCTTCCTCTGGCCCATCAACTGGCCGAAGCCAGGAACCCCGGGCAGGGGAGGAGGGAGGACCTCAAGGTCCTCTGCCTGGATGGCCCGGACGGCGCCGGCCCGGACCGCCGGGGAATCGAAGGTGGGCAGGCGAGGTGCGCCGCGGCAGACGACCTTGCCTATATCCTCTATACGTCGGGAACGACCGGAAATCCCAAAGGGGTGATGATCACCCAGGCCAACCTGGTCAACTTCTGCGAGGACATGATCGAACGGCTGGGCTTCCACCGGAAGCAGCGGATGTTGAGCATCACCACCGTCAGCTTCGACATCTTCGGTCTGGAGATCTTCTGCACCCTGCTTGCCGGTGCGGAAATAACCCTCTGCGACCAGGAGACTGCTCGCAACCCCGTCGCCCTGGCCAATCTCTTCAACCGCGAGCAGCCGACGCTGATGCAGGCGACGCCTACGATCTGGATGCACATCATCGACCACATCTTTCCCCGCCAGGAAACATCGGCGCTTTGCGGCGGTGAGGCGCTCCCTCCTGCTCTGCTCGGGAAGATGCAGGCGAAGGGGTTTCGCGTCTGGAACCTGTATGGACCCACCGAAACGACCATCTGGTCCACGGCCGCCGACCTGAGCCGGAGCTCCCATGTGCACATCGGGCGCCCCATCGCCAACACCCAGTGCCATATCCTGGATGCTGCCCGGAATCCCGTACCGGTCGGGGTCATCGGAAAGCTACACCTGACCGGCCAGGGCGTGGCCTTGGGGTACTGGCGCAAGCCCGAGCTCACTGGGCGTGCTTTCCACCCATGGGAAGGGGGCGCCTGCTACGAGACCGGGGACCTGGCCAGATGGAATCACGAGGGCAACCTAGTCTTCTGCGGGCGGTCCGATTACCAGGTAAAAATCCGGGGAAACCGCATCGAACTGGGCGATATCGAATATCACCTCACCCGGCATCCCTGGGTGGAGGCGGCCGTCTGCCATCTGACCGGCGACCGCCACCAGCCGCAGATCGCCGCGTACCTGGTCCTCCGTTCCGGCGCTGCTGGTGGAGAGGCCGAATTGGATGCCGAGGCGTTCCGCAGCTTCCTGAAGAGCAAACTGCCTTCCGCCGCGATTCCCACCGCCTTCGTCGTGCTGGACTCCTTTCCCCTCACCCAAAACAGGAAGGTCGATCGCAAGCGCCTCCCTGCGCCCGATCAGCGTTTCGGCATGGCCACCGCCTGTCACGAGACGCCGGGAAACCGGGTCGAGGCCGAAATCCAGGCCATTTGGGAAGAGGTGCTCACGGTGAAGGGAATCAGCGTGACCGAGAACTTCTTCAATCTCGGCGGCCATTCCCTCCACATTCCCCAGATCGTATCCAGGATCAACAAGCGCTTCGGAGCCGGAATGACCATCCGGGATTTCATCCTGAACGCAAGCATCCGGGAAGTCTCTCTCCTGGCCGGCGCCACGACTGCGGACCTCCCCTCTGAATTGAAAATTCCCTGACTGGATGGATGAATTGACAGCCAAACGCCTCACGGTTTCCCTTTTCGTGCTGACCTTGATTGTCGCCTTGCCACAGCTGAGCGAGACGATCTACGCCCCTTCCCTGCCCCAGCTGGCCATCGATTTCGCCACCAGCGAAAGCCTTTCCGAATACACGCTCACCATCTACCTCATCGGATTCGCCCTCGGGGTGCTGGTCTGGGGTACCATCTCCGACCGGTACGGACGCAAGCCTTGCCTCGTGGCCGGATTCTCCGTGTACATCCTGGCCTGCATCGGCTGCTACCTCACACGGAGCATCCACATGCTCCTGTTCACGCGTCTCATCCAGGCATTTGGGGCGAGCGTGGGTTCGGTCCTGGGCCAGGCGGTGGCGCGGGACGCGATTCGTCCCGAGGACCGCGGTCGGGTCTTCTCGACGATCAGCATGGCCATGGCCTTCGCACCCGGCATCGGCCCTGTCATCGGCGGCCTGACGACCCAATTCTTCCATTGGAACCGTGTCTTCCTGGTATTGGTCATGCTCGGCCTGTTCACGACCCTCGCCATCGTTTTCCGTCTTCCCGAGACGCACCCCGCCATCGACCGTAACGTAAACGGAATTGCGATCTACAGGAAATGCCTAAGTGCCATGGTCCGGAATCCGGTCACGCTGGGGTACGCTTTCATGGTCGGTGCGGTCAACGGAATCATCTTCGGCTACTACGCGGAGGCACCCTTCTTCTTCATCAACGGGTTGTCTTTGCCGGCGGCCTCCTTCGGCCTGATGGCCTTCTTCATCTGCCTGCCCTTGGCCCTGGGCGGATGGATTTCCCGCCGCTTGCACGAGAAGAAATTGGCGGGCCGCCGGATCATCCAGTGGGGCATCGGGCTGATGCTTTTCGGATCACTGGCCTTCCTTCTCGGAACGCGTTTCGCCTGGATCTCGCCGGTCGCGTCCCGGCTGGCAGTCGCCCAAAGCCTGCTCTGGGTGACCGTGGTGATGACAGGTATAACGATGGTCATACCCAACTGCCTGAGCCAGGCCCTGGAGCCGTACGGTCGCTTCGCCGGGACCGCAGCATCCTTGTTCGGGTTCGGGTACTACCTCGTCATCGCGGCTTTCACCGGCATGATGGGGCACATGCATGACGGGACGCTGCTCCAGCTGCCCCTGTTCATCTTCCTGGTCTCGGCGCTCATGCTGCTGGTCTTCAGGTTGACGTTGTCCCGCAGGGGGCAACATGCTTGAAGGGATTCCAGGCAACGTGATCGCGCTGGTGGTCGCCAATGGCGCGGTCCTGATCGTCCCAGGGCTCAATTTCGCCTTGGTATCCAGGACATCCTTGGAATGCGGCCTGAGATTCGGTCTGATGACCGCCCTGGGCATTACTTCGGGAATCATGGTCCACGTCGCCCTGGCCATGTACGGATCCTACCGGATCTTTGCCAAGCATCCCTTCCTGTTCGGGGTCGTCAAGTGGATGGGGGTCGCCTATATCCTCTGGATGGCCCTCAAGCTCACACGAGGCCTTCTATCCGCCCCCGCCTCCGGAAAGCCGGGATCGAGCCGGCCGCCATCCGGCGGTTGCTTCCGGAACGGGTTTCTGGTCGACTTGTTCAACCCCTACGTGACACTGTTCTATGTCTCCGTCTTCTCCCAGATCATGGCGACCGAAGCCGGCCTGGCCACGCTTTCAGCATACGGAGTAGTGATCTTCGTGTTGACCCTGGGTTGGTTTGCCCTGGTCGCGCTTGTGTTCGCACATCCCGCCTCGCGCAAGGTTTATGAAGACCACTGGAAGGCCATCGAGGCCCTGAGCGCGAGTCTCCTGGTCTTTTTCGCCGTGAAGCTGGCCTTGACCTAGGGGAAGCATGCTGCATGAAGATGAACCCCCGAAGCACCCGGATGGCCCGCGCTGGATTGAGATCAGGGCTGCGTGCGGAACCGGCCCCGTCATCCACCTTCCCCATGCTGGAAGCTTTGCCCTGGCTTCCAGGTCCATGCTCGGAATGCTGCCTGCCGGTTGTGGGCTGGTGGCCGCCGATTACCCCGACAGCCACGGGTCTTCCCCTCGCGAATTCGATCGCCTTTGCATGGGCTTCGCCCAGGACCTGAAACCGCACCTGATGGACGGTGCGGTTCTCCTGGGGGCGAGCTTCGGAGGCTATATCGCCTTCCAGATCGCCCGAATCTGCGAAGCCCTGCTGGGCCACTCCTTCCGCCGCGTCGTTCTGGTCGCGGTTCCGGATCCACGGACCCTGCGGAACAGCCTGGATGACGCTCCGTCCTGGATTGCCACCCTCCTCGCCAGGGAGGCCGCCCACGCGGGTTCCGGCGTGGATCCCTGGGTTTTCGAAGAGATGCGGTCAAGAATCGAAAAGGATCTCCATTGCCTGCGAACCCTCGACCCTCATCGGCCAGAAGGAATCCAAGGCCCCCTCACCATCTTCAACGGGGAGGATGACCCCTGGTGCGACCACCGGGCCGCGGAGGATTATTGGAAGCAGAGGAGTTCGTGCCCTGTGGAATACCTTGGCTTCCGCGGCCGGCACCTGCCCGGCGTCAGGGGCTGGAGCCGGATTCTCGGCCACGCGATCCGCGCCGGGAACGCGCCCCGGGAGGCGGATCAATCGGCGCTGGCGCCGCCGTCGCACGCCAGCACCGCCCCGGTGGTCCACCGCGCTTCATCGGTGAGCAGGTAGAGCGCCGCGCGCGCCATGTCGTCGGGGTGGGCTATGTAATTCATCGGCATGGCGGCTGCCAGCCTCTCCCGGGCCGCTTCTGTCGCCATCCAGCCGTCGAACATCTCGGAGCGGGTCGGCCCCGGCGCAATCGCATTCACGCGGATCCCCTTGCGGGCATAATCCAAGGCTGCACATTTGGTCATTCCCACCAGCCCCCACTTGCTTGCCCCGTAGAAGGAGCTGTCAGGAGCGCCCACGAGACCCCCGATGGAGGCATTGTTCACGATCGCGCCGCCCCCGGATGCCAGCATGGCCGGGATTTCGTGCTTCATGCAGAGGAACGCTCCCTTGAGGTTGGTCGCGAGGACCCGATCGAAATCCGCAGCGACCAGTTCGTGGAGGGGACGCATCGCGCCGGGAATCCCGGCATTATTGAAGGCCGCGTCCAACCTGCCAAAATGCTCCATCGTGGATTTGACCGCCTTGGCTACGGAATCCTCGTCGGTCACGTCGCAAACAACGCCCCATACGCGCAACCCTTCCTCCCGCAGCTCCTCCGTTATCGACTCGATGCGATCCATGCGCCGCGCCGCAGCAACGACGCTGGCGCCTTCCTTCGCGAACAATCGAGCAGCGGCCTCGCCGATCCCGCTCGATGCACCCGTCACGAGAACGACCTTGCCCCGCAGGCGGCCATGGACCGCGGTGAGGGCGGGGTGGGTTGTGTAAGTCATGGAGGCTCCTGGAAAAGGGCCTTTCGAGAGCCCGGGTAGCGGCAGCCGCTGCGGACCCTGCTCCGGGCAGCCCGATGCACGCCTACACCGGATGCTTCCATGCGAGGACCGATTCCCCGGTTTCTCTCTTCCCGACCAGAAACAGAACGCCTGGCGCCTCTCCCTGGAGTTTGGTCGCAGCCAGGGCGATGGCCCTCGCGAACCGTGGCGGGGATCCTTCCCACCCGTTCCCTCCTTCACCCTGCCGGCAATCCGCAACCGGTTCGTATTGAAGGTTCCGTTCCATGCCCGCTCGGAGGTCTTGGGTCAATCGAGCGGGGGTACGCCCCTCCGGATCCCCATCAGTACCCCGCCCAGGAGGAAAGCAACGCCCGCCAGGGCGGCCGGACCAGGGGAAGTGCGGGTGGCGATCAACACGTAGCCCTGCCCGGAGAGCCTCTCGCATACGATCAACTGCCCCGCGAGGGAGATAGGCAGGAGCAAGCTTGCCCGATTCCAAAGGAGGGTCCCGCCCCAGGACACGGCGAAGCCCAGGACCAGGCTCCCCGCCAGCAGTGGCCCGATGGGCCTGCCCAATCCCCCTCCGGCGGGCGAGGCCGCCCGCCCCCACACCATCAGGGCTGGCGCCGCGACGAGAATCAGCGCCAGGGTCGCGACCCCGACCACGGAAGCCCACCGGAGGGGAGTTATCGCCGGATGGCGCTTCAGGAAGCCGACGTTCGCCACGCCGTACCACGTCCACAGGGCCAGCGCGCCTAGCGCACATCCAAGGCCGGCGACCCGGCCGCCAGGGCTCGAGGTTCCCTCCCCCACGGTCCCGCTGCCGGCCCTATGGACCAGCGCCAGACCGATCAGGATGAGCCCGAACGGCAGGGCCAGCCTTCCAAATGAGAACTCCCGGTGGCGCCAATTCCCGGCGATGGAGATTGTCAGGGGAAGGGCCCCGTGATGAGGGCGACCAGGGGCGCGCCCACCTGGCGGATGCCCTGGACCAGAACCACGTCGTATCCGATGTTGCCCAGGAGGGCGAAAGCAGCGGCGGCCTTCCAGGCCTCGCGCCCCAGGGCGCGCAGACCGGGGCCGGCCTGGCTCAGAATGCAGGAGAGCAGGCCGTGGGCGGCGAATCGGCCAAAGGTGATCAAGAGCGGGCTGTATCCTTCCAAAACGGTGGGGACCAGGAAGGTCAATCCCCAGACCATGGTCGCGCCTATGCCCGCGGCCAAACCCGAGGCGGGACGCGCCCTACCGCCGTGCGCCATCCCTGCTTCTCCCCCATGCCCACATCTACGGGGCCGCGAAGGAATTGGTTGCCGGCCGGAATCCCCAGGTTGGACATCCAAAAGGACGATCCCATGGGCCTGATCCTCCTGGCCTTGCGACCCATGGTATTCCGCGCCCTGGAGGAAGCAGCGGCACGCGCCGGAGCTTTCCTCAGCCGGACAGCCCGGGCTCCTTTTCAGCGGCCGGGGACTTCAAGCAAGGTGCGGTCTCGATCCTTCGGCTGCCCACGTTGTCACGCCTGGGATGCTGAGGATGCCAACCCCCATCTTCACCCCCCTAGAGGAGGCACGGGCTCAACGTAAATTTGGCCGCGCGATCTCTTGCCCTGCCCTGCGGAATCCCGTCCTGCCATTTAGGAAGGAAATAGTTAGTAAATCGGGGTGGCGGAACTCGGCAGTCGGCGTGGGTCGGCGAGGCCGTGCCCACCCCGATTTACGGTCTTGGACAAGCCCGTTGGAGGGCCGAAATCCCAATACGGAAAAAACGAAGAAACGGAGCCCGAAATCTCTCAGACCACCCCCTTTCCCCCGAAGGAGAATGGCGATCCGAGATTTCTATCCGAGACCTCGGGGTGGAGCGGCCAACGGAGCCGGTGGACCTCGCGAGGGTTTCCTTCCTTGGTGGCGCCGTAGCCCACTGGATGAAACCTGTCCAAGACGCTACCCCGAACTGACACCGGAGTAGGCCAGATTGGCTGCGTTGCCGCAACCTGGCCAGCGTCACAATGCTACACCCTACCGGGGAGGACGGCCCACCCTGCCGCGCAGCGGCTTCGTCCAATACCAGACTTGACGAAAAAAAGCAGAAGCCGGAGGGCCACTTCGGCTTCTAAGTCAAACACTTGCTTTGGCAGGGCTAACGGGATTCGAACCCGTGTTGCCGCCGTGAAAGGGGCTGGTTCCGGTCGCTCGACGCACAAGTGCCATTTGGCCGAAATGGATATTGACAATCAGCCGATCCAATCTTATCCATTTAGCCGACCCCAAGGGTGACACTTAGCCGATGCCCCTCCTTGCAATCAGCCGAAACGGAGGCAGCCCCGTGTACCCACGCTTTGCAGAATCGCGCCTTGAGGAGGCGCTGGAAGATTCACCGGTCGTTCTCCTTCACGGCCCCCGTCAATCCGGCAAGACGACTCTCGCCCGGTCCGTGGGTGACCGCAGGGACTACGCCTACCTGTCTTTCGACGACCCGGCCATTCTCTCCGCAGCCACCTCGGATCCGGTGGGTTTCCTGGGGGACCTGCCCGACCGGGTCATCCTGGACGAGGTGCAACGGGTGCCGAATCTATTCACGCCCATCAAGATGACCGTCGACCGGGACCGCCGCCCGGGACGTTTCCTGCTTACCGGCTCCGCCAACGTGCTTCTGGTCCCCACCTTGGCGGATTCCCTTGCAGGAAGGATGGACATCCTGCGCCTGCACCCGTTGGCCCAAAGTGAAATCCATGGCCAGGACAATCGGTTTCTTGACCGGCTTTTCCAGGCGGATTTCCACGTCCGGACCCTCCCGAGGCTCGGTCCGGCGCTCGCGGACATCCTCTGCGCGGGGGGCTATCCCTCTGCGCTCACCCGGACAACTCCCCGCAGGCGGGCAGCCTGGTATCGCGATTTCCTGGAGACCATCGTGCAACGGGACGTCCGCGACCTGTCAAGAATCGGCTCCTTGGAAATGCTTCCAAGGCTCCTGGAGGTCGCCGCGGGGCAAAGCGCCCGCCTCATGAACCTCAGCGATCTCGCCTCGCCCTTCCAGAAGGCGAGGGCGACCATCAGGGCCTACATCACCCTCCTGGAACGGGTCTTCCTCCTGGAAGAGTTGCCCCCATGGCACAGCAACCGTCTGAGCCGCCTGGTCAAGACTCCCAAGGTCCACCTCTGCGATTCCGGCCTTGCCTGCGCTCTGCTGGATGTGGATGGGGTTTCGCTCTGGAAGGACAAGCCCCTGCTCGGGCAGGTGCTCGAGACCTTCGTCTTCCAGGAGCTGAGGCGCCAGGGCGATTGGAATGAGCGCCCCCCGCGGCTCTTTCATTTCCGTGACCGGGACAACTACGAAGTGGACATGGTGGTGGAGCGGGGTACCCAGGAGCTCGCCGGAGTCGAGGTCAAGGCTTCCGCCACAGTGACCGCCGCGGACTTCCGGGGCCTTCGGAAACTCAGGGATGCGGCCGGTGATCGGTTCCGGTGCGGAGTCGTGCTCTACGATGGCGAAGCATGCGTGGGATTCGGGGATGGTCTGTTCGCGGTGCCGATCCGCATGCTCTGGGAGGCATGAGCGTCAGGGCTGTCAATGCCTTCTCGGTACGAATGGGAGCATTACGTGGAGCACGCCTGATCACAGGACCCTCCTTTTGGAGGCCGAGAATGCTCACCGCCATCCGGACCCGCGATTCCAGCCAGGTGATCCACTTGAGGGAAGATGGTCCATCCAGGGCCAACCAAATGCGCAGGGAGGCCCTCGAAGGACAGATCGTCTGCGAAGACTGCCGACAGTCCGTGACCGTGCGGGCCGGGGAGGAACGGATCTGGCATTTTGCCCACCGTGCCGGCGGCGATTGCCCCCGGGCGAAGGATTCCCTTGATGTCCTCGAATGCCGCGCCCTGCTCTATGGATGGCTTCGGGTCCGGTTCCCCGACGCCATCCAGCCGGAAAAGTCATCCCCCGTCCTCCGAGGCCCCTGGACTGCTGGGTCGAAAGGCCTGGCGAACCGACCCTGGCCTGGTGGGTGGTTCCGCCTCGGTCAAGCCGGATGTGAGGGAAGCCATGCTGAAGGGATGCGGGAAGCTCGGGGCGATCCTGCATCCGGTGTTCCATGCGAGGCTGCTCGTGAAGGAACCGGGCCAGGGCGGCATCACCCTTTCGGCGCCCCTCAGGTAATTGACGAAGCACTCGGCCAATGACTGTCTGTAAGCGTTCAGGCCCCCTAGCGGGGGCCTGACGCTTCCTAATGCGGAAACCCTCTCACCTTCCGCCCAGGAGTTGCTGGCCGCCGGGGGCCGTTCTGGCTTCCGCAGGCAATGTCGGCGATACTTCATTCAACCCCATGAAGATCGCCCCCTATGCCATCCCTTTGGCCTGCCTTGTCCTCCAAGGCCAGGAGACCCGCACGACCGCCAAGGACCGGCTGAACCTGGGCGCGACCTTCTACCAGAACGGGATTGCGGTCATCCGCGACACCCGGCGCATCGACCTTCCCTCGGGGCGGTCCCGCCTTGCCTTCGGAGACCTCCTCCCCACGATCAGAGCCAAGAGCGCGACCCTGGTGGACGTGGCGAACGAAGTCCAGATCCTCGAGCGGAACTACATCTTCGACTTGTTGAGCCCCCGGGCATTGTTGGAGAAGAGCCTTGGATCACCGGCCTGGGTGATGGGGAAGGATGGGAGCAGGGACGCGACGGGAAGCCTGGCCTCCCTGCCCCTCCTCCGGCCTGCCCTGCGGCGTGATGCCGACCCCCTGGCGCGCATCGCCCGGCTTCCGCGAGCCTTTGTTCAGGCCCCTGACCCGAATGTCGTCATCGCCACGCAGCAGGGTTTCCGCCCCGCCTCCCCTGGAGAGGTTGCCTTCGCCCAGGTCCCGGGCAGCCTCCGCCCCTCCCCGACCCTCCTCCAGGACGTCCTGGCTCCGTCTCCGGGCCCCAGGAACCTGACTTTGATCTACTCGGCGACTGACCTGAAATGGTCTGCCAACTACGTGGCCAACCTGGACCCGGATGGGTCCCATTTGGACCTGACGGTCTTTGCTACGGTGGAAAACGAGGGCGATGCCGCGCTTCCGGACACCACCCTCCAATTGGTCGCAGGATTGCCGACCCTCGTGGACGATGACCCTCCACCCGACCCCGATGCGCCGAGGCTCGACACAGCCACCGTCGAATGTGTTGCCGCCACCGCCGCAGGTCCTCCGGCCTTCAAGGAAGAAAAGGTGTCGGAGTACCCGGTCTTCACCTTGGACAGGCCCGTCTCAATCCCAGCAAGGTCCAAAAAACAGCTCCTTCTGCTACAGGGGAGGCGGATCCCCCTCGAGCAGACTTTGCTCGCCGAATCTCCGTACCCGGATTACGCGATGGACAGTGCCTCGGCCTTCATGGATTCCGAGACGTTTCAGCCCGAACCCGGCCAAGTGTCCTTCTCCCCCCTCCCCATCCTCCCCAGAGGCCCGGAGGACGGGGCTGCCGCCTATGGACAGGCATGGGAGCAGATCAATGAGGGGGAGAGGCAAATGGCCCAATGGACCGCACGACATCACCCCCGCGTCCAGCGAGTCGGCCGACTTATCAACAGCCCCAAGTCCCACCTGGGTCGAGCCCTACCGGCAGGAGACCTGGAGATCCGTTACCGGGATCCTTCCGGCTTCGAATTTCCCATCCCTGAATCAGTGGGAGCGGCCACCACATTTCCGATGACGCCATCCGGGGAGACCCTTGAGTTGCCGTTGGGGCCAGCCAGGGGTTTCAAGGTCGATCGCCGCCCGATTGAGAAGCGGGCCATCCATTCGAACCAGGGCAAAGGTCACGGGGAGCGCCAAATCGCCTGGACTTACACCATCGAAGTCGAAGTATCCTCCGCCCTCGCCACCCCTTCCCTCGTGACCGTGCGGGAGCCCGTCCATGCCCAGGCCACCCTGCTCCGTTCGAGCCGCCGGGGAATGCGGTCAGGGACCAACGCCTTCGACTTCCCCTTGAAGGTCCCGGCCCACGGGAAAGCCCTTCTCCGATACACCGTCCGGACCGCACCTGAGCCGGTTGCCAACGATGAATCCCACGACTGACCAGCACTGGGAGCCCTGATGCGCCCTCTCCTCATCATCCCCGCCCTCCCCGCTCTCCTTGTGGCCCAGGAGCCCGCCACAACCCTGAGGGACAACACTTCCCTCGCAGTGACCATCTACAACGACAACCTGGCCCTCGTGAAGGACCAGCGCAAGGTGGCCCTTGCCAAGGGCGACCAGAAACTCGCCTTCCAGGAGGTCTCGGCAAAGATCCGGCCGGAGACGGCCCTGCTGAGGAACCTAACCGCGCCCACAGGATTCTGGGTGGCCGAGCAGAACTTCGATTTCGACCTCCTCACCCCCCAAAAATTGCTCGAGAAATACGTCGGGGACAAGGTCACCGTAGTACGGACCCTCCCCAACCCGGACAATGCGGGGACACGCGAACTCCGCGAAGAGGCCACGGTCCTGGCCACCAACAACGGCGTGGTCCTCCAGTTCCCTGACCGCATCGAAACATCCATCCCTGGGCGCCTGGTCTTCCCCAAAGTCCCCGGGACCCTCAGGGCCAAGCCCACGCTGGTCGTGAGCCTTCACAGCGGCTCCCTGGGCCCCCAGCAGGTCGAACTCAGCTACCTGACCACGGGGCTATCCTGGCGGGCCGACTACGTGGCCAATCTGACGGCGGACGAGAGCGCCCTGGACCTCAATGCGTGGGTGACCCTCACCAACCAGAGCGGGGCGGCCTACCCGGAGGCGAAGCTGCAGCTGGTGGCTGGCGACGTTCATACCGTCAAGGATCAACGATCTAGAGGGAACAATTTCTCCGTGGATGGCCTTGCCGTTTCGAACTTGGCTCCCCCACGGATGAAGGAGGAGGGGCTGTTCGAGTACCACCTCTATACTCTTGAACACCCAACCACCATCGCGGACAACCAGACCAAGCAGGTCGCCCTCCTCTCGGCCCAGGGGGTTCCGATCCGGAAGGAATACCAGTTGGACGGGGACAGTTTCTACTACTTCAACCCCTACCCCGATCAGGGCGACAAACTGAAGGTCGCCGTCTACGTCCTTTTCGACAACCGCGAAGCTGCGCACCTGGGCATGCCGCTCCCCAAGGGAATCCTCCGCATGTACAAGCGGGACGCCGAGGGCCGGGCCCAGTTCATCGGCGAGGACCGCATCGACCACACGCCCAAGTGGGAAGTGGTGAAGGCCAAAATGGGCGAAGCCTTCGACCTCACTGCCCGCCGCAAGCAGACCGACTACAAGCGGCTTGAACGCCAAGGCAAATTCGGGAACATCCACGAAAGCGCTTTCGAAGTCGAACTGAGGAACGCCAAGAAGGAGCCTGTGACGGTCAAGGTCATCGAGCCCATGCCCGGTGACTGGGAGGTCATCCAGAGCACCCATCCCTGCCAGAAAATCGAAGCCGGGAAAGGTCAATTCATGGTCACGGTGCCTCCGGAAGGGGCGGCCAAACTGACCTATCGCGTCCGCGTCAAATGGTAGTCGCCCCTTGAGACCTGCGTTTCACCCCTGGGTTTGGTCCGTTGGACTGCCCCTGCTGCTCCAGGGAACACCCGGGTGGCCCAGGGCCCCGCGCCCAGAGACGTTGGTCCGGGGCCTCTCACCTGAGGCCGCCGCCCAGCGGGTCATCGCACAGGTGATCAAAGACAAGGTCTGGCCCACCATTCACGGGCGGTGCCTTTTCGCGGACCTGGAGGAGTCGACGAAAGGCTATTTCATGTTCGCTGTTCGCTTTGACCCGGACTGCGTTGGCGAGGCTTCGACCTCCACCCTTCTGGATCGTCTGGTGGTCCTTCGGCACAACGGTCAGATCCTTTGGTGGGACACCGCCGACAGCGACTGCTTCAAACCCTATGGGGCTTTCCGGGCCGCATGGAAATCCGCAACCCGGCATGCCCCACACCCGCCCAAGGCCCAGGTTCGGGTATCTCCGGCCCCCGCCCGGGACCGATGAAGGTCTGGCGCCCGGGCAACGGCGGGGCAATGGCGCAGACCAAAGACCCCTTCCCTTCCGGGTCGGTCGCCCTCGTTCCGGAGCGTCCATGCCCGCCATATGCCCGATGGCAAGCAAAAGGCCCGGTTTCCCGAGCCTAAGTGCTTGGAGCATTTCGTGGAGCACGCCGCCCTTCCTCCAGGAGGCATGCCGATATAAAACAAGGACACCCTTGATTTCTCAAGGGTGTTTGCTGGTAGGGCTAACGGTATTCGAACCCGTGTTGCCGCCGTGAAAGACTGAGTTTGAGTTTGACCATGGCTCAAGCATTGCAAGGATTTATGTTGAATAGCCAAAGAGCCAAATGGGCTCGAATGCCCGTCTGCAAGGGGTTCCAGCCAAGTCCTGAGCAGCAAGGTGAAAAGACATAGTTGACAATGAGCATCAAAAGCCCTAATTTTTTTAGGACTTTCAGATATTGGATTCAACCATGTCCCTCTCCGATTTTTTCGCGCTCCACCCGGTGTTCACTCGGACGGAAATGGTGCGCCACCTCGCAGAGGAGTCGGGACGGGCTCAAAGTCCAAAGACCGTCAATGCCCTTCTGCAATATCACCAGGAAACGGGCAGGATCCTGGCCATCCGGAGAGGCCTGTTCGCTACTGTCAGGCCGGGAAGCACACCTGAACGATCGCCGCTGGATGGATACCTTGTCGCCCATCGGGCCTTCCCCGAAGGGATCCTCGCCTACCATTCGGCCCTGGAGATGCACGGCCTGGCCCATTCTTCGTTCGAGACCATTCAGGTGCTCGTGCCACGAAACCTGCGGCGGTGGCAATTCCGGGGTTTGGATTTCCACCCGGTGCAGCCAAGGAGGGCCCTCGGCAGGAGCGCCTTCCAGATGGGAGTGGAGAAGATGGATTGGCACGGCGTCGATCTGGTTGTCACCACCCAGGCCCGCACCCTCGTCGACTGCCTGGATCGCCCGGATCTTTCCGGAGGCTGGGAGGAAGCCTGGCGATCCCTGGAGAAGATGCGATGGGTGGACGTGGGGGAAGTCCACGCCTACCTTTGCCTGCTTGGAAACGCCACCACATCGGCGCTCACGGGATTTTTCCTTGAGCAGCACCAGGACCACTTCGCGTTCGAGGGAGGCAGCCTGCAGCAACTCGAGGACCTCCGCCCGCAGGGCAGGCACTACCTGGACCGGCAGAAGGGCGGCCGGCTTTCCGCACGATGGAATTTGATCGTGCCGGATGCACTATGGAACCGGGCCTGGGAGGAGCCGTCGTGAGACTGTCCGTGGAACGCCTGATGAAGGAGGCCGAAGCCACAGGCTTCAGGCCCGAATCCCTGGAGAAGGTCATCCGTCTCATCAGCCTTCTCAACCATATCTTCCAGGATCCGTTCCTGAGGGATCGCCTCGCCCTGAAGGGTGGCACGGCCTTGAACCTTTTCCTTTTCGATATCCCTCGCCTCTCCGTGGACATCGACCTGAACTACATCGGCGCGGAGGATAAGGAGGACATGCAGGCCGAGCGCCCAGGCCTCGAGGCAAGGCTCAGGTCCATCTTCGAAAAGGACGACTTCACCATCCGCAAGGCCCCGTCCGATCACGCCGGAGGGAAGTGGCAGCTGCGTTACGCCGGCGCCCAAGGGCAGGGGGGAAGCCTTGAGGTTGACCTCAATTTCCTCCATCGGGTGCCTTTGGAATCGCCACAATGGCTGGATTCCAGGGACCTGGGTTCATTCCAGGCAAAGAACGTCCGGGTGATGGGCCTTCACGACTTGGCGGCCGGGAAGTTGATCGCGCTCCTTGACCGAACGGCGGCAAGGGACATCGTTGATGCCGCCCGCCTTTTCGATCAGCCCGGGCTGGACCTGGAACGGCTCAGGCTACCCTTCGTCATCGTTGGGGCTGCAAGCCGAGCGTTGGACCTCAGGACGGCCACGCCGGAATCAGCCGATCCAGCCGGCGATGAGTTCGACCGCATGGTTCGCCCCCTATTGCGGGCCTCCGATGTGCAACCTGACCCGGCAACCCAATTGGAAAAAGCCCGTTCAGGCCTGCGCCGACTGCTTCCCGTGCGCGGGCACGAATCGGAATTCATCCGGGCCATCTGGGAGGAGGGGGAGATCCATCCCGAATGGCTGACCTCGGATCCCGACCTGCAGCGCAGGATCGCAAGCTCCCCCCTGCTGCGTTGGAAGACCTTGAATGTGAAGCGCCACCGGGACCTGAAAGGCTGATTCCTCCAGGAGGCCGAGAATGCTCACCGCCATGCAGACGAGCGATTCCAGCCAGGTGATCCTCCTGAAGGAGGACGGTCTGTCCAGGGCAGACCATCTGCGGCGGGAGGCCCTGGAGGGTCGGATTGTCTGCGAAGGCTGCCGGCAGCCCGTGACCGTCCGGGCCGGTGAGGAGAGAATCTGGCATTTTGCTCACCGGGCCGGCGGTGATTGCCCCAGGGCCAAGGATTCTCTGGATGTCCTCGAATGTCGGGCCCTGCTGTATGGCTGGCTCAGGGTCCGGTTCCCCGATTCCATCCAGTTGGAGAAGACGGCCCCCCGCCTTCCGCGGCCCCTGGACTGCTGGGTGGAAAGGGCTGGCAAACCGACCTTTGCCTGGTGGGTGGTTCCCGCCGCAGTCAAGCCGGACGTACGAGAGGCCATGCTGAAAGCCTGCAGGAAACTGGGAGTGCTCCTGCATCCGGTGTTCCATGCGCGATTGCTCGTGAAGGAGCCGGGCCAGGGCCGCATCACCCTGTCGGCGACCCTCCGGGAATTGACGGAACACTCCGCCTATGACGGCCTGTATGGGTTCGGCGACGAGTCCCTCCATTTCCTGGACCCCGCCAAGCGCCATCTCACAACCTGCCGCGGCATCTGGATGCGGCACCCGCCCCAGGGCCACCAGGCCACCCTCCTGGAGCATCCCCTGGAGGCGATCCTGCTCCACCCTCGGACCGGAGAGTTTGTGCATCCGGGCGAACATGAGGCATGGATGAGCCACCAGGAGGCCCTCGCCGCGAAGAAGCGGGAGGAGGATGAGCGCAAGCGCCGCCAGGCGGCCATCAGGGCGGAAAAGGACCACATTCCACGATGGGACCGGTGGGACGACGAGGATGATGACGACATTGAACCCGAAGAAGAGGATGCCCAGGAGGCAAGGACCCCAGAGGAGGCCGACGTTGCAGCCCAGGCCGCGGGCCCGGCCACCTCGTGTCCGGACCACAGGGACGGCCCCTCCCGCATGGGCCCGGAGACTGAGGGTCTCCTGACCTGCAAGGACTGCGGTCACCGGACCCGGGATTGGGTGGTGCGCTACGGGAACACTGGGCTTTGCCGATGCAGGGCATGCATGCGCTGACGGAGCCCTAAAGGCCGGCCTTGTCCAGGCGTCTCGTGAGG
This sequence comes from Mesoterricola sediminis, assembly GCF_030295425.1. Taxonomy (NCBI): domain Bacteria; kingdom Pseudomonadati; phylum Acidobacteriota; class Holophagae; order Holophagales; family Holophagaceae; genus Mesoterricola; species Mesoterricola sediminis. The sequence goes on along the minus strand of NZ_AP027081.1, from coordinate 1,146,412 downwards.
GAGGGCTGTTGGGCGTGCCTGGTCCGGAAGGCCTCGAGCCGACTTGCGAAATCACCGGCCCTCGAGCGGAACCCCATGTCCCGCAGGTCCACCAGGAGGGCAACGGCGCGATCGTAGTTCCTGGGAACCTTGGTCGCGGAGAGGGCCTCGACCTGGCCCCAGAGTCCATGTTCCTGCCCCTTCAACCGGTCGAGATGCGCCTCCCGGGCGATGGCTGCCTCCTGTTCGCGGATCCGGAGCTTCCTCGAACGTTCTTCTTGCTCCAGCCTCCTTCGATCGGCGCCGCGGGCCTGGGCGAGTGCCTGGAGTTCGGCCACCGTCCGGGTTCCACGCAGGCCCGGCGGGGCCTCCGGGACGTTTCCCCTGGTCACGCAGGCCTGGAGCGTAAAGATAGGGCCCAGGTCCGGCTTCAGTAGCAGGTCGGTAAGCAATCGATCCTTCTCCTCCGCCGGCATGCCTTGGATCCATGCGCGCACCTGTTTCCTTTCCAGGTCCGGGGCTTGGAGCGGAGCGCTGCCGGCGGCCGCAGCCGCGATCAGGTCGGGGTCGATGCGAAGGAAGGAAGCCATGCCTTCGAGGGCGCCGCTCAATCCGGCAAGGCCCGGCGGAACGGGAGGCTCCACCTCGCCCTCGTCGAGTTCCTCCCCCTGCACCATCAGCAGCCACCCCAGGTAGAGGGCCCGCAGGTCCCCCTTCATCAACCCATCCCTGGCCCCGATCAGGGAAGCCAGATGGCCTGCACCTTCGGGGTCGTCATCCCCCTGGTCATCTTCCGATACGAATCGCAGGATGGTCTTCCCGCCCTTCTTCCTTACGCTGGCGCCCTCTCCGAAGCAGTAAGCCCCCGCCTTGACAGGATCCAGGACCTCCGCAGGGAGACGGAACTGAAGGATCCGCGTGCCCCAGTTGGCAAGATAGAGGAATGCGTCGAAGTATCTTTCCATCCACGCGTCCTCGTCTCCCTTGAAGCTCCCCCACTCGTAGTGGTTCGTGAAGCAGGTGGGCGTGATTCGGGCCCTTGCGGAATGGCGGCGCAGCTCCTCCATCTCCTTCGCCGTCAAGGCCCTGTCGATGGCCTGGAACTCGTAGTACTGGTATTCGCTCATGCCCCCGCCGCATCCTGGCCAGATGCTAGATTGAACCTGGAAGGAGCAGCATGGATCAAGTCGCCCTGTCGTTGCGCCTGCAGGACCTGGAACGCCTGCTTGCGGAAAACCTCGAGGAGGCGGATCGGTTGCGGGCCGAAATCCTGGCGTTGCGGCGGATCCAGGTTCCCCATGCCTCTTCCGAAAGGGCCGGAGAGGCCCTCGGCCCTTCAACCCCCGCATCCAAGGTCGCCCTGTTCAGGAGCCTGTTCCGTGGCCGGGAGGATGTCTACCCCCGCCAATGGTTCTCCAGGAAACCGGAAAGGGCGGGAAAACCAGGGTATTCCCCCGTTTGCCTGGTTCAGGGCCCTGAACCGGAGTACGCGCCCCTGACCGACCAGGTGGTTCTTGATCATCTCCAGGGAAGGCATGTCATCGGACTGTATCCGCTCCTTCGGGACGAGACCTGCTGGCTCCTGGCGGTGGACTTCGACAAGGAAGGCTGGCGCGAGGACCTGCAGGCCTTCGCCCGAACGTGCCGGTCCTGGGGCGTCCCCGTCTCCCTCGAACGGTCCCGGTCCGGGAGTGGCGGGCACGCGTGGATCTTCTTCCGGGAGCCGGTTCCGGCCATCCTCGCCCGCAAACTCGGCAGCTTCCTCCTGACCGAAACCATGGACAGCCGTCATCAATTGGCCATGAGCTCCTATGACCGTCTGTTCCCCAACCAGGACACCTTGCCCAAGGGGGGCTTCGGAAACCTGATCGTCCTGCCCCTCCAGTTCGAGGCCCGCAAGACCGGCAACACCCTGTTCCTGGACGAGGCCCTGGAACCCCATGCGGATCCCTGGACCTACCTCGCCACGGTGGAACGTATGGCGCCCGGGGAAGTGGAAACCCTCGTCGAGAAGGCCTCGAGCCGGGGCCGGATCCTGGGAGTGCGTTTCGACGCCATCCAGGATGGTTACGAATTGACGCCCTGGGAGCGCCCACCTTCGGGCAAGGCCAGGAATGCGGTCCTGGGCCCCATGCCGGAAAGGGTCGGAGCAACGCTTTCCAGCCAGATCTTCCTGGAGAAGGCGGGGCTGCCCCAGGCTTTCCTGGCCGAGGCCAAGCGGCTGGCCTCCTTCCAGAACCCGGAGTTCTACCAGAAACAGGGCATGCGGTTTTCCACCAACGGCACTCCGAGAATCATCTGTGCCGCCGAAGACCACCCGGCCCATCTCGCCCTGCCGCGAGGCTGCAGGAAGGAACTGGAGAACCTACTCACGGTCCACGGTTCACGTCTTGAGGTGGAAGATCTGCGCTTCGGAGGGCAGCCAATCCAGGTGGAGTTCCAGGGAACCCTGACCGCCCTCCAGGAGGCGGGATCGCGTGCGCTGATGGAGGAGGATATCGGGATCTTCGTCGGGCCGCCCGGAACGGGCAAGACAGTCCTGGGAGCCTTCATGACCGCCGCCAGGGGCGTGAACACGCTCATCCTGGTCCACCGGAAGCCGCTCATGGAGCAATGGCGCGCGCAACTCCAGGCATTCCTGGGGCTGGACGCCAAGGAGATCGGTCAGATCGGCGGCGGCAGGCACAAGGCCACCGGCAGGATCGATGTGGCCATGATCCAGAGCCTGGCCACCCGGGAAGGCGTGCTTGACCTCGTGGGCGAGTATGGCCACGTGATCGTCGATGAATGCCACCACGCCCCCGCCGTCTCCTTCGAACGGGTCATGCGGGCCGTCCGGGCCAGGTTCGTTCTGGGGCTCACCGCGACCCCCTTCCGCCGGGACGGCCTGCAGCGTCTCCTTCACTTCCAGTGTGGGGAGATCCGCTTCCAGGGGTCCGCTTCACACGGCCACCCCTTTGCCAACCGCCTTGTCCTGCGGGAGACCCGGTTCTTCGGTGAAGGCGCGATCCAGGACCTCTACGCCGCGCTGGTGTACGACCCCATGAGGAACGCCCAGATCGCCAAGGACGTCCGGGACGCGCTGGGCGAAGGCCGCTCTCCGATCGTCCTGACGGAGCGGAAGGACCACTTGGAGCGCCTCAAGGAGGCCCTGCAGGATGCCGCCCAGCATGTCGTCATCCTCCACGGAGGCATCCCCGCCAAGCAGCGCAGGCTCGCCCTTGAGAGGCTGGCCGAAGTCCCGGAACGGGAATCCCGGCTGATCCTCGGGATCGGGCGGTACATCGGCGAAGGGTTCGATGACCCCCGGCTGGACACCCTGGTCCTCGCCATGCCCATCGCCTGGAAGGGAACCCTCGTCCAGTACGCGGGGCGCCTCCACCGCCTCCGAGAAGGCAAGGAGGAAGTCAGGATTTACGACTACCAGGACGCCTCCGTGCCCGTCTTCCGGAAGATGTTCGAAAAGCGCCTCAGGACTTACCGGTCCATGGGGTACCAGCCTGGAGAGACTTCTGGTCAGGGCGCCCTGTTCACCGACACCTTGGACGAGCCATGACCACCGAAAAGGAATTGCGCGAGAAGTTGCGGAAGATCGAGGCCCTGTTCGCAGGCGCCTCCACCCATGGGGAGCGCGCGGCGGCCATGGCCGCCCGGGACCGCATCCTGGAGAAACTGCGAGAGTTCGAATCCACGGAGCGCCCCATCGAGATGCGCTTCACCCTGGCCGACGGGTGGCAGGTGAGGCTGTTCCTGGCCCTCTGCCGCAGGTACGGATTGAAGCCCTACCGCCGGCATGGCCAGCGGAGGACGACGGTCATGCTGTCGGTGGTCCCCCGGTTCGTGAACGACATCCTCTGGCCGGAATTCAGCCAGTTGGCCGAGGCCCTGGGGGATTATCTGGAAGAGGCGACGGAGCGGATCATCCGGGAAGAGGTCTTCAGGAATACAGACGCGGATGTCATGGCGGATTGACGTCCATAGTCATCCAGAGCGTCCGCCTTGCCGGCGACCGTGGGCGAGGATCAGCATCGGGTTCTACAGGCGCAAACAACCAGATGCCCGGCCAACCATGGGACCTGGTAGCCTGGTCCATCATGTCCAATGCAGTCTTCACCGCGTCGGTGGGCTCGATCTACGACGACCTGCCGGAATTCCGGTACCACTTCCCCCAGACCTATTTGAATCAGGTCAAGGCGGCGGTGGGGGACTGGATCGTCTACTACGAACCCAGGCGAAGCCTGCGGGGCGGAAGGCAAGCCTATTTCGCCATGGCCAGGGTGCTCCGTGTAGAGTCCGACCCACGCTCCCCAGAGCATCACTATGCCTACCTGGACGGGTACCAGGAGTTTGACCGGGCGGTGGGATTCCAAGGGCATGGAACCTACTGGGAATCCGCCCTCCAGAAATCGGACGGGAGCACAAGCAAGGGCGCCTTCGGGCGTGCCGTTCGAACCCTCCCGGCCTCCGAATTCGAAGCGATCGTCCGGGAGGGATTCCATCGCCAGTTGGCCCCCTGGGAGGCCAAGGACGCGGCCCTGGCCCAGGGCATTCCGGAAGAGGCCGTAACCTGGGACGCCCGACCCCTTGTGGCCCAGTGCATCACCCGTCCCTTCAGGGATGAGGCCTTCAGGCGCAAGGTCCGCGAAGCCTACCGGGAAACCTGCGCATTCTCCGGCCTGCGACTCATCAATGGGGGAGGGAGGCCGGAAGTCCAGGCCGCCCATATCCGTCCCGTGGCCTCGGATGGCCCGGATTCGGTAAGGAATGGCCTCGCGCTCACCGGGACCCTCCACTGGCTCTTCGACCGTGGGTTGCTGACCATCGAGGATGACCTGCGTATCCTGGTCTCCCCCCGAGGCCTGCCGGACGACCTGGGCAGGCTACTCCGTCCCGACCGCCTGTTGATGCCTCCTGAGCATCCCGACCACCGCCCCCATCCGGTCTTTCTCGCCTGGCACCGGGAGCATGTCTTCAAGACCTGAACCGTAGTGGCCGCCCTTCAGGCCCCACTAACAATTCATCATTCTGGACGTCCACCGGAAAACGCCCCGGAAGACCGACCACGCACCGCGGCGCCCGGCCTCGCCAGTCCTCGCCCCACCCCGGGGTACCCCGAATGAGGAAGTAGTGAGGAAAACGGCCAAAAACGAAGGAGCCGGAGGGTCTCTCCGGCTCCTATGTCCTGCACTTGCTTTGGTAGGGCTAACGGGATTCGAACCCGTGTTGCCGCCGTGAAAGGGTCAAGCCTGGCCATTCAAATGGGCAAGCTTATTATTTGCTTTAATAAAAAACAAATCCAATCAAACAGGATGCGCGTGTCCCATGCTGTATTCGGAATCTTGTCCATGATACATGAACAATGTAAAATATTGGACAATCGGCTTGACGGATGGCAAACGAGCTTTATCCTTAAATGCAAATCGTCCAAGAAACATGAACACTGCAAAATATTGGACATCCATGATAGCCGGACCTGCCCCGAACTGGACCCCCACCCTGGAAGCAGCCCAGGAGACATTGCCTGCCGCGCTGGGTCTAACCTTGGCTGCCATCCAGGTTCCCGGTGAAGAGGCCTGGAGACTCGAGGTCCGCTGGCAGGCTGGAGGGGCCGCCTTGCAGGTCATCGACCGGCGCATCCAGCGGACGGAAGAGTTGGCGCTCCTGAAGGGCAGGATGGAGCAGACGGCAGGAACGGTGCTGGTGACCCCCTACCTCACGGCCCATCTGGCCCGAAGGTGCGTGGAGTTGGGCCTACAGTTCATCGATGGCGCCGGCAACATTCACCTCAGGCTCCCAGGGCTGCACCTCTGCATCATCGGCAACAGGGCCCCGGAGGACCAGGATCGCTTTGCGCGGAATCACACCTTCAAGGGGTTCAACCGCAAGGGGCTCCAGGTGGTGTTCGGCCTCCTGGCGGATCCAGCCCTGCTGCAAGCCCCCTACAGGGAACTCGCAAGGGCGACGGGTGTCGCGGTCGGCACCGTCGGGGAGGTTCTCAAGGACCTGGCGGAGGCGGGTCTCCTCCTGAACCAGGGACGAAAGCGCGCGCTCATCCAGGAGGACCGGCTGCTGGAGGGCTGGATCGCCAATTATCCCTACAAGCTGAGGCCCAACTTGAATCCGCGACGCTACCGCGCCCTGCGCCCTCAGGGATGGCCGACGGACACGCTCGATCCCCTGCAAGCCCAGTGGGGAGGCGAGGTCGCGGCGGATCGTTTGACAGGTCACCTGCAGCCGGCGCGATTCATCCTCTACACGGTGGTGCCGCCCGAGAAACTGGCCACCCACCTTCGCTTGCGTCCCGATCCTGCGGGGGACGTGGAAATCCTGGAGCGGTTCTGGCATTTCCCGAATCCTCCGGGCTATCCTGCCGACCTGGTGCCTCCCCTCCTGGTCCATGCGGACCTGATTGCCAGCGGTGATCCCCGCAATGTCGACCTCGCCCGGATGATCCATGTCACCCATCCCGCTCCGTGAAGGCCTCCACCTGGACCCCGTGCTTGTCAGGGTCCTGGCCCGGGTGGACAGTGCGGCCAGGGACCTGGGCGCGCCCTACCTTCTGACGGGCGCCATGGCCCGCGAGATCCTCCTCGTCTTCGTGCATGGCCTGCCCCGCGGACGGGCCACGCGCGATGCGGATTTCGGTATCCAGGTGGAGGATTGGGCGTCCTTCGAATCCTTCAGACAGATCCTCCTGGAAGGTGTTGGGTTCGAGGCGGATCCAGTCATCCAGCACCGCCTCTATACGCATGCGGAAGCGTTCGGCGTCCGGATGCCCGTGGACCTGGTCCCCTTCGGCCCCCTCGAATCCCCGGGTGGAATCATCCGCTGGCCGCAGGACAAGGATGTGGTCATGGACGTGCGGGGCTTCCACGTCGGCATGGGAAACACCCAATCCATCCAGGTGGAGCCCGGCCTGGTGGTGCCGATTCCCCAGGTCGAAGCCATGATCCTCATGAAGGCCCTGGCATGGAAGGATCGGGGAGCCGTGACCCGCGGACGGGATGCTGTCGATCTGGTGGAACTCCTGGAGCGCGCGGAAGACCTGATCGGCCTGGAAGCCCTCTATGACAACCACATGGAGACCGTGGAGCGGAATGGCGGCGACCCCAGGTTGGCGGGCGCCGAGGTATTGGGATGGAGGGCCCGGAATTGCGCACCCCCGGAACTCGGAGATGAAGTCGAGGCGATCCTGGGGCAAGGCCTGGAGGCGAATCTGGTCACCCAGGTCCTGGCTGGAAGCGGCGGCGGGGAGGTTTCCCGGCGCGCGGAGGCCATCACGGCCGTGGTCCGGGCCTGCATACGTGGCCTGGGCATCTTACGCGGAAGGCCCAGTTCATGACCCAGAACCTCACCGCATTTTGGAGCATTTCGTGGAGCACGCCCGGCCAGGCAATGAGCCGTGCCGATTAAAAACAAGAACACCCTTGATTACTCAAGGGTGTCTGCTGGTAGGGCTAACGGGATTCGAACCCGTGTTGCCGCCGTGAAAGGGCGGCGTCCTGACCCCTAGACGATAGCCCCCCGGGGTGTGGAACTTGGTGTGTTTTCAAGTGGTGAGCCCTGCCGGACTCGAACCGGCGACAATCTCCTTAAAAGGGAGGTGCTCTAACCAGCTGAGCTAAGGGCCCATGCCGCTGCCGGCGAATGATCAGTTTGCCTTCGGAGCGCTTGAAGGTCAAGGGTTGCTTCGGGGAAGCGGGGATCCCAAGCTGACTGGGGGAGGTCCGGCATGGAGGAGCCGAAGGGCTGGCGCGTCACGGTGGCCGTGGTGGTGGAGCGGGAAGGCCGCTTCCTGGTGGTCGAGGAGACGGATGGGGTTCACCCCGAGCGGGTGTTCAACCAACCGGCTGGTCACGTGGATCCGGGAGAGACGCTCCGGCAGGCCATGGTCCGGGAGACCTGGGAGGAGACGGGCCTGGACCTCACCCTGGAGCACTTCCTGGGCGTCTACCAGATCCAGGCGAAGAACGGCCGCGACTACATGCGCTTCGCGTTCACGGGGTCGGTCCCCCCGGACGCCGAGGCCCGGCCGCGGGATCCGGAGATCCTCGCCTGCCACTGGCTCACCCGCGAGGAAATCGCCCGCAGGCCGCGATCCTCCGCCGTCCTGGCGGTCATTGACGACTACCTGGCCGGCACCCGCCACCCCCTTTCGGCGGTGGAACGGGTGCTGCGGGACCGGGCCTGAATCACTGCTCGGAATAGAGCACGTAATCCATGGGCGCCGAACTGGCGCTGTAGGGATATCCGGTGGACTGGAGCACGCGGACCTTCCCCTGGGACGTGAAACCCAGGAAGGGCGGGAGGTTCGGCCTGGGTCCCAGGATGACCCTGTTCCAGGCGCCGCTGGCGTAGGTCACAAGGAGACTTCCTTGGCTGGTCGGGCAGGACAGGACCAGCCTGTCGCCGGCGGGGCTCACCTGCACCGGGAGGGCCATCATATTGGTGGTCACGCTGGCGAGGACCGTCGGCAGGGTCCACGTTCCGGCGATCCGGTGGCTCCACACCAGGTCGTCGCCGCCGTTATAGGGGTAGTGCGGGCGCACCAACAGCACGTGCAGGTCCCCATCCGAGGTCGCGGAGATCGCCAACGAGGAGGAGGCGCCGTACGAATTTCCATCGGTGGGCAGGGCTTCGGAGGCCCACGCGCCGGCGCCGGTCCGTCGCAGCACCCACGTTCCGTTATAACAACTGACCAGGACAGCCGGCGCCCCGGAGGCGTCCAGGGTCAGGGCCATGTAGGAGATGTTCGCATTCGCCGGCAAGGCCGAGGCCAGCGTCTCCGTCGTCCAGGTGCCGTTATCCGCCTTGAAGGCGTAGGACAGACCCCCGTTGGCGGCCATGAACAGAACCACGGGATGTCCATTGGCGTCCAGGCGCGTGAGGGGGGTGGGGGCATAGCTGGGCAGCACGGCACGGGTGATTTCCTCCGACTGCCAGGCGGATCCATCGAACCAGGCATGGACGAAGGCCATATCGTTGGTCCCCTGCATGACGATGCGGGTGTAGACCCCATGGGGGTGGCTCGACGCGTCGGACAGGACCCAAGGATCGGCGGAGGCGTTGGCATTGGGGAAGGTCTGAGCCGCCCAGGTCCCGCCCACGAGGTAGTTGATCTGGCAGGGCATCGAGGAGGAACCCGAGGTTCCCAGGATCCAGGTTCCGTCAGGCGCCAGGGCGCCCGAGAGGGCCACCGGGAGTTGGAGGAGGGAAGGCGTCACAGCCAAGCCGGGCGCGGTCTCCGGCAGGGTGGCCACCTTCGCGACCGGGCTCGGAGCTCCGGAGGTGGCCCCCGCGATCCTGGCTTCCACGCGATAGGTGTAGTACCCGGTGGCCAGTTGGAGATCGTCATAGGTGGTCGCCGTTGGCGCCAGCGTCGCGACGACGGAGAAGTAGGGGTAGGCATCCAGGCCCGAGGACCGCAGGACGACCACCGAGGCCGCGCGCGCGCTCCGGTTGGTCCAGCTGAGGTGGACGCTCTCGAACCCGGGCGTCGCGACCAGATCGATGGGGGCGCTGAGGGAGGTCTGCACGCTGTTGCCGACGCTGGAGGCGGAGGCCTGGCCCTTGGCGTAGGTCACCCGGTAGGAGAGATAGACGCCCTCCGGAACGTCGAGGTCGGTGTAGGTCGTGGCCCCGAACATCACGGACGGGATGGGGGTCCAGACGGTGCCGGCCGTGGCAGAGGAGCTGGCAATGCCGCGCTCCAGGGTCAGCGTATCGGCGATGGCGCTGTTGTTGTACCAGGTCACCTTGTAGCCGCCGCCCACCTGCTCCACGTAGGGATAGGTCGGGGCGCGGAGCGGCGTGGTGACCGAGGCCACGTTGCTGTAGGCGGAGACGTCGGTTCCGCGCTGGCAGTTCATGCGGAAGTTCAAGGCCGTGAGTTCAGGCAGGCCCAGGGTGCCGGTCGTGTAGCTCGCACCGGTCCAGGTCGACGGGAGAAGGCTGTTGAGGTTCAGCTTGACGAAGCTGCCCGATCCGAACTGGCCCTCCACGTTATAGCCGTCGAAGGTCTGGCTGGGCGGGGTCCAGGCCAGTTCGATCTCGTCCGTATAAGCCTCGGACCATTTCGCGCTGAAGTTGGTGGGCGCCGTGAGGGATGAACCCTTGCCGCCCCCGCCGCCGCTGCAGCCGGCGAGGGTCGCGAGCGCGAGGAGGGCCGCGCAGATCGAGGTTCGGAGAGGGTTCTGGAACATGGAGGCTCCGGAAGGCCAGGGGTGGGGTGCCCGCATGGGGCGCGGATCGGAGCCCGGCAGGCCGGTAGCCGGGTCCCCGGGGCGGCGGCCCCGTGCGTCCTGAATGGAAAGGGATGGCTCCAGTGTACCAGCTAGGATCTGGCATAAAAAGCCCCGGATCGAAGTCCGGGGCCTTTTATTTTCATGGTCTTGAGGCAGGTTTCCCGCGGGTTTCCGCGCCGGCCTCCTGGTCGTGCGTCCCGCCCGCAGCGGGGGGGAAGGACCTGGGCGCCCAGGCTCCGAGTGCAGCGTCCGCAAAGTTGCCTGAATCATCCGAGGGGAGCGGCCGCTGCACTTCCATCGGGGGCATAGCCCCCTATGGCGTCGGGAAGGCAGTGCCTTCCCGACTGTCGCCCCGGGCCCCCAGACCCCCGGCAAGTGCCGCTCCCATCGCGTACGGATTTTCCAAGAGACTTGGCGGACGCGGCTCCTAGCGTTCCGAGAAGAGGAGGAAGTCCGTCTGGGTCTGGGGCGACCCCATCACAAACCGGAGCTTGCCCTCGGGGGTGAACCCCAGCATGGGGCCCACCCCATAGGCCAAGCCCAGGTTCGGCGTGATCCAGGCGCCCTGCGAATAGACCAGGAGATGGGTCCCCGTGCCGTCGAACGCGGCGCAGGCGATGCGGTCGCCGGCGGGGCTGACCCGGTACTCCCCGCCGGGCATGAGGGTGCCGCTGGCGGTCATCAGGACGGTGGGCGCGCCCCAGGTCCCGGAGGCGCGCCGGACCCAGACCAGTTCATTGGAGGCAGGGGAGGTTACGGGGAGGTGGGCCCTTCCCACGAGGAGGTGCAGATCCCCGTCGGCGGTCACCGCGAGCCCCAGCCGGGAGAGGGACGTATCGGTGGCCCGATCCAGGGGGACGGCCTCGGCTTGCCAGGTCTGGGGACCGGTGCGCCGGGCCACGTTCCAGGTGGTGGCATTGGCGATCGCGACGACGGGTACGCCCGCCGCGTCCAGGGACAGCGCATACCGGATCGCCCCCCCCGCAAGCGGCGGCTGGACTGCGGCCAGGGATTCCGTCATCCAGGATCCATCCTCGCCTTTGAGCGTGCAGGAGAGGACCCCCGAGGAGAGCGGGGCCACCACGACCGGGTTCCCGGACCGGTCCAGACTGGCCAGGATGGGGAGGGACCAGAACCTGTCATAGTCGCCGGTGGCGAGCGCTTCATCCTGCCAAACGGACCCATCGAACCAGGCGTGCCGGAGCATCTGGCTGGAACTGCCCTGGATGGCGGGGCGCAGGTAGAGCACGTGGGGCTGGTCGGAGGCGTCGAGCAGGATGCCCGGCTGGGCGAACTTCGTGGCATTCGGGAAACCCTGGGACGTCCACGTGCCGCCGGATGGCAGGTAGACCTGGCTGGAGCTGCTCCCGCCCTGCAGAAAACCGATCACCCAGGTCCCATCCCTGCGAAGGGCCCCGAGGTTGACACTCGGCCACTGGACCGAGAGGCCTTCGAGGGAGAACCCGGGCGTGGCGGCCGGCAACGCCGCGCCCAGCACGGTCGGGCTGCTGACGGTCATGGTGGGTTCCGGGTGCCGCGCCTGGATTTGGTAGAAGTAGGTGCCCGCGGCCAGGTCCAGATCGTCGTACGAGGTGGCCGTCGGCGGCAGGGTGGCGAGCTCGGTCAGGCTGCCCCCCCCATCCTTACCCGACTGGCGGAGGACCACCAGTGAGGTGGCGCCCGTGGTTTGGTTGGTCCAGGTCAGGTGGACGCTGGCCGGCCCCGGGGTGGCCACCAGTTGGGTGGGGGCGCTGATGGACGTCACCTGGGAATTGGAATAGCCGGACATCGAGGCCTCGCCCTTGGCGTAGGTCACCCGGTAGGAAACGCTCATCCCTTCCGGCGCCTCGAGGTCCGTGTATTGGAGATCCCCGAACCGGACCGACGGAAGCCGGGTCCAGACCTTGTCGGAAGGCGTGCTTGGCGAGGCGACGCCCCGCTCGAGGGTGAGGGTATCGGCCACCAGGCTTGGGTTGGTCCAACTGACCTGGACATGGTCCGCGTAGAAGTACGCCCCGACGTTCTTCGGGGCCCGGAGGCGGGTCATGAGCGTTACGACGTTGCTGTACGCGGAGACGCGGGGGGTCCGGAACGTATTCATGCGGAACCGGAGTGGGACCAGTTCGGGCAGGTTGTTCAGATTCATCGGGAACGAGGAACTGGTCCAGGCAGCGTGGATGTACTCCGTGTTCAGACGTACGAAGGGGCCGGCGTCCACCTGGTATTCCATGTTGTAGCCGTCGAGTTCGCAGGTCGGCGCGGTCCAGGAGGTGATCATCATGTCTTCGTAGTCCGGGGACCAATGCGCGGCGAAATTCGTCGGGGGATCGAGGGCCTCCTGGCCCTTGCCGCAGCCGGCGAGGGCCGCGAGCACGAGCATGGATACCAGACCCAGGGGATGAAGGATTTTGGAGATCATCGATACCTCGGACAACGATCGGGGAGGGCATCCGCGCGGCGCACCCGGAAAGGATGCGGCCGATCAGGAGCAATGCGAGGGCGGAGGCGGGAGTTCATGGCTCGGTGTACTGGACGTAATCCGACCAGCCATTGGCGTACTCATAGCCCGCCTTCTGGAGGACCCGCAGGCGCCCATCGGACATGAAGCCCAGCAGCGGCGGCGGCTCCAGCGCGGGTCCCAGGACCACCTGGGCCCAGGCGCCCTGGGCAAAGGCCAGCAGGGTGTTGCCCAGGGGGGTTGGACAGGCGACGATCACCCGGGTCCCATCGGGGCTCGCCTTCGCCTGGATGCTGGGCGTGGGGGACGCGTCGCGGAGGGCGACCAGGGTCGCGGGCGAACTCCAGGCTCCGCCGCTCCGTCGGCTCCAGGCCAGGTTGTACGTTCTGCTGAGGAAGGTCGTTTCCATGGCCAGGAAGAGGTGCAGGTCGCCATCCGCCGTGGCTACGAGCGAGCCGCGTCCGCCGTACTCCGCCAGGCCGCTGGGAAGGGCCTCCGCGACCCACGCGTCGGCACCGGTGCGGCGCAGGAGCTGGGGTCCGGGGTAATCCCCCGCGAGCACGGCCGGTGCGCCGGCCCCGTCCAGGATCAGGGTGAACCGATCACACACGAAGCCCACGGGCAGGAAGGGATCCAGCGTCTCCGACTGCCAGGTGCCGTCCTCCCCCCTGCTCATGTAGATCAGGTCCCGGGCGGAGGTCAGGAAGAGCACGCTGGGATGCTGGCTGCCGGCCGGCAGTACGAAGGCCGGCGGGGCGAAGCCCGTGGGCAGGGAGGTCCGGGTGATTTCCTCCTCCTGCCAAGCGCCCCCGTCAAACCAGGCGTGCACAAGGACGGATTGAGAACTCCCTTGGGCGACGGGCCGGGCCAGGACAAGGTGGGGCCGGCCCTGGGCGTCCGACGCGAGGCCCGGCGATGCCAGCCGGGTGGCGCTGGCGAACGCCTGCGTGACCCAGGTGCCATCGACCGGATGGAAGACCCGGCAAGTCGAGGAAAGCCCGGGCGGAATGCCCAGGAACCAGGTCCCCTGGGGGGCCAGGGCCCCGAGGCTGCCGCTGGGCATGGCAGGGAGGATGCTGGGGACGACGGTCAGGCCCGGGACCGCGGCGGGTCGGATCGCCACCTTGACGGCCGGACTCGGGGCTCCGGCGAAGGCTCCGGCGGCCCTCGCCTCCACCCGGTACGTGTAGTACCCGGTGGGTACCTGGACGTCGTCAAAAGAGGTCCCCGTCGGCGGAAGGGTCGCGATGGGCAGGAATGTCGGGTCGGCGCCCAGGGTCGAAGCGCGGGCGACGACGACGGAGGCGGCCGCCGTGCTCCGGTTGGCCCACGTCAGGTGGACGGAATCGGCCCCCGGCGTCGCCACCAGGTTGACGGGCCCGTTCAAGCCGCTCGTGAAGACCAGGCTGGTGGAGGAGGTCGAGGCCGCGCCCCTGGCGTAGGTCACCCGATAACAGATTCCTGCGCCTTCCGGGGCCGCGAAGTCCGTGTAGTCGAGGGCGCCGAAGGCGACGCCGGGGATCTGCGTCCAGACGGCGTCGGGCGCGTACCCGTTCGGGGTGACGCCCCGCTCCAGGGTCAGCGAATCGGCCACAAGGCTGTTGTTGATCCAGGTCACCCTGTAGCCACCGATCACCTCGGTCGTCACGGGGCGCGCCGGGGCCCGGAGCGGCGCGATGAGGCTGGCCTCGTTGGAGTACCCGGAAGTCCCGGACCCGCGCGTGGAACTCATCCGGAAGGAGAGGGGCGTGAGTTCGGGAAGGGTGGACAACGGGATCGGCCAATGCCCGTAGGTCCATGCCGGATTGTACAGGCCCTCGGTGTTCAGCCGGGTGTAGCCGCCCGAATCGATCCGGAATTCCGCGTTGTAGCCGTCGACGGGTTGGGCCGGGGCGGTCCAGGTCAGGTGCGCATGGTCCGCGAAGGTGGTGGACCAGCTCGCGGTGAGGTGGGTCGGCGGTTCCAGGGGAACCTGCGGCTGGCCCCCGCCCCCGCTGCAGCCCGGGAGGATCGCCAGGGCGAGGAGGGCCAGGCAGTTCAGGGGTCGAAGGGGATGCTGGGCCATCGAGGGCTCCGGAAAACCAGCCGGGCATCCCCCCGCCTGGAATGCGGGCTGGTTCCGGGCGGACCGGAAGCCGGGCCCCGGGGCGGCTGCCCCGAGCGGGATGCCAAGAGTACGGATGCCTCAAATCTACCAGCAGGCGTCAGGAATAAAAAGGCCCCGGGGAGGGGCCCCGGGGCTTTTCGGTTAAGGGATCCGGGAGCTACTTACCGCGGATTTCCTTCACGATCTCCTTGGCCTCGTAGACCTTGTCCAGGGCGGCCAGGATGGCCCGGGCGTCCACGGAGATGCCGCGGTTGGCGCGGCCGTCGTAGAAGAAGTGGCCGGGGAGGCTCTCGATGTTGCCATCGAAGATGAGTCCCACCAGCTCGCCCTTGCGGTCCACGACGGGGCTGCCGGAGTTCCCGCCGATGATGTCCACGGCGTGGGCGAAGACGAAGGGGGTGTCCATGTCGAGGGCGGCGCGCTTCTCCATCCAGCGCTTGGGCAGGGCCCAGGCGCCGTGCTCGGCCTCGGGGCCCCAGCCCGCGGCGCGATCGAACATGCCGCCGAAGGTCGTGAAGGGCTGGATGAGGGTCCCGTTGGCGGGATAGCCGGCCACGGGGCCGTAGGCGAGCCGGAGGGTGAGGGTGGCGTCCGGATAGACGGTCTTGCCGTAGGCCTTGAATCGGGCCTTGGCGATGCGGGCGCCGTGCTCGGCGATGACGGCGTTGATCGCCTCCATGCGCTTGCGGAACTCCCGGTTGGGGGCGTCGAGGATGCGGGCCATCCGGATCATGGGATCGGTGCTGGCTTCGACGGCCTTCCTGCCGCCCTCAAGGAGGGCCTTGCGGACGGCGGGATCGGCCAGCTTCGAGCCCTCGACGGCGGCCTTGGCCGCGGCCTCGGGGGTGCGGCCGTCCAGGATGGCCTTGATGTACGCGGGAGGGGCGCCGGCGGCGGCCTCCTTGAGGCCGAAGGCGAACTGGGCCGTCTCCAGGGCCGGGAAGAAGGGGCGCTCGTTGAGCAGCCGGCGCTTCACGGCGTCGAGGTTGGCGTCCTTGTACTCGTCGAGGCGCTTCTCGGCGGGGAGGCCGGCCTCGTCGGCGAGGCGGACCAGGGTCAGGGCCTGGCCCAGGAGGGTGCTCCCCAGCATGGCGCCGGAGCGCGCGTTGGCGAACTGGCTCTCCTCGAAGAGCGCCTTCTGGGCCTCGAGGGCCTTCTCGATGGCGGACCAGCTGCCCTTGGCGTCGGAGCCGGGATCGGCGGCCACCTTGGCCTTGAGCTCCTCCTCGTCCTTGCGGATGCGGTCCATGGCGGACCTGTCGCGGAGGCCGGACACGTAGCCGGTGGAGGCCTTGATGCTGTTCTCCAGGCCGAAGATGAGGCTGTTGACCTGGCGGCGGTTCTCGGGGGAGAGGCTGCCGTAGGCCAGGAGGGACTCCCGCTGGCGCTCCATGGCCTTGATGCGCCGGGGCAGGCTGAACTCGCCGGCGTGGAGCATCTGGGCGAAGGTGGCCAGCCGCTCCGTGGAGCCGGGGTGGCCGACCACGAAGGTCAGGTCGCCGGCCTTGACGCCGGTGGAGGTCCAGGTGAGGTGGTGAGCGGGATGGTAGGGCTTGCCGTCCTCGTAGACCCGGAAGAGGGTGAAGTCCAGGTTGTGGCGCGGGTAGGTGAAGTTGTCCGGATCCCCGCCGAAGAAGGCCACCTGCATTTCCGGGGCCATCACGAGGCGGACGTCGGTGTGCCGCTTGTAGGCGTAGATCCAGGTCTCGCCGCCCTGGTAGAGGCGGACGACGTCGGGGCTGAGGCCCGTCTTCTCGCGGACCTCCTTCTGGATGCGGGCCAGCTCCTCGCGCCGGGCCTTCTGGGCCTCGGCCTCCGACAGGCCGGGCTTCACCGCCTTGGCCACGCGGTCGGTCACGTTCTCCATGGAGACGAGGGTCCGCAGCTCCAGGCCGGGGACCTTGAGCTCCTGGTCACGGGAAGTGGCCAGGAAGCCGTCCTTGATGAAGTCCTTCTTCAGGCGGTCCGAAAGGAGCTGGACGGAGCTGCGGCCCACGTGGTGGTTCGTCAGGACGAGCCCGTCGGCGCTGATGAAGGAGCCGCTGCCGCCGCCGAAGTGGATGGCGGAGAGGCGCACATGGTCCAGCCAGGCCTGGTCAGGCGCGAAACCGTAGGCCGCCTTCATCTTGGCGACGGGGAGGTTGTCGAACGTCCACATGCCTTCGTCGGCGCGGAGGGCGGATCCGGCGGCGAGGGCGGCGGCGAGGGCGAGGAGGGGGAGGCGGGTCCTCATGGCTGCTCCTATTTGGCGTTGATCTCGGTGACGAGGTGTCCGGCGCCGTAGACCTTGTCCAGGGCCGCCAGGATGGCGGAGGCGTCGACGGAGATGGCGCGGTTGACCTTGGGATCGAAGAAGAAGCGCCCAGCGTTGGATTCGATGTTCCCGTCGAACACCAGGCCGATGAGCCGGCCCTGGCGGTCCACCACGGGGGAGCCCGAGTTGCCGCCGATGATGTCGTTGTTGGTGATGAAGTTGAAACGGGTCCTCAGGTCGAGGCGGCCCCGGGCCTCCTGCCAGCGCTTCGGCAGCTCCCAGGAGTGGTCCTCGGCCTCCGGGCCCCACGCGTCGGCACGGTCATAGAGGCCGCCGAAGGTGGTGAAGGGGGGCGCCAGGGTGCCGGCGGAGGGGTAGGTCTCGACGGCGCCGTAGGTCAGGCGCAGGGTGAAGGTGGCGTCGGGATAGACGGAGCGGCCCCGGACGCGGAAGCGGGCCTGGGCGATCCGGCCGCCGTGCTCCGAGAGGATGGCCTGGACCTCGCGCTGCTCCTTGCGGATGGGCTTCTGGATCTCCAGGATCCTGCGGGCGAGCACCAGCATCGGGTCCTTGGCGGCGGCCTCGGATCCGCCGGAGAGAAGGCCCTCGCGGACCTTGGCGTCCATGAGGCGGGTGCCGGAGACCAGGGCCTCGGCGGCGGCCTCGGGGGTGCGTCCCTGTAGGGCCGCGGCCACGAAGGGATGGGCCGCGCCCAGCTCGGCCTGGGCGGCCTTGAGGCCCGCGACGATGCTTTCCTTCTCGAGGGCCGGGGCGGGGATGAGGGTGGCCTTGAGGCGGCCCTTCACGCGCTCGATGTCGGCGTCGCTGCGGAACTGGGGGTCCCGCTCGCCCTTGGGCAGGGCGGCCTCGGCCTCCAGCCTGGCCACCGCCAGGGCGAACTCCAGGGTGCGGCTGCCCAGCCCGCCCACGAGAGACTCCTCGACGGCGGCCTTGACCCGGCGGGCGGTGGCGGCGGCGACCTTGTCCCAGCTGCCGCCGGCCAGGGCCTTCAGCGCGGGGTCCTTCTCGACGGCCGCGCGCAGCTCGGCCTCGGCCCGGGCGACCTCGGCCATGGCCTCCTTGTCCCGGAGGCCGGTGAGCTGGTTCACGTAGACCTTGTAGCCGTTCTCCACGCCCATGATGGCGTCGGAGACCTGGCGGGCCTGCTCGGGGCCGGAAGCGGCGTAGGCGTGGAGCACCTTGCGGGCCCGGTCCAGGGTCCGGACCATGAGGGGGGTCAGGGCGTCGCGCTGGGCCTCCATCTGGGCCAGGGTCTCCAGGCGGGAGGTCCGCCCGGGGTGACCGACCATGAAGGTCATGTCCCCGTACTTGGGGCCGGAGGCGGCCCAGGCCAGGTGGTGGGCGGGGCGGTAGGGCTTGCCGTCCTCGTAGACGCGGAAGAGGCTGAAATCCAGGCAGAACCGGGGGTAGGAGAAGTTGTCCCATTCCTTGCCGAAGGCGGCGATGCCGTATTCGGGGGCCATGACGAGCCGGACATCCTTGTGGACCTTGTAGGCGTAGATCCAGGTCTCGCCGCCCTGGTAGAGGACCACGGGCTCGCAGAGCAGGCCGGTCCGGGTCCGGGCCTCCTTGAGGAGGCCGGCGAGGGCCTCCTGGCGGGCCGCGGCGGCCCGGGCCTCGTCGGCCCCGGCCGGGACGGCCTTGGCCAGCGCCTCGGTGACGTTCTCCATGGACATCAGGGTGTGCAGCTCCAGGCCGGGGACCTTGATCTCCTGGTCCCGGGTGGCGGCCACGAAGCCGTTGCCCACGTAGTCGTGGGTCGGGTCGGAGACGCGCTCGATCCAGCTGTGGCCCACGTGGTGGTTGGTCAGCACGAGGCCGTCGGCGCTGATGAAGGAACCGCTGCCGCCCGGGAAGCGCACCGCGCTGAGGCGCACGTGGTCGAGCCAGGCCGCGTCGGGGGCGAAGCCGTACTTGGCCTTCATCTTCTGGGTGGGGAGGTTGTCGAACGTCCACATGCCCTCGTCGGCGCGGAGCGCGGGGGCCGCGATGAGGAGGGCCAGCAGGGGGGTGAGGGATGCGCGCATCGGAGGCTCCATGGAACGGGTTACTTGGTAGTGATTTCCTTGACCAGGTGCTGGGCGTCGTAGACCTTGCCGAGGGCCTCGAGGATGGCCCGCGCGTCCACGGAGACGCCCCGGTTGACTCTGGCGTCGTAGTAGTAGCGGCCCGCGAGGCTCTCGATGTTGCCGTCGAAGATGAGCCCCGCCAGCTCCCCCTTGCGGTTCAGCACCGGGCTGCCGGAATTGCCCCCGATGATGTCCACGCTGTGGGCGAAGTTGTACGGCGTCTCCAGGGCCAGGCGGCCCTTGCGCTCCCACCAGCGGGCAGGGAGGGACCAGGCCCCCCCTTCCGCCTCGGGGCCCCAGGCCAGGGCCCGGTCGAAAAGGCCGTGGAGGGTGGTGAAGGGCTGGATGTGGGTGCCGTTGGCCGGGTAGCCGGAGACGGCGCCGTAGGTCAGGCGCAGGGTGAAGGTGGCGTCGGGGTAGACGCCCTTGCCGAAGATCCGGAACCGGGCCCCGGCGATGCGGCCGCCGTGCTCGGCGACCACGGCGTTGACCTCGTCCTCGATCCGCTGGCGCAGGAGACGGTTGGGCGCTTCCAGCTTCCGGGCCAGGAGGAGCATGGGGTCCCGGGAGGCCAGCACCGCCTCGCGCCCGCCCTCCAGGAGGGCCTTGCGGACGGCGGGATCGCCCAGGCGGGAGCCCGCCACGGCGGCCTTGGCCACCGCCTCGGGGCTCTGGCCGCCCAGCATGGCCTGGACGAAGGGGTGAGCGGCGCCGAGCCCTTCCAGGGCCGACTTCAGGCCATGGGTGAACAGGGCCGTCTCCAGTTCGGGATGGTAGGGGCGGTCCACCAGGAGGCGGCGCCGGGTGGCCTCCACGTTGGCGTCGTTGTATTCGGCCAGGCGCCTGGCGCCGGGCAGGGCGGCCTGTTCCGGCAGGCGCACCAGGGTCAGGGCATGGCCCAGCAGGGTGCTGTTGCAGGTGTCCACCAGGGCCTGTTCCCGCCAGAGGGCGTTCCGGACCTCCATGGCCTTGGCGATGGCGTCCCAGCTCCCCCCGGCCTTGGCCTTGAGGGCGGGGTCGGCCTCCACCTGGGCCCGCAGGTCCTGCTCGGCCTTGGCCAGCCGGGCCAGGGCCTCGGCGTCCTTCAGGCCCGCGAGGTAGCCGTTCATGGCCTTGAGGCTGTTCTCCACGTTCAGGATCTGGGCGGCGACCTGACGCTGATGTTCGGGGGAGCGGCGGCCGTAGTCGACCAGGGCCCCGCGCAGGGCGTCCAGGGCGCGGATCCGCTCGGGCCACGCCACATCCCGGGAGGCCAGCATCTGGGCCTGGGTCTCGAGGCGGGCGGTGGAGCCGGGATGGCCGGTGACGAAGGTCAGATCGCCGGCCTTGAGGCCCTCCGTGGCCCAGGCCAGGTGGGCCTTGGGATGGTAGGGCCGGCCGTCCTCGTAGACCCGGAAGAGGGCGAAGTCCAGGCCGAACCTCGGGTAGGTGAAGTTGTCGGCGTCGCCCCCGAACTTGGCCATCCGCACCTCGGGCGCCATCACCAGGCGCACGTCGGTGTGCTTCTGGTAGCTGTAGATCCAGTACTCGCCCCCCTGGTAGAGCTTGACCACCTCGGACCGCAGCCCGGTCCGGTCCTGGATCTCCTTCTGGATCCGCCCCAGTTCGGCCTGGCGCGCCTCCGGGGCGGCCTTGGCCACCCGGGCCGTCACGTCCTCCATGGCCACGAGGGTGTAGAGTTCCAGGCCGGGGACCTTGATCTCCTGGTCGCGGGTGGCGGCCACGAACCCGTTCTTCACCAGGTCGCGCCCCTGACCCGAGACCGCCTGGATGTGGTCGCGGCCCACGTGGTGGTTGGTGAGCACCAGGCCATCGGCGCTGATGAAGGAACCGCTTCCGCCGGGGAAGCGCAGGGAGCTGAGCCGGGCGTGGTCCAGCCAGGCCTGGTCCGGCGCGAAGCCGAATTTCTCCTTCATACTGGCGAGGGGGAGGTTATCAAACGTCCACATCCCCTCCTCGGCGCGCAGGCCTGGCAGGGCGACCAGGGACAGGGCTAGGCCGAGCAGGCTTGGCTTCATGGGAGGCTCCAAATATGCCTCAGTTTACGAGGCCCACGGCCGGCGAACAATGGTAAAGGTCACACGGCCCCTGCGGCTCAGGCGATGGGCACCGTGAGGGTCATGGTCGTCCCCCTGCCTTCTCCCTCGCTATGCAGGGAGATGGTGCCGTTCATCATTTCCATGAGGTGTTTGCAGATGACAAGGCCCAGGCCGGTGCCGCCGTACTCCCGGCTGTGGCCGCCGTCCGCCTGGACGAACTTCTGGAAGAGCCGGGCCTGGGCCTCCCGGGTCACCCCGATGCCCGTATCGGCCACGATGAGCGCCACCTCGCCGAAGCCCCGCTCGACGATCACGTGGACCGAGCCCTCCTTGGTGAACTTCAGGGCGTTGGACAGGAGGTTCAGGAGCACCTGGCGGAGCCGGCCCGGGTCGGCCATGACCTCGGGGACCGCCTCGAGGCCCGCGGGCCAGTGGAGCTCGACCTCGGGCTTGCGGGGGTAGCCCTGGACGATGGCCTTCACCTCGTCCAGAAGGCCTCCGAGGCCGACGGGCTCGATCCGCATCTGCATGCGGCCGCTCTCGATCTTGGCGAGGTCCAGGATGTCGTTGAGGAGGTCCAGCAGGTGCTTGCCGGAAGCGTAGCTGTCGGCCAGCATCCGGCGCATCTCCTCCTCGTCCTCGTAGAATCCGTCCAGGACGAGGCGGGTGAAGCCCAGGATGCCGGTCAGGGGGGTCCTCAGCTCGTGGCTCGTCAGGGCCAGGAACTCGCTCCGGAAGCGGTCCGCCTCCCGCAGGGCGGCATTGGCCTTCTCGAGTTCCGTGGCCTGCCGCTGGAGGGTGTCGCGCTGCTCCCCCAGGTCCCGGAAGAGCCACGCGTTGTAGATGCTGGCCGCCACCTGGCGCTGGAGGATGGTGACGGAGTTCTGGTCCTCGTCCATGGGACGGCCCGCCTCGAGGCAGATGACGGCGAAGCCCATGAGGAGGAGCTGGTTCTCGAAGGGGACGTAGTAGAGGGCCGTGTCCTCCCCGGTCCGCAGGGGTTCCAGGCATCCGCCGTGGAGCCCCTCGTCCATCCACTGGTCCTGGAAGAGGACCATGGGGGCGCCGGGGAAGGGGTTGGGGGCCGGGAGCCGGAGGGAGGTCCACACCGACCTGGGGAGGCCGTAGCCGCAGCGGGGTTCGTAGCGGGCCCCGGAATCCTCGAGGATCCAGACGACGCAGGTGCGGGCCCCGAACTCCTGCACGAGGACGTCCTGGACGACCCCGGCGATCTGGGGCGCCCGGGGGGTGGCGGCCAGGATCTCGGCCACGTGCTGGAGGACGCTCATCTGGTGGGACCGCCGGGCCAGGCGCCCCCTCAGGTCCGCCAGCTCCTGGGTGAGGCCGGAGATCTGCCGCTGCCCCTGGAGGAGCTCCACCAGCAGCTCCGTGTTCTGCCCCGCCCCGGCCAGGGGACCCTGGGCCCCGGGCGCCGCCGGGCGGCCCGCGGCGGGGCCCGGCTTGAAGGGATTGGAGGGGGCGGTGCTCATTCGCTACCAGAATGCCCTCCTGGGCGCCCAATGCAAGAATTCTTGTGGAGGCGCGGGCCGCGGCCTCAGACTGGAAACTTCAACGTGAAACCAGGCATGAAACAGGCCCATCTCAAAGCCCCCGCCACCGAGCGCCTCATCTTCTGGAGCGTCGCCTTCATCCTCCTCAGCCAGATGGCCTGGTGGATCAGCCTCCAGATCCGGGAGTCCAGGAACCTCCAGAACGCCCGCATCGCCACCATGCGGGCCGGCCGCGCCGAGGCCTGGCAGATGGACAGCGCCGAGATCCTCCGCATCGTCTTCCAGCGGGACCCCGCCTCCGACCGGCCCGGCATGGTGGAGGCCAAGCTGCCGGAGTTCCCCCCCCTGCAGATCCGGAAGGCCGCCATCGAGCAGCGCTTCCCCTACGTCGCGGTGGTCCCCGGCCCGGTGGAGCCCGACGATCCCATCCTCCTCGACCAGTCCGCCTACCTGACCCTGCGCACCGAGATCCTCTCGGCCATGGAGCGGGAGCGGACCCTGGCCCTGTGGAGGGCCGCCGGCGAGGCGGCGGTGATGGTCCTGGCGGTGCTCCTCGGCCTCAGCTACATCTACCGCAAGCTGAACAGCGAGATGGAGCTCAAGCTACGCCAGCGGAACTTCATCGCCTCCGTCACCCACGAGCTCAAGACGCCCATCGCCAGCCTCCGGGTCTGGATGGAGACGCTCTTCACCCGGGAGCTGGGGCCCGACCGGAAGGCGAGGGTCCAGCAGCTCATGGACGGCGACCTGCTCCGGCTCACGGAACTCGTGGGCAACCTCCTGGACGTGGCCCGGGCCGACGCCGGGAGCCTGGAGCTGAAGCCCGAGCGCGTGGAGCTGGCCCCCTGGCTCCGGGAGGTCGCGGACGGCATGGACCACCGCCTGGGCACCGGTTCCCTGGGCCTCAACCTCCAGCTGGGCATCGACATCTGGGCGGACATCGACCCCCGGGCCATGGCCCAGGTGGTGGAGAACCTCCTGTCCAACGCCCACAAGTACGCGCCCGAGCCCCGGAAGACGACGGTCACCCTTGACTCGGACGGCGAGATGGCCATCATCAGCGTTTCGGACCGCGGCAACGGCATCAGTCCCCGCGAGCTCCCCCGCCTGTTCCAGCGCTTCTACCGGGTGGGCGACGAGATGACCCGCCAAGTGGCCGGCACCGGCCTTGGCCTCTTTCTTTCATGGGAAATTGTGACGCTCCACAAAGGCACCATAAAAGCTTCAAGCCCCGGTCTGGGGCAGGGCGCGACGTTCACGGTTCGCATTCCCCTCGCCTCGCGGTAGGTTGGAAGGATGATTCCGCCGAACGAAAGCGATCTCATCGCGAGGGCCCAGACAGGGGACGGCGACGCCTTCAGCGAGCTTGTGGCTCCGCATCTCGGATTGTTCTTTGCCGGCATCCACCGCATCCTCCAGGACACCCTCGACGCGCAGGACGCCCTCCAGGAGGCCCTGATCAGCATCCACACCGAACTGGGGCGGTTCCAGGGGAAGAGCAAATTCTCCACCTGGGCCTACCGCATCTGCATCAATGAGGCACTCATGCTGCGCCGGTCCCGCATCCGCCGCCGCGAGGACGCCATCGAAGATTTTCTGCCACGTTTCTCCCCCGACGGGCATCTCATGAACACGGACAGGATGCGGGACTGGAGCCAGGAAGCGATGGCCCTCGTCTCGGTTGAAAGGGACCAGATGCGGGCCAAGATCCGGGAGGGCCTCAACCGCCTTTCCGATGATCAGCGGGCCGTGTTCATCTTGAGGGATCTCGAAGGCATGAACACCGACGAAGTTGCACACAAGCTGGGCATCAGCCGCGGCCTCGTGAGGCAGCGCCTCCACCGGGCGCGCCTGGGGCTCCGGGGGTTCCTGGACGCGTTCATGGCCGGGAGGCGGGGATGATTCCGCGTTTCATCACCTGCGAGCGCGCGGTGTCCATGTTCTCCGACTACGCGGATGGGTGCCTCCCCTCCAGCCGGGTCCTCCTCCTGCGCCTGCACCTCCCCCTCTGCCCCGCCTGCCGCGCCATCCTGGCGACGATGCGGGCCCTGCCGGCCCTCGTGGCCCAGGTGGACGACGAGGCCCCCGAGGCCGCCCGCGCCGCCCTGCGGGGCGCCCTGGCCCGCATCGCCCGCGGGGAGGTCCCCCCTCCCGCCCGGCCCTGGCCCGCGACGCCGGTGCCGGAGGAGGCCCGGGACCTGCTGGGGGGGAGGCCCGACCTGCCCCTCGCCATCCTCGCCGCGGCCCACGAGGCCCTGGCCGGCGCCCGGCGCCCTGAGGCGGGCCCCTTCCACCTGCCCAAGGGCATCCTGGAGCGGCTCCCCCCCGCGGACCAGTGGCGCTGGGCGGCGGATGAGGGCGGCCGCCGCAGGGCCGAACTGATCGCGGAACCCGGCGGATCCCGCCTGGTGCTGGCCTTCGCCCCCGGCGACGCCCCGGCCCCGCCCCACCGGCACCTGGGCTCGGAGAGCGTCCTCGTCCTGGCGGGCACCCTCCTGGACGACGGCCTTCCCCTCGCGCCCGGAACCTGGGTCCACCACGGGCGGGGGTCGGTGCACGCGCCGGCCGCCGTGGGGGGATGCTGGTGCCTGATCCGCGAGGAGGGGGAGACGGAGGCCGCCGAGCCCCCCCGCTGAGGTCAGCCGAGGCGGGCCAGGATGCCGGCCTGGAGGTCGGCGGCGGTCGCCACGCCCCGGTCCGTGACGAGGCTCGTCACCAGGGCCGCAGGGGTCACGTCGAAGGAGGGGTTGAAGGCGGGGGTGTCATCGGCGGCCCAGGCGCGGCCGCCCTGCCCCCTCACCTCGGCCGCGTCCCGCATCTCGATGGGGATCCCGGCCCCGGCGGGGCAGGCCAGGTCCACCGTGGACCAGGGGGCGACGGGATGGAAGGGGACCCCGTGGAAGCGGCACTGCACCGCCAGGCCGTAGGTGCCGACCTTGTTGGCGAAGTCGCCGTTGGCGGCGACCCGGTCGGCGCCCACCAGGACCCGGTCGATGCGCCCGTCCCGGAGGAGGATGGCGGCCATGGAATCGGTGAGGAGCGTGTGGGGCACGCCGGCCCGGGCCAGCTCCCACGCGGTGAGGCGCGCCCCCTGGAGCAGGGGCCGGGTCTCGTCCACGTAGACGTGGCGGACCTTGCCGGCCTCCCAGGCCCGGAGGATCACGCCCAGGGCCGTCCCCACCCCCACGGTCGCGAGGGCCCCCGAGTTGCAGTGGGTGAGGACGGCCTCCCCGGCGCCCAGGAGGGACACCCCGTGGCGGGCCATGGCCTCGCAGAGGGCCACGTCCTCCCGGAAGATCGCCTCGGCCTCGGCGGCCAGGGCCGGGGCGCCCAGGGGGATGCGCTCCGCCATGCGGTCCATGGCCCACATGAGGTTGACGGCGGTGGGGCGCGCCGCCCGGAGGGAAGCGGCCGCCTGGCGGAGCGACGATTCGTCCGCACCCGACTCCGCGAAGACCGCCAGGGCCAGGGCGGCGGCGACGCCGATCAGGGGGGCGCCTCGGACGGCCAGCCGGCGGATGTGCCCCACCATGGCGTCGGGGTCGCCGCCGTCCACCCAGGCTTCCTCCCGGGGGAGGCGGGTCTGGTCCAGGATGAGGAGCCTGCGCCCGTCGTAGCGCAGGGCGAGGGACGTCATGGGGTTCACAGCAGCCTCCTTCCGTTCCGGGCGCGGGCCTCCCGGAGGGCTTCCACCTCCTCCGGCGGGAGGGCCGCGGCGCCGCCCAGTTCCAGGGCCGCCTTGAGGATCTGGCACACGTGCTCCAGGCGCTCCACGCCCCGGTAGGCCTCCTCCAGGTCCTCCCCCCAGGCGAGGGCGCCGTGGCGGGAAAGCATGAGGAGGCGGCGCTCCGGCAGGAAGGGCGCGAGGACCTCGCCCATGGCGGCGGTGCCGGGACGGGCATAGGGGACGATGGGGACCGCCCCCGCCGCGAGGATCACCTCCGGCAGGGCGTCGGAGGGGAGCCAGGCCCAGTCCGGCCGCGCCAGGCTCAGGGCGATGGCCGTGGGGGGATGGGCGTGGACGACGGCGCGGGCCTCGGGGCAGGCCCGGTACACCGCCAGGTGCATCAGCCGCTCCGTGCTGGGCCGCCCCGCGAGCACCGTGCCGTCGGGGTCCAGGAGGGCCAGGTCGCCCGGGGCCATGCGGTTCTTGGCGACGCCGGAGGGGGTGATGGCGATGGTGCCGTCCTCCAGCCGCACGCTGACGTTGCCGTCGGCGGCGGCCAGGAGGTTCCGCCCGTGGAGGCGGCGGCAGACGTCACACACCTCCGCGCGGAGGTCGTCCTCGCGGGGGGCCATCCCGGGCCTACTTGAGGACCACCCGCTCCGGGGCGGAGAGGGTGAAGGCCACGGGCTTGGCCGCGGGGATCTTGATGATGGTGTCGGCGGTTCCGGCCGCGAGGGCGGTGCCGGCGGCGGCCCCGATGGCGGCGCCGCCCAGGGCGTGGTCGCCCTGGTTGTTGCGGCTGGAGAGGATGCCCACCAGGGCCCCGAGGGCGGCGGTGCCGCCGATGAACTTGGTGTTGCGCTCGCCGCGCTTGTCGCCGACGACGAGGAAGGTGCCCGCCTCCACGTCATTGGCGCCCACGGTGGTCAGGCGGATGCCGAGGCCCCCCTGGCCGCTCTGAAGGCGACCGGCCGGCGTGCTCTGGGCCACCACGCCCTTGACGGGGGTGCCCTTGGGCCAGACCACCCGGCCGTTCACGGAGACGGGCTCGGCGAGGGTGCCCTCCCAGGCGTCGCCCGCCTGGTCCTTGTCCGTGGCCAGGTCCCGGCCGATCTCGACGATCAGGCGGGTGTTGGCGGGCACTTCCACCAGGACCGCCCGGTCGGCGACGGCCTTGGGGGCGGCCGCCAGTTCCTGGGCCTCGGTGTGGCGCTGGGCGGCGGCCTTCTTGGCCTGGTCCAGGCGCCGGTCCAGGGCCTTGACCTGGGCCTGGCTGACGTGGATGGCGGCGTCGGCGTCGCCCTCGCCGGCCACCTTCCCGGCCTTGATTTCCTCCAGCTGCTTTTCGAGCGCGGCGACCCGGTCGTCAGCAGCCTTGGCCGCTTCCTGGGCCTGCTTCACCGCAGGGCTGGTCCGGTCGCAGGCGACCCCGAGGACGAGGACGAGGGCCGCGGCGGTGGAAAGAATGGGACGGTTGAGCATGGCGCGCCTCCGGGCTAGGTCAGAAAATGAAGTATAGTTGACCAGGGCCCGCACTGGCGCCTGGGTCATGGGATTTCGACATTTGACGTTAAACCTCTCCCCCCGCAGCGAATCGGTCCTCAAGACGCTCATCGAGACCTATCTCGTCGAGGGTGAGCCTGTAGGCTCGCGCGTCCTGTCCAAGCGCATCCCGGGGGCCTATTCCAGCGCCACCATCCGCAATGTGCTGGCGGATCTGGAGGATGAAGCGCTCCTGGACCAGCCCCATACCTCGGCCGGCCGGATCCCCACGGAGAAGGCCTATCGCTATTACGTGGACCACTGGGTGCAACCGATCCAGCCGGACCCGGTGGAGGCCGCGCGCCTGTCCGAAGCGCTCGGCGGCCTGGACGGCCGCGAGGGGGATGCCGCCTGGCTGCGCAACGCCGCCCGGGTCCTCTCCGAGGCCATGAAGGGCATCTGCGTCGCCCTGCCCCTCCACCTGAGCCGGAGCCGGCTCGTGCGCCTGGAGTTCATCCCCCTCGGCGGCGGCCATCCGCCTGATCGCCTTGTCGCCCTCTGGGTGGGCACGGGGGGCGAGGTGGAGCACCAGCTCCTCGCGAACCCCTGGGGCCTGCGCGCCGAGACCCTCATCGAGCTGGGCAACTTCGCCACCGCCCACTTCCATGGGCTGACCCTCCCCGAACTCAAGGCCCGCCTCATCACCGATCTGGAAGGGAAGGCCACGGACGCCGAAATGCTCGCCCGCCGCCTGAACGACCTGGCCTCCTGCATGTCCCCCCAGCCGGAGGGTTCCCTGGTGGTCGCCGGCCTGGGCGAGCTGGGCAAGTTCCCCGAATTCCTGGATCCCGGCCGGTTCCGCGGCCTGGTGGAGATCTTCGAGCAGCACGAGCGGCTCGCCCACCTCCTGAACGCCTTCGCGGAGGCCGCCACCCAGGAGGTGCAGCTGCTGCTGGGCTCGGAGAACCCCTTCCTCCCCGACCTGCCCCTGGCCACCGCCCTGCGCACCGTGACCGTCCGGGGCGGACCCCAGGTCACCTTCGCCCTCATGGGCCCGCTGCGGCTGGACTACCGGAAGGTCGCGGGCGGCCTGGCGGGATGGCCCGCCCCCCTCGGCCGGGGAAATTCCGGCAACGTTTGACCCTCTGCGCTTAACATTTCATTATCGAGTTGATCATGGCAGACCAGAAACCCAATCCCTCTCAGGACCTCTCTCCCGGGACCGTCCCTCCCGAGAATGACCTCACCATGGAACTCAACCTGGAGGAATTCGGGGAGGGCCAGGATCTCCAGGCCCTTGCCGATGAAGCCGCGGATGGCCTGGAGGCGGCGTCGACCGCCAAGGCGGCCCCCGCGGGCGGCCAGGGTTCCGGGGACGTGGACGCCGAAATCGTCCGCTTGAAAGCCCGGGTCGAGGCCCTGGAACGGGCTGAAAACGAACACAAGGACAAACATCATCGCCTCCTCGCGGATTTCGCCAATCACCGCAACCGCGTGGGCCGCGAAACCCAGCTGGCGGTCACCCTGGCCGAACGGAAGCTCCTCCTGGAGATCCTCCCCGTCATGGACAGCTTCGAGCGGTGCGTCGCGGCCACCTACGCCAGCGTGGAGGACTTCCACAACGGCGTGGTGCTCATCCACCGCCAGATGCAGGAGGCCCTCCGAAAGGCCGGCGTGGAGCCGGTGGAACTGCAGGTGGGCGATCCTTTCGACGCCCAGCACGCCGAGGCCCTCACCACCACCGCCCAGCCCTCCCTGCCCGACGGCAGCGTGGCCGCGATCTTCGAGCGCGGCTACACGCACCGGGACCAGCTCCTCCGGCCCGCGCGGGTCGTCGTCAACAACCACCCCGACCCGGACGCCACCGCCTCCTAGGCCGAATCCCCCTTTCCCCACCTGCGGGAGTACCAACCCATGGCCGGCAAGCTCATCGGAATCGATCTGGGAACCACCAACAGCTGTGCGTGCGTGATGGAGGGCGGGGAGCGCCGCGTCATCCCCAACCGCGAGGGGAGCCGCACCACGCCGTCCGTGGTGGCCTTCACCGACAAGGGCGACGTCCTGGTCGGCCACATCGCCAAGCGCCAGGCGGTGACCAACCCCCAGCGCACCCTCTTCGCCGTCAAGCGCCTCATCGGCCAGAAGTTCGAGGCCCCCAACGTCCAGGAGGCCGTCCCCCGCCTGCCCTTCCCCGTGGTCAAGGCCCCCAACGGGGACGCCTGGCTCGGCGTGGGGGACCGGGGCTACGCCCCCCCCGAGATCTCCGCGATCATCCTCAAGAGCCTCAAGGCCTCCGCGGAGGCGTTCCTCCACGAGGAGGTCACCGACGCCGTGATCACGGTGCCGGCGTACTTCGACGACGCCCAGCGCCAGGCCACCAAGGACGCCGGCCGCATCGCCGGCCTCAACGTCCAGCGCATCATCAACGAGCCCACCGCCGCGGCCCTGGCCTACGGCCTGGACAAGAAGCACCTCCGGCAGACGCTGGCCATCTACGACTTCGGCGGCGGCACCTTCGACTTCACCGTCATGGACATGAACGACGGGGTCTTCGAAGTGCTCGCGACCTCGGGCGACACCTTCCTGGGCGGCGAGGACTTCGACCAGGCCATCCTCATGTGGCTCGTGGACCGGTTCCGGGACCAGACCGGGATCGACCTCACCAAGGACCGCATGGCCCTCCAGCGGCTGAAGGAGGCCTCGGAGAAGGCCAAGTGCGAACTCTCGACCCTGGACAAGGTGGAGGTGCGCCTGCCCTTCATCGCCCAGGGCCCCAGCGGCCCCCAGCACCTGGAATCCACCCTTAGCCGCGAGGACCTCGAGGCCATGGTCCAGTCCCTCGTGGCCCGCACCATGGTCCCCGTCCAGGACGCCCTGAACCAGGCCGGGAAGAGGCCCTCGGACATCGACGAGGTCATCCTCGTCGGAGGCCAGACCCGCATGCCCCTGGTCCAGCAGGTGGTCCGGGACTTCTTCGGGCGGGAGCCCAACCGCGACATCAACCCCGACGAGGTCGTCGCCGCGGGCGCCTCGATCCAGGGCGCCGTGCTCACCGGCGAGGTGACCGACCTGGTCCTCCTCGACGTCACGCCCCTGTCCCTCGGCATCGAGACCCAGGGCGGCGGCTACGTCAAGATCATCCAGCGCAACACGACCGTCCCCACCCGGGACAGCCGGATCTTCACCACGGTCACGGACAGCCAGGCCCGGGTCGAGGTCCACGTGCTCCAGGGCGAGCGCGAACTGGCCCAGTTCAACAAGAGCCTCGGCCGGTTCGACCTCATCAACCTGCCCCCCCTGCCCAAGGGCGTGCCCCAGATCGAGGTCGCCTTCGAGATCGACTCCAACGGCATCGTGAAGGTATCCGCCAAGGACCTGCTGACGGGCCTGGAGCAGAGCATGAGCATGCGCCCCTCCAGCGGCCTCTCCGAGCTGGAGATCCAGGCCATGCTGCGGGAGGCCCAGACCAACAAGGAGGCCGACCAGAAGCGCCGGGACGAGCTGAAGTACATCGCCTCCGCCGAAGGCCTCCTCTTCAGCTGCGACCGCAGTTTTTCCGAATGCGGCAAGTTCCTGTCCCTGGAGGACCAGGCCGAGGTCCGGGAGACCCTGAACCTGGTGCGCATGGCCGTGGCCAACAAGGACATCCAGGCCGTCAAGGCCACCGAACTCCAGCTCCTGGAGGTCCAGAAGGTGCTCACCAACGCGGTCCTGGCGGCGAGCGAGCAGATGATGAGCAGCCTGGACGAGGGGGAACCCCAGTAGGGGGCCCGGGAATCGGCCGGATTGGCCGCCAAGGATGGTAATCTGTCGGCATGAAGCGTGACTACTACGAGGTCCTGGGGGTAGGCAAGGAAGCGACCCTCGACGAAATCAAGAAGGCCTATCGGCGCCTGGCCATGCAGTTCCACCCGGACCAGAATCCGGGCAACAAGGAAGCGGAGGAGAAGTTCAAGGAGGCGGCCGAGGCCTACGCCATCCTTTCCGACGCGGACAAGCGCAGGCGCTATGACCAGTTCGGCTTCCAGGGCGCCCAGGGCTCCGGGGGCGGGACCCAGTTCCAGTTCGACCCGAGCCAGTTCGCGGGCTTCGAGGACATCCTGGGCTCGTTCTTCGGGGGCGGGATCTTCGCCGACCTCTTCGGCGGGGGCGGCGCCCGCCGCCGCTCCGGCGGCGGGGAGCGGGGCTCGGACCTGCAGTACAACCTCCGGATCTCCTTCAAGGAGGCGCTCTTCGGGGTGGACTCCAAGGAGATCGACATCCCCAGGCAGGACGCCTGCGACACCTGCCGCGGGTCCGGCTGCGCCCCGGGCACCAGCCCGCAGGTCTGCCCCAACTGCCACGGCAACGGCCAGGTCGCGGTCCGCCAGGGCTTCCTCCAGATGGCCGTCACCTGCCCCCGCTGCGAGGGCCGCGGCCAGATCATCCCCAGCCCCTGCTCCTCCTGCCGGGGCGCGGGCCGCATCAGCCGCCGGACCAAGGTGAAGTTCCGCATCCCCGCCGGCGTGGACCGCGGGCAGCGCCTGCGCCTCCAGAACGAGGGCGAGGCCGGCATCATGGGCGGGCCTCCCGGCGACCTCTTCATCGCCTTCGACGTGGAGGACGATCCCGACTACGAGCGGGACGGCCTGGACCTGCACCGCCGGCTGGAGGTGCCCTGGGCCCTCCTCGTCCTGGGCGGCGACTTCCCCGTCGAGACCCCCTACGGCAAGGAATCCGTGCGGATCGCCAAGGGCACGCCTTCCGACAAGGTCGTCAAGATCCCCAACGCCGGCGTCCCCCGCCTGCGGGCCGCGGGACGCGGCGACCTCTACCTCCACCTGCGGGTGGCGGTCCCCACCCGGCTCTCCAGCCAGGAGGAGGCGCTCGTCCGGCAGCTGCTGGAGGGCGCCGCCGTCTCCGAGGAGGGCGGCGAGGAGGAAGGGTTCCTGGCCAAGGTCTTCGGTTCGGACAAGGGCAAGAAGAAGAAAAAGAAGCGGTAGGCAAGCAGAATAGAGCATCGCTAGGGAAAGGAGCTTCCATGCGCAAAGCCACCCTGTTCCTCCTTCCGGCCATCCTCGGCGCGGCCCAGCCCGCCGTGAAGGACGTCACCCTCACCGCCGCCGACGGCTACGTCCTCAAGGGCACCTTCGTGATGCCCGCCCAGAAGGGACCCCGCCCCGTCGTCATCCTCGCCCACCAGTTCCGCGCCGACCGCTCCGCGTGGAAGCCGCTCGCGGACGACCTGAACGCCCGGGGCATCGCCACCTTCGCCCTGGACCTGCGCGGCCACGGCCAGAGCACGTCCAGGGACGGCAAGACGGTGGCCGTGACCGGCGATTTCGCCGCCTCCAGCCAGCTGGTGGGGTTCGCCGAGATCCCGGCCGACCTCCACCTGGCGGCCCTGTGGGTGCGCAAGCAGCACGGCGTCGACGGCCGCCGCCTGGCCCTGGCGGGCAGCTCCATCGGCGCCTACACCGCCCTCGCGGCCGCGCCGTCCATCCGGCCCGTGGCCGTCCTGGCCCTGAGCCCGGCCGGGGGCTGGGGCGACAAGCCCGCCGAACGCCTCGTGGCCGCCGCGCACAAGGCCCGCGCCGCCGTCTACGTGTGGGCCTCCGAGGAGGACCCGGACGCCTTCGCCAACGCCACCGCCCTCAAGCCCGTCTTCGGCGTCTACGCGCGCGTGGTGCCGGGCCGGGAGCACGGCTTCGACTACCTCCCCGGCAACCGGGACACCATGGCCGGCTGGCTCGCGGAGGTCCTCCGCCGTCCCGCCCGCGTCGCCGCCAAGCCCGCGACGGAAGTCCCCCAGCCCGCGGCCGAGAAGCCCTGAATTCAGCTGATGTCGTACTGGCTCATCTTGCGGTAGAGCAGCGGCCGCGAGATGCCGAGCAGCTTCGCCGCCTGGGCCTTGTTGTTGTTCGTCCGGGCCAGGGCGAAGCCGATGGCGCGCCGCTCGGCCTTCTCCACGGTGCGGTCCAGGGTGCTCTCGTCCTGCTCATTGAGGCGGCCGCCGGTTGACCCGACGCCCAGCAGGATCATGCGGACCTGGTCCTCGCTGATGCGGTCGTCCCGGACGATGGTGAAGGTGCGCTCCAGCACGTTGCGCAGCTCCCGGATGTTGCCGGGCCACGTGTACTCGGCCAGGAGGCGCTTGGCCTTCTCGGTCAGGACCTTGGCGGCCACGCCGTGGGTCTTCTGCAGGTCCGCCCAGAAGAGGGTGCCCAGGGCCGGGATGTCCGCGGGGCGCTCCCGCAGGGGCGGAATGACGATGGGGATGACGTTGAGACGGAAGAACAGGTCCCGCCTGAACTTCTTCTGCTCGACCAGGGCCCACAGGTCCTGGTTGGTGGCGGCGATCACGCGGATGTCGACGGGCATGGTGCCCTCCCCGCCGACGCGGTCGATCTCGCGTTCCTGCAGCACCCGCAGCAGCTTCGCCTGGGCCTCCAGGGGCATGTCGCCGATCTCGTCCAGGAAGATGGTACCGGTGTTGGCCTGCTCGAACTTCCCGGCCCGCCCCCCCTTCTTGGCGCCGGTGAACGCGCCCTCGGCGTAGCCGAAGAGCTCCGACTCGATGAGGGTCTCGGTGATGGCCGAGCAGTTCACCCTCACGAAGGGGCGGTCGTGGCGGGGGCTCAGGTTGTGGATGGCCTGCGCGTAGACCTCCTTGCCGACGCCGCTCTCGC
The DNA here is from genome assembly GCF_030295425.1 of Mesoterricola sediminis. Classification (NCBI taxonomy): domain Bacteria; kingdom Pseudomonadati; phylum Acidobacteriota; class Holophagae; order Holophagales; family Holophagaceae; genus Mesoterricola; species Mesoterricola sediminis. The sequence goes on along the minus strand of NZ_AP027081.1, from coordinate 1,111,913 downwards.
CGAGCAGCAGGATCGTGGAGCTGGTGGGGGCGCCCATCATGGCGCGCTCCTTGGCGAGGACGCTGGAGTCGCTGACGGCGACGATGTCGTCGAAGGTGAAACGCGTGTCGCGGTGCTGCTTGCCCTGGCTCTTGCGCAGGGCCTCCAGTTCCATCTGCAGGCGCTTGACCTTCTCGGCGAGGCGCTGGATCTCGCGGAAGTCCTGGAAGACGATCTTGCCGACGGCGCCGAGGCACTTGCCGTCCTTGAAGATGGGGATGCGGCTCACCACGTAGGCGTGGCCGCTGATGGTCTGGAACTCGTCGACCTCGGGCACGCCGGTCCGCGCCACGATGTGCATCCGGGTGTTCTCGATCACGTCGGTGACCAGGTGGCCCTCCGACTCCTCCCGGCTCAGCTTGTGGATCTGCAGGAAGCTCTCGTTGACGAGGGTGATGACGCCGCGGGCGTCCACGACCTGCAGCCCTTCGACGGAGATGTCCAGGACGCGCTTCAGCAGGTCCACCTCGTCGAGGGCCGCCTTGTGGCCCTGGGCCAGCTGGGCGGTGAGCTCGAAGAGCACGAGGGCCCCGACGCCGTCGGCGCAGGCGCGGGTCTTGAGCACCATGAAGCACCGCTCCCGGTTCTGGACGTACCAGAAGGAGATCGGGGAGGCGTCCCCGTCCCTTCGCTGGGGATGGCCCGGCAGGAGGTCGCGGATGCGCAGGGGACGCCCGTCGAAGGCGTCGGGGAAGGCCTGCCGGAGCTGGGTGTTGGAGAAGAGGATCCGCTCGTCCGGGTCCACCAGGGCGGCCATGGGCTTGTCCGGACTGGAGAGGAGGGCGTGGAGCAGCTCCCGCCAGAGCCGGCCGTCGGCGAGCGGCGGCTGGGCCGGGGCCTCGTCAAGGGGGTCCTGGAGGTGGAGCTGGACGGGCTCGTGCGGGGCCTCCACCGGTCCCTTGCGGCGCAGGTAGTCCACCAGATCGAAGGTGCCGGCGACCTCGCCGCCCGGGCCGGCCACCTGGAGGGTGGCGCGGCCCGAGGCGAGGAGGGCCTCCACGACCTGACCCACCGGCGTGGTGCCCGGCACCAGGGGCGCGGCTTCCCCGGAGGGGGAAAGGTTCAGCATGGGAACCAGTATCCCGGCCCCCCCGGCCCGTTTCAAGCTGCACCGCGCGGCGGACGCCATGGTCAGATCCGGCCCTTGAAGGTGTAGGTCACCTCGAAGCGCAGGAAATAACCGGGATCCTTGCCGGCGTAGAAGTCGCCGGGAGCCATGTGTTCGTACAGGGCGTGCCCCTTGAGGCTGTCGTTGAGCTTGAGGTCCACCCGCACCTGCCAGAGGTCGCCCCGGTCCTTGCCCTTGCCGAAATAGGCCGTGGCAGCGGCGGGGGCCTGGAAGGCCGACATCCTGTAGTAGGTGGCGCGCAGGTCCAGGAACCGCGCGGGGCTCACCCGCGCTTCGGCCTCCCAGAGGCCGGTGTTGGTCCAGTAGCCGACGCCCTTTTCGGGGGGCTGGGAGTAGATGTAGAGTTCGCTCCACTTGGGCCAGCGGCTGAAGACCGGGTTCCAGCCGCCGATCTTGTCGGAGGCGGGATCGGAGCCCGAGAGGGCGATGTAGCCCAGGGAGACGCGGGGCTTCCAGGGGGCGTCGAAGGCCTTCTTCACGTGGGCGTAGCCCGCCCAGGCGCCGATGTCCTTGCTGGCGAGGCCCCGGACCGGGTTGGCGGCCTGGGTTCCGAACTGCCAGGCGCCCTCGGCGTTGGCGGTCCAGCCGCCGACGAAGGTGCGCTCGACCCGGGCGCCCACCGTGGCGAAGTGGCGGTCGGGCTGGAACAGGGCGTTGGATGGGGCCCGGTAGTCGTGGGTCTCGGCCTTGTAGACGGCGTAGGCGTCGATGGCCGTATCCTTGGCCTCACGTCCGGTGTAGTACAGGGCCAACGCCTGCTCGTCCCACTCCGTGAGCCGCTGCACCAGGTTCCAGGCGTCGGGGTCGTTGACCCGGGGCAGGTACTTGTCCTGGCGGGGGTCGGAAATGGCGATGAACTCCACCTTGGAGGCCTGGCCGACCTTCAGGGCCAGGTCCACGGCGTTCACGTAGGCGCAGCGCGACCCGTCCAGGGCGCTGCCGTCCATGAAGATGAAGCCCTCGCCCCGCATGATGTCCTGCCGGCCCACCTTGACCGACCAGCCCGGGGCGAAGCGCCAGGTGGCGCTGAGGGTCTCGAAGAAGATCTCCCGCCCGTTGTAGGCGGCGTCGGGACGCACCACCTTGCGGTTCTCGTTGGCGATCCCGGCCGCGAACTCCCAGTCCTGGCCGACGTTCAGCTGGCCCCAGACCCGGGTGCGCATGCGGTAGTGGAGGTGCCCGTCGTTGAGGGCGTCGGTGTAGTCGGTGATGTTGTTCCAGCCCTCGGAGCGGACCCGCTCCTCGAAGCCGTACTCGAGGCCCACGGACTGGGCCGCGGCCCGGGGCGCCCCGAGGGCGGCCAGGGCGAGGCCCGCCGCCAGGGGCGTCAGGAGCTGCCTGAATCGGTTGTTCATGTCTTCTCCAGGGATTGCGGAATCAGAAGGGGGTCTCCCAGCCGGTGTAGCAGGTGATGCCCTCCTCGCGGACCCACTGGGCGTGGGGGGCCAGCTCCTCCCGGGACAGGCCGGGGAGGTCCGCGAAGGCGTAGGGCTCGCCCACCTGGCGCCACTTGGATTCGCTGAGGCGGTGGAAAGGCAGGAGGTTGATGACTTCCAGGCCGCATTCGCGGACGAACCGGGCGGTCTTCCGGATGTTCTCCTCCCCGTCGTTCCAGCCGGGGATGACCGGGATCCGGATCACCACGAAGCAGTCCAGGTCCGAGGCGCCCAGCGTCTTCACGTTGCGGAGGGTCTGGGCGTTGTCGGCGCGGGTCCGTGCGCGGTGCGCGACGGGATCCATGTTCTTGATGTCGATGAAGAGGAAGTCGAGGAGGGCCGCCGCCTCCATGAAGTAGTCGGTGGGCAGGCAGGCCGTGGTCTCCACGCAGGTGTGGATGCGCGCCTCCCGGCAGCGCCGGAGGAGGGGCAGCATGAAGTCCCGCTGGAGGAGGGGCTCGCCGCCCGAGAAGGTGACGCCCCCGCCCCGGCCCCAGAACTGGCGGTCCCGGCGGAAGATGTCCATCAGCTGGTCGACGGTGTAGCGCTTCCCGCTGAGGACGTTGCCCTCGTGGTAGCAGGCCGAGACGCAGTCGTAGGTGGCGCAGTCGGCGCAGAGGCTCCGGTCGAAGGTCTCGAGGCCGTCGGCCCCCAGGGAGATGGCTCCCCGGGGGCAGGCGCGGGCGCAGCCGCCGCAGTGGACGCAGCGCTGCTCCCGGTGCATCACGACGGGCCGGCGGTGCAGGCCTTCAGGATTGCAGCACCATTCGCAGGAGAAGGGACAGCCGTTGAGGAACACGGTGGTGCGGGTTCCGGGCCCGTCGTGGACCGAGTGGGCCTGGATGTCGAAGATGAGCCCCGTGGGCTGCTCCGTGGAAGGGTGCGCTGGAAGCATTTCAGTATCCGTTCACTTCTTGTAGTCGGCCTTGAGCGGCAGGGAGGCCGCCAGCAGGATGGAGACGGCGAAGGAGGCCAGGGCGAAGTAGACCGAGTAGGTGTACTTGCCGGAGATGTCCTTGAGCCAGCCGCCCACGTAGGAACCCAGGAAGGGTCCGATGCCCATCACGATCATCGTGGCCAGGCCCCAGATCTTGCCGAGGGTCTTGCGGCCGTAGATGGCGCCGGTGTAGCCCACCACGCCGCCGGGCACGATGGCCCAGTAGATGGCGAAGATCACGCAGGCCACGTAGGCGAACAGGTCGGCGCGGGGGCTCTCCAGGAGGAGGAGACAGGCGACGACGCCGGTGGCGGGTCCGATCAGGAGCATGATCTTGCGGCCCTTGGATTCCAGGCCCACGGCCTGCACCACCTTGTCGGAGATCTTGCCCATGATGGGCATGGAGAAGATGCCGACAAGACCAATGAGGGCGTAGATGTTCGTGGCCTTCTTCAGGGTGTAGCCCACGTCCGCGGTCCAGTAGCTGACGACCTGGGTCCAGATGAGGAACTCGCCCATCATGCTGGTGAGGAAGGTGAGGATGGCGCCCCAGATGGCGTACTTCCCGAAGGCCTCGCCGATGCTCCAGTCGATCTCGGCGGGAGCGGCGGCGTTGCCGGGGGCGGGCGGCATGGCGCCGAAGGGCTTCATGCCGTAGCGCTCGGGGGACTGCTTGGCCACGAGGACAGCAACGACGAGGGCGAAGAACACGATCACGCCCAGGATGGTCATCTGGGTCCGCCAGGCGTGGTCGAGGCCGTGGATCGCGGACTGGACGTCGGGCATCGCCAGGACCGCGGGGTCCTTGAGCTTGCCGGCGATGGCCACGGCGAGCTCCTTGGGGGCCAGGGCCGCAGCGTTCTCGATCAGAGGCTTGATGGCGCCGTCCAGCTTCGCCTGGCTCGCGCTCAGGGTGGGCTTGACGACCTGGGCCAGCACGAACTGGGCCATGGGGCCGCCCGCGAAGGCGAAGCCCCACATTGTCGCGTAGGTCTTTCCGATGTACCACTTGCGGACCGAGACCGTGGAGGTCACCCACAGCATGCCGGTGGCGATGCCGCCCAGCAGGCCGAAGGTGAAGAGGTAGGTCAGGTGCGAGTCGATGCGGGCGGTGAGCACGAAGCCCAGGGCGCCGAAGACGGCGGCCACGGTGTAGACGGGCTTGGTTCCCCACTTGTCGAGCATGAGGCCGCTGAAATAGGCGGCGACGGCGTAGAAGACCATCATCAGGCTGTAGCCGAGGGTCACCTGGGCGGTGGTCCAGCCCAGGGTCACGGCCATGGGGCCTTTGAGGATGGCGAAGGTGGCGCGGTAGCCGAAGAGGCAGAACACGGCCAACCAGGAGGCGAAGACCACGGACCAGCCGTAGGTTCTGGCTTTGGCATCTTCCATTGGGAACTCCCGATCATGACGGAACAGGTATCGAATGGTCCCCCATCCGCAGGCCTTCCCGGCTTCCACGGCAGGGCCGGGGACGCCAGGAAGGCCGGGGTGGGCGTTGTCAGGCCCGAGGCTTCACAGCGCGGCGTAGCGGTCGCAGGTCACGGCCGCCATGTCAGGATAGGCGAAGAACTTCGGCTCGTGCGCGGAGGCGTTGCAGTGGCCCATGTGGCTCGTGCCGGGGGTGCAGGCGAATTCCTTGCAGTTCGCGCACTTGGGGAGACGGGCGAAGTCGGCGCACTGCTCCGTGTCGGCCAGGACGATGTCCTTGGTCAGGTGGCAGATGCCCTTGGTGACGTCGATCGGGGCGAAGTTCGCGCAGTCGCGGTGGTTGAGCTTGGTCGTCATGGTCAGATCCCTTCGTATTCGGTGCGGGCGATGAGTTCATCCTGGACGGGCTTGCCGATCTCGACCCAGTACTGGGTGAAGCCGGCCACGCGCACCATCAGGTCGCGGTAGTTCTGCGGGTTGGCCTGGGCGTCCTTGAGGACCTTGGTGTCGACCACGTTGAACTGGATGTGGAATCCGCCCTTGCGCATGTAGGCCTGGATCAGGTCGAGGAGCTTGCGGCTGCCCGCGCCGCCCTGGATGGCGCTGGGGTGGATCTTGACGTTCAGCTGCGAGTTCTGGGACATGGTGTGGTCCCAGATCGCGGCCGAGTTCAGCAGCGCGTAGACGCCGTTCCGGTCGGTGCCGGGGAAGGCGGAGAGGGACGCGTCGGCGAAGGTCGTGCCGGCGAGGCGGCCGTCGGGGGTCGCGATGGTGGCCGAACCCATGGCCCCGTGCGTGGACACGGAGATCTGGCAGGAGTACATCGGGTGGGCGTAGAGCGACTCGTAGTTGCGGCAGTCGGGGCAGAAGAAGTTCTCCCAGTCCAGGAGGATCTCGTCCGCGAAGGCGTCGTCGTTGCCGTACTTGGGCGCCTGGAGGCACATGAAGTGGAGCTTGTCCCACATGCCGGGGCCGTCGTTGCGCTTCTCCTGGTCGGAGAGGCTGAAGGAGTTGACCTCCTTGGCGGTCTTGAAGCCGAAGTTGTCCTTGATGGCCTTCTTCAGGTCCTCGAGGGTGACGGCCTTGTCCTCGTACACCAGCTTCTTGATGGCGGCGAGGGAGTTCACGGCCGTGATGGTGCCGGCGGACTCGACGTTGTAGGTCGCGTTGAAGCGGTAGCCCAGCTCGTCGATCAGGTGGCCGCGGTCGAGGCAGTCGGGCTTCAGCATGCTGTTGATGACCGCCATGTTGTTCTTGCGCCAGATGTCGTGCTGGATGTTGTTGGTGAGGGCGAGGATGTCCACGGCCTTCTGCCAGTAGAGCTTGAACTGGTCCCACAGCTCGTCGTAGGTGGCCAGGCTGCGGTTGTGGGGCGGGAAGACCTGCTCACCGGTGCGCTGGTCCACGCCGTTCCAGAGCACGTGCTCGAGGATCTTGGGCATGGAGAGGAAGTGCACGCCGACGGAGGTGGGCTGGCCGGCGCCGCCGGGGATCCAGTATTCCTTGCCGTTCAGGTGCAGGGGCTTCCAGGCGCAGGGGGAGGACTCGAGGCAGCCGCCGATGGCCCAGGCGCGGGCCTCTTCGGGGGTCATGCCCTCGGGGCCGTACTGGTTCATCATGAAGGTCAGGGCGTTCTGGTTGTTCATGAAGGCCGGGTAGCCGGCGCCGGTCTTGATGCACTCCATGGCCAGGAGGAGGAAGTCCTCGGGCAGCTTCTCGTCGTAGAGGAGGGCGAGGGTGGGCTGGGGCATCTGGTTGGTCATGCCGGCTTCGAGCAGCAGGTACTCGAGGCGGTTCGCCGCGGACCGGCCGTCCTTGGTGAGGCCGCCGATGCTGACGGTGTTGAAGGTGTTGCCGGAGAGCACGCCGCCGACGACGCCCGCGGAGGCGAAGCAGTCGATGGAGGAGATGCTGAGGCGGTAGCACTCCAGCAGCTCCAGGACCTCGTCCTCGGAGATGCGGCCGGAGGCGATGTCCTGCTCGAAGTAGGGGTAGAGCACCTGGCCGATGCGGCCGGGGGACATGCCGGAGATGGCGTCCTCGTTCACCACGGCGAGGTGGGTGGTGAGGATCATCTGGATGGCGTCGCGGAAGTCGCGGGCCTTGTTGGCGCTGAGCCACTCGAGGCGCTCGGCGATCTGGGCGTACTCGCGCTTCTGGGCGGGGTCCTTCTCCAGGCCCTCGAGGCGGCGGGCCTCCTTGGCGTAGTTGGAGATCCAGATCTTGAGGCCTTCCAGGGCCAGGATGACGGCTTCGTAGTTGAAGAGGCGGTTCGTGCCCTTGAGGCCGTCGCCGTCGGCGCGGCCGGCGACCTTGTCCTTCATCTCGCGGGCGATGGCGATGAGGCCGTCGATGCCGTACTCGAGCATGTAGTAGTAGTTGATCACTTCCCGGCCCTGGGGCAGGGTGTAGCCGGAATCGAACATGCAGACGATGTTCCGCATGAGGGCTTCCTTGATCTCGTAGTCGGGGACCATCTGCTCGTACTTGTGGCCGAGGTCGTCCACGGACTTGCCGACCCAGGCCTTCGCCAGCTTGAGGAGGCCGGGGACCTCTTCCTGCCGCATGCCGAACTTCCCGGCGATGGAGACGACCTTGCCGAAGCTCTTGGTGACGTTGCCGCCGCCGGTGCCGAACTTGGAGTGCTCGTCCGCGGAGGCGGAGCCGCGCTTCAGGGCATCCTGGTAGAGCTCGTCCTCCTTGGCCATGTAGTAGCCTTCGGACAGCCAGGGCATGGGGAAGGAACCGCGGAAGAACTGGGCCTTGTGCATGACCAGCAGTTCGCCGGGGTAGATGACCGGGGTCAGGTGGCTGAAGCCGGCCTTCAGGGCCATGGCGCGGCGCACCACGGGGATCTCGGTGTCGTGGAGGGCGTATTCGCGGGTGTACCAGTACGGGAACTCGTTGTTCGCCGAGGACAGCGTCTGCATGAAGATGTCCTTGAGCTTCTTCACGCGGGCGTGGGGCTCGCGGTTGACCTCGCGGTCGGTCATGTTGGCCGGGGAGTGGCCACCGGACTCGAAGTCCATGGGAATGCCGGCCTCAACCAGCACCTCTTTGAGTTTCTTGGGCATGCGGGTCTCCTTGGATGGATGGAGGTTGACCGGCGCGTCCGCCGGGAGTGAACAGGGTGAGGCCCTTCACTTTGCAAGCCGCGTGCCACACGTAGGTAATCAGTCCTAATCTATTGTAATCAATAGACTTGAATCCATAGCGACCGGGGCCGTCCACCCCTTTCAACCCCTCGCGCCCCAAAAGTGTAACGAATGGTTATCAAATGCAGGTTCACTTCTGGAAGTGGGAGCCAATTCGGACCTGGGCCAACTTTTTTTAAATCATATGATAACTTTTTTTAATGATGACTTTTCCCATCATTCTTCGAGAAGCGTAACTTACCATGACGCGAGTGTCAGGAATTATTACACATGAAAATCCAGCCTTAGGGAGTTGAATAGAAGGCGATCCCGAGGTCAGCATGGCCGGTCCCCTCCCCCCATCCCACGGCGGTGATCCCTGTGCGGAGGGGGTGGCCCGGTTCCAGGCCGGGGACGCCGAAGGCGCCGCGGCCTGCTTCCTGCGGGCCGCCCGGGAGCGGCCGGGAGAGGGTCATCCCCGCTACCTCCTGGGCCTGCTTCATTTCAAGAAGGGCCGCTACCGGGAGGCCGAAGCCCAGCTGCGGGCCAGCGCCGCCCTGGAGACCCGGGAGGACGGCCTGATCAAGCTGGCCCTGGCCCGGGGCGAACAGAAGGACCTCCCGGGCTGCCTCGCCCTCCTGGAGGAGGCCGCCCGGAGGCTGCCGGCCTCGGCGGCCATCCGCGCCCACCTGGCCACCACCCTCCGGAGCCTGGACCGCGTGCCGGAGGCCATCGCGGCCTACGCGGGCGCCCTGGCCCTGGATCCCGGCCATGTCCCCGCGCACTGGGGCCTGGGCCTCGCCCTGGGCATGGAGGGCCGCTTCGCCGAGGGCATGGCCGCGCTGCGCCAGGCCATCGCCCTGGACCCCGGCTTCCCCCCGCCCCATTTCCACCTGGGCGTCCTGGCCTGGGCCGCCGGCGACGCGGCCGAGGCCCGGGCGCAGGCGGCCTGCCTGCGCTCCCTGGCGCCCAGCTATGCCAGTCGCCTGGATCAACTCATGCAAGAGGAGTCCCCCCATGAACCCGCCTGACTCACCGCGCGAACGGATCATCCACCGGATCGTGGATCTGGAATGGAAGATGTTCAGCACGGTGAAAGCCCGCGAACCCGCCGCCTGCCAGGAGGAGGAAGGCACCTTCCGGCTCATGCGCTGGATGAGCCATTCCGTCTACTCCGACCTGCTCCTGGACATGCTGGCCAGCCACCTGGAGACCGCCACGACGGCGGGCCGCAACCTGATGACCGAGAAGTACGCCCGGATGGAGGACCTGATCCCCCCCCTGCGCACGAGCCCCCTCATCCCCTACATCCTCGCGGCCGAAACCGCCTGGATGGCCGACCTGGGCCGCCGGTATCCCCTCACCTTCCCGGGCACCGGCGAGCGCTTCGGCGCCTACCTCGCCGCCGAGTTGGAGACGTGGCCGGAGGACGCCCTGGAGCGCTACGCGGCGGAGGTCGGCACGGCCCAGGCCACCGGCGCCAACCTGGTGGAGGCGCGGTACACGAACCTCTTCCGGCGCCTGGGCGATCCGGACCTGGAGGCCCGGGAGCACCGGACCCGCCTGGGGATGTTCCGGTGTGCCCAGTAGGCCTGGACCTCGCCCGGGACTTCTGGGCCGAGGAGGTGGCGCCCCGCCTCGGCCCGCTGGGCCGGGTCGTGGCGGCGGGCCTGGTGGGCGAGGGCTCCGAATGCTTCGGATTCGATGACACCCTCTCCCGGGACCACGATTGGGGTCCCGCGGTCTGCCTCTGGCTGAGGCGGGCGGATCGGGACGCGGCCGTGCCCATCCGGGCCGCCCTGGCCCACCTGCCCTCCTCCTTCCACGGTCACCGGGTGCGGCGCCCCTCGCTGGAGGCGGTCCACCGCACCGGCCTCCTGGAGGTGGAGGGGTTCTACCGGCGGTTCACGGGCCTGGAGCGGCCCCCGGCGACCCCGGAGGAGTGGCTGGCCTGCCCGGGGTACGCCCTGGCGGCCTGCACCAACGGCGCGGTCTTCGCCGACGGGCCCGGGGCCTTCTCGGCCCACCGGGAGGCCCTGCTCGCCCACTACCCGGAGCCCGTCCGGCGTCTTCGGCTGGCGGCCCACCTGGAGGCGGCGGCCCAGGGCGGCCAGTACAACCTGCCCCGGGCCCTCCAGCGCTCCGACCGGGTGGCCGCGACCCTGGCCCTGGCGGCCTTCCTGCGCCATGCCATGGCGGCGGCGTTCCTGCTGGCCCGCCGCTACCCGCCCTTCTCCAAGTGGACCCACCGGGCCCTCACCGAACTGCCGGCCCCCTGGCCCGAACTGGCCCGGTGCCTGACCGACCTGGCCCGGGCCACGACGGCCCGGGAAACCGACCGGCGCGTGGAGGCCGCGGCGGCCCTGCTCGCGGGCGGCCTCGTCCGGGACGGGCTCCCCGCGGGCCAGGGCCTCTTCCTCCTGGACCACGCCCACCGCATCCGGGAGAGCATCGACGATCCCCACATCCTGGCCCTGCACCCCCGCATCGACTAGGGTGTGTTCGTAATCTAGGATAGTAATGGCTAATACCCATCCGTGCCGGAGCATGGAGGAGCTGGAATAGTGAGTCTGTGCTGCAGTGCCTGATGGCGCCGCGCATTCGCAGCATCCTATTGGAACGCGGAGGCGCGGAGGATCTCGCTGAGGCTCGCGGAGAAAGGATCAAGCCCTTGTATGTATCACCCGCTTGATTCCACCGTCTTTGAAAGGCCACTGACGGAAATTGAGGACCGCCTTAGCCTCCACGACCACGAGGTCGTCAACCAGCAAATCCAGCCGGTAGGCCCGCTCAACCACAAGCCCCCTCCACTCGATATCCAGGGGCAGGTTCCAGGAGCGCTTTCCTCCGCGACCCTCTGCGAGATCCTCCGCGCCTCCGCGTTTCATAGGATCAATGAGGATCCGGAACGCTTGTCACCCTCCGCTCATAGCCTCAGCCAGATCACGATGCAGGCCAAAGCCACCTGGGCTGAGAAACTTCGCGCCGTTTTGTCGAACCTGGTGGCCAGCGCCCTGAACTGTTTGAGCCTGGCGAACCCATGCTCGATGGCATGGCGGGCCTTGTATAGGTGTGAGTCCCAGGCCGCCGGATTCTTGCGCCGGGGATGAGGTGGGATGACGGCTGTCGCACCCATGGCCTCGATCGCCTTCCATACCGGGTTCCCATCGTAGGCCCGATCTCCGAACACGTACTCTGCCTGCCAACCGCACAGCAATCCTTCAGCAGACCGGCTTTCATGGGCTTGCCCCGGAGTGACCAGGAAATCCAAAGGATTACCGTGGGCATCGCAGATCAAATGGATCTTGGTCGAGCATCCACCCCGAGATCGTCCGAGCGCCTGGTTCCAGAGCCCCCCCTTTTGCCTGCTGAAGGTTGATGAGCGCGAATGATGGTGCCATCCAGCATGACCCACTCCAGGTCGGCTTCCTTGCGCAGGAACTCCAGGATCCTTTGCCACACGCCGCGCTTGGTCCAGGCCTCAAATCGCGTGTACACGCTTGTCCAAGGTCCAAATTCCTCCGGCAGGTCCCTCCACGGCGCCCCAGTCCTGTGCCTCCACAGGATCGCCTCCACCATGGGACGGTTGGGGTGACGGGATCGCCCCCTCCCTCCACGCTCTGGCGGAAGGAGCGGTTCAAGCTTTGCCCACATGGCATCGGTCAGGAAACGTCTCGGCATCGTTACCCCAGGAAAATTCGTGGTGTACGAGCCTTTACGTATGAGTACAAGTTAACTATTTACCCAATCTATAGATTCCGAACACAGCCTAGATGCATTGGCCCCGCAATGAATGAGGGGCCAATACAGGATGTCTAGGCGGCGGACCAGCGCTTGCCGAGGGCCATCAGGGGGCGTTCCAGGAACCGGTACGTGAGGGTGGAGAGGCCAAGGGTGAGGGCCACGGCCAGGAGGAAGCCCGGCCAGGGGGCCCAGCCGCCAGGATGCAGCCGCTCCATGCCCTCCCGCACCAGGGGGTGGAGGATGTAGACGGAGTAGCTGATATCGCCCAGGTACCGGCCCACGGTCTTGACCGGGGAGTCCGGGGCCTCGTAGAAGGCGGCCACGGCCACGGCCGCCACGGAGAGCAGGCAGAAGAGATACCGGGTGGTCCCCACCATGATGGTGAAGTCGTCGTAGAAGTGGCGGTGCTTCAGGAGGAAGACCGCGGCCAGGCCCCCGGCCAGCAGCAGGAAGGCCCACCTGGGCAGGCGAATGGGCCAACGGGCCCGGGCCTGGGCGATGAGGCCGCCGGCCAGGAACAGGAAGCCGTGGTTGGCCACGGCCACGTAGGTGTGGAACTTCATATCCCCCGCCATGGGGGCCTGGGGGACCCAGCGGTACGTCCAGGGCAGGGAGAGCGCCAGGAGGACCAGGGTGGCCAGGGTCAGGAAGGGCCGCCACCGGACCGCGGCCCAGGCCAGGAACGGCAGGGCGAAGTAGAAGACGAACTCCAGCCCCACGGACCAGCCGCCCAGCACCAGGGCGTGGTTGGGGTGGAAGAGGCCGAAGGTGAGGGTGGCGTTCTCCAGGAGCATGCGGCCCGAGTAGGGCACCCCCCCGCCCGTGAAGCCGAAGGCGGCGTTGAGGGCGATGGCCAGGTAGAACAGGGGGGCGATGCGGAAGAACCGCTTGGTGAAGAAGACCCGGGCGCCCCGGCCGGTCAGCAGCCCGGCCCCGTACAGGTGGAAGAAGCAGAAGCCGCTGACGACGAAGAAGCCCTCCACCCCGTACACGCCGATCTTCTTGGCGGTGTCGGCCGCGAATTCGCCCTGGCGGAGGATCGGGAACCAGTAGCCGAAGTGGTACAGGGCCACGGCGAACGCCATGAAGCCCCGGAAGATGTCCAGGGAATCGACCCGCTGGCCCGCGGAGCCCGGCGCCGGTTCAGCGATAGGTCACCTGCCCGGTCCCAGGGACCAGCTCCCCCAGGACCCAGGGGCGCTCGCCGGCCGCGACCAGGTCCTTGAGGAGCCCCGGCACCTCCGCCCGCGCGGCGATGAGGACGAGGCCAACGCCCAGGTTGAAGGACCGGCGGGCGTCCTCGACCGGGAGGGCCGCCTTCTCGATGAGGAACTGGAAGAGGGGGGGGACCTGCCAGCTGCCGGTGACGATGGCGGCATCCAGGTGACCGGGCAGGACCCGCGGCAGGTTGTCGGTCAGGCCGCCGCCCGTGATGTGGGCCATGCCCAGCAGGCGGTGGGCCTTGACCAGGGGGAGGACCGGCTTCAGGTAGCTGCGGTGCACGGCCAGGAGGGCCTCGCCCACGGTCTGGTCCGTGCCGGGGAGGAGGTCGCCGACCCCCAGGCCGGCCAGGTCGAAGCAGACCTTGCGGGCGAGGGAATAGCCGTTGGTGTGCAGGCCGGTGCTGGGCAGGCCGATCAGCACGTCGCCGGCGGCCATGGCCTCGAGGCGGGGCAGGAGGTCGGGCTCGTCCACCACGCCGACGATGGTGCCGGCCACATCCACCTCACCCTCGGCGTAGACGCCGGGCATCTCCGCCATTTCCCCGCCGATGAGGGCCAAGCCGCCCTCCTGGCAGGCGCCGGCCATGCCCTGGATGATCTGCTCGATGACCGCGGGTTCCAGGCGCTGGGCGGCCACGTAATCCAGGAAGAAGAGGGGGCGGGCGCCCTGCACGAGGATGTCATTGATGCAGTGGTTCACCAGGTCGGCGCCCACGGTGTTCCACCTATCAGCCAGACGAGCGACCTTCATCTTGGTGCCCACCCCGTCCATGGAACTGACGAGAATGGGGGCCTTCTCCTCGAACCTGGCCGAGTAGAGGCCCCCGAAGAGGCCGATGTCGCTGCGCACGCCAGGGGTCCGGGTGGCCTTCACCAGGGGCTTGATCCGGGCCAGGGCGTCGTCCTGGCGGTTGATGTCCACCCCGGAGGCGGCGTACGTGAGCTTGGGTTCCGTCATGGGTCCACTCCAGGCAAGATGATCCCATGGGGCGGGTCTCAAGAAAACCGGCCCCGTGGCCGATAAGTCGAACGGGTGACCCATGACCACCGCCGCCGCCACAGCCCTGAGTTCCTTCTCCTACCTGAGCGCCCTCACGTCGAGCGGCGCCTCGAGCGCGGTCCTGGGGACGCTGGCCTCCGCCTACACCAAGGCCTCCGCGGCCCAGGACGGCAGCCTCGAGGCGGTCGCGGGGCAGGGCTACCTCGGGACCCTGGCCTCCGCCATCTACACCCAGAGCGGTTCCGCCGGCTCCATCCAGAACCTCTCCGCCCTCACCGTCGGGGGACTGGACTCCGGCTCCGCCGCGTCCCTCCTGTCCGGCCTCACCTCCGACAGCGCCTCCGCCCTCCAGGGCTTCGACGCCTCCCTGCTGGGAGGCGCCAGCCTCGCCGCGGCGGGCGCGGAGGCCCGCAAGGCCTACGGCTCCGGCACCCTGACCCAGGCGGCCCAGGCGGCCGCGGACACCACGTCCTCCCCGGCCACCCTGGCCCTGCAGGCCGTGGCCGCCTCCCTGGGCAACACCTTCACGCTCCTGGCCTGAGGCGGACGCGCGAAGCGGGTCCCCCGCTCCGGCCCGATTCCTGGCACCCTGGTCTCCGGAGGTGCCCATGTCCTTTGATGCCCCAGGCGCGGCCGCGGCCGTGCGTGATCTGCTCCTCAGCTTCGGGGCCGATCCGGACAGCCCGGAACTCCGCGACACGCCCCGGCGCGTCGCGGAGTTCTGGGCGGAACGGCTCGCGGGGACGGAGGCGGATCCCTCCCTCGAGCTGGTCCCCCTCCCCGGGGACCTGGCCTCCTGCCCCGTGATCCTCGAGCGGGTGCCTTTCGTCAGCACCTGCGAGCACCACCTGGCGCCTTTCGAGGGCTACGCGACCATCGGCTACCTGCCCGGGGTGGGCGGGACCGTGGGGCTCTCCAAGCTCGTGAAGGTGGTCCACGGCTTCGCCAACCGGCTGCAGGTCCAGGAGCGGCTCACCCACGAGATCGCCTCGGCCCTGGAGACCCGGCTCCGCCCCGCGGCCTGGGGGGTGAAGCTGGTGGCCATCCACACCTGCATGTCCCATCGCGGCGCCCGCACCCCCGACGTCCCCGTGACGACGCAGGTCCTCGGCGGCGCCTGGGAAAAGGAGCCGCCGGGCCCCTTCCGGAATTGAATTCCCCTTCCCTTTCCCGACCGTTTTGGTAGGATTTGGTCCAACGCGCCTTGCGCATCCGTGGAGGTACCCCATGGCTCATGAACCGAAGAACTACGATCACCTCAAGGGCGGCGCCCTGAAGGGACTCAGCGACAGCCAGCTCGACCAGCACTTCACCCTCTACAAGGGCTACGTCGCCAAGCTCAACGAGATCGAGGCGAAGCTCGCCGAGGCCGACAACACCAAGCCCAACTACTCCTTCAACGAGTACAGCGAGCTGAAGCGCCGCGAGGCCGTCGCCTTCAACGGCTCCTTCCTGCACGAGCTCTACTTCGAGAACCTCGGCGCGGACAACGGCATCTCGCCCAAGCTCCAGGCCGCCCTCGACGCCCAGGGCGGCAAGGACAGGATCGTCGCCGACCTGAAGGCCGCCGCCCTCTGCGGTCCCGGCTGGGCGATCCTCACCCGCAACCGCCGCGACAACAAGCTCCACACCTACTTCTTCGCCGAGCACCACCTGGGCCTGCCCATCGACCAGGACATCCTCTGCGTCCTCGACAGCTGGGAGCACGCCTTCATGGTGGACTACGGCATCAAGCGCGCCGCCTACGTGGACGTCTTCGCGGACAACATCAAGTGGTCCGAGGTCAGCAAGCGCTTCGCCTAGAAGCCTGGCTGCGCCCTTCGCCCCGGGTCCCGCCGCGCGCCGGCTGGGCACGGGGCGAAGTCGCGTCCGGCCCGGGGTCAGCAGGCCCGAGGCGGCAGCCGCAGGGCGAAGGTCCCGCCCTCGACGCGGACGATGGCGCCCAGGCGCTGCGCGGCGGACGCGGTCACGGGGGAGCAGATGCGCCCGGGCACCAGGTCCGGCCCCTCGAACCGCACCTCCACGCCCCCCTCCCGGGCGGCGACGCTGATCCGCAGGTCCGCGAAGGCGCCCGGCGCCGCGCGATGGACGCGCCGCGCCTGCACCGCCCCCAGCACCAGGTCGAGGAGCAGCAGGCCCAGGGCCCCCGGGAAGGCCTCGATGGACGGCAGGTCCGGATCGGGGACCACCCGGATCCGATGCGTGTATTTCCATTCATTGCGCGCGAGGAGCACCGCGGCCTCCAGGCAGGCGTTGACGTCCACGGGGCCCGGCTCCGGGGCCTCGGGGCGGCTGAAGCTTCTCATGGCCTGGGTGATGGCGATGATGTGCTCGAGGTTCTCCTGGGATTCGGCCAGGGCCCGGGGGGCCTCCTCCTCCATCCAGGCGATCTCCGCGGGGGCCGCGTCGCGGGGGAGCCCCCCGCGGTGGGTTCGGGCGAAGGCCAGGATCCGGCCCATCTCGGCCTGGAAACCCTGGAGGAAGCGGAGGTTGGACCCGAGGCACTGCACCGACGTGCTGAGCTCGTGGGCGATGCCCACCGTCAGGCGCCCCACAGCCTGCTGGCGCCGCCGCTCGTCCCGGACCATGCTGCCCCCTCCGAGGGGCCGAAGGGCCCCGGACTCCAGGATCCGCCTCCGGAGGCCCGGCGTTAATACGGCGGATTACCTAGGAGGGGGTGGCCAGGAAGGCGTCCGCCCGCGTTCAGGCCCGGGACAGTTCGCCCACGTAGTGGGCGAGGGCGTAATCCAGCCAGCGATGGCCGGGGATGTTCCGGGCGATGTAGCCCATGTGGCCCCCGGTGCGCTCCAGGTGGAGGTGCACGGAGCCGGAGCGGGGGAAGGCCGCCACGTCCGAGCCCGGCGCGAAGGGGTCGTCCTCCGAGGTGAGGATCACCATGGGGATGTCCACCCCGGCCAGGTGCGGGCCGCAGGAGCAGGCCGCATAGTACTCGGCCCGGGAGGGGAACCCCGCCTGCCGCGCCGTGTAGGCCTCGTCGAAGTCCCGCAGGGTCCTGGGCCGGCCCAGGGAGTCGCCCCCGGGGCGCCCCGCCACCTCGCGTCCCAGGCGCCGCAGGAAGTACTGGTCGTAGGCCCGGGAGAACCCGCGCAGGAGCCGGCGGGAGCAGGCCTCCAGGTCGGCCGGGGGGTTCACCGCGAGGCCCGCGTCGGGCAGGGCCAGGTGGCGGTCCCGCCCCGCGAGGAGCAGGAGGATGTTGGCGCTGATGGAGAAGCCCACCGTCAGGAGGCGCTCGCCGGGGTACCGCTGCCGGCACATGCCCAGGACGGCGGCCATGTCGGAGGTGGCGCCGCTGTGGTAGATGCCGCGGGCCAGTCCCCGGCCCGCGCCGGCCCCGCGGTGGTTCACGGCCACGACGGTGTGGCCCGCGGCGTGGCACAGGGCGGCGGCGCGCCGCATGTAGTGGCCCTCCACGCTGCCCCCCAGGCCGTGGAAGAGGCTCACCACCACCCCGGAGCGGCCGCGGAGGGCCTGGATGGCCAGGGCGTCCCCGTCCTCGAGGATGAGGCGGAAGCGCTCCCAGGGCAGCTCCACGTGGGGCGTCGGCAGGTACTGGGCCGCCAGGGTCTGCAGGTGGCCGCCCCGCGCCCACAGGGGCGGGAGGCAGGGCTCGGCGGGGGGCGCGGGACGCATCAGCCCCTCCATCGCCGGGCGTCCGGCTCGCGCAGGCCCAGCTGGTCCAAGACCCGGGTGGCGAAGGCCTCCTGGAGGTCCTCCAGGGTCTCGGGATGGTGGTAGTAGCCGGGCATGAGGGGCATCACCACGGCGCCCGCGTCGTGGACCCGCAGCATGTTCTCCAGGTGGATCCGGTTGAGGGGCGTCTCCCGCACGCAGAGCACCAGGGTCCGGCGCTCCTTGAGGCAGACGTCGGCGGCCCGGCTCACGAGGCCCTCGCTGGTGCCCGCGGCGATGCGGCCCAGGGTGCCCGCGCTGCACGGCACCACGGCCATGCCGTCATGGAGGTGGCTTCCGCTGGAGATGTCGGCCCCCACGTTGCGCTCGTCCAGGATCCGCACCTTGGGCGAGAGGGCGGCGAGGTCGTCGGCCCGCAGCCCGCACTCGTCGTGAAGGCAGCGCCGCCCCGTGGGCGACAGCAGGAGGGAGACGCGGCCCACGGCGGGGCTGGCCGCGAGGCGGCGGGCCACCGCCGCGCCGAACCCGGCTCCCGTCGCGCCGGTGATGGCGAGGACGATGTGCTTCGATTCCATGGCTGCCTGGACAATCCGCGGCACCTGCCGCACCTTCCACCTTAACGCCTCAGGGCGCCGCGTTCATTCATCGTCGTCCATCGCCGCGTAGGCGCCGAAGAAAAGGGCGTTGAGGAAGGCCCGGCCCGTGAAGGGCGCGCAGCCCCGGTGGACGGGGTCGCCGGCGAAGAGGATCACGGCCCCCCTGCCCTTGCGCTCCCGCACGGCGTAGGCGGTGCGGCGCAGGCGGGACGCCAGGGCCTCCGGCAGGAGCCCGGACAGGGCCAGGTCGCCCTCGCCGTAGCGGAGGGGGCTCTCGCCCGAGGGGCTCAGCTCGAGGATGGGGTCGCTGGTGTCGAGCACGGCGCCCTCGGTGGCGTTGAGGCCCCAGGCCAGGGGGTGGGTGGGATCCACCTCGGCCTCCAGCAGGGCGCCGGGGATGGTCTCCTGGAGGGCCTGGTCCTCCCGGGCGCCCCAGGGAACGAGGCGGGCCTCGGCGGGTGGCGCGGGGGCCTCCCGCTTGGGGTCCTTCTCCTTCAGGCGGGCCTCCTCGTCCCGGCGCGCGAGGAAGGAGATCCCCGCGTCGGCGAGGCCGGCCTTCGAGGCGAAGGCGCTGCCCCCCTGGAAGGCGACCAGGACGCCCCCCTCGGCGGAGAAGGCCCTGAGCCGCGCCGTCCCCGCCGGGCCCAGGACGGCCTGCCACCCCCGCCCCAGGGCGTTGTCGTCCGCCAGCACCAGGTGGGTGTAGCGGCGCAGGTCCGCGTTCCCCAGGCGGGAGGCCCGGAGCTGGGTGAAGGGCAGGCCCGCCTCCCGCAGGGTGTGCAGGACCGCGCCCACGGCGGTGGGATCGGCGGGGGCGTCCATGACCACGGCCACCCGGGGCGCCCGCAGGGCCAGGGCCCGGGGCGAGCCCGGGTCCGGGCCGGCCTCGGCGCCGCCGGCGTCCAGGGCCGCCACGCAGCCCGGGGCCTGGGCCGCGAGGTCGCGGATCCGGGCCTCGAGCCGGGCCCGGTCGTTGCGGCCGAAGGGGAAGACCACGGTGCCCGCGGGCAGGGCGCGGCCGGCGGCCTGGGCCGGGGCGGGCAGGGCCGCGCCCCGGAAGCCCTCCAGCAGCAGGGCCGCCAGCACGCGGTCGCGGCCCTCCTGGTTGGACAGGACGGCGTAGCCGTAGGCCGCGGCGGGCACGGACTCCGGCGCGACCGCGGCGAGGGGGGCCGTGCCCACCCGGGGCCGGACCGGAGCGTGCCAGGCCGGCACATGGAAGGTGAGGGGCAGGCTCCAGGCCGTGGCGTCGTAGCTCGGCTTGGGGCCGAAGGCGGCGCGGCGCTCCAGGAGGGCGGCCGCGAGGGCGCCCCGGGGCTGGTCCAGGGGCACCAGCCAGCTGCCCGCCGGCGCCGGCCCCCGGGCGCCCGGCAGCACGGGCTCCAGGCCCGCCGTATCCACGGCCGCCGTCGTGCGGAGCACCTCGATGCCGTTGCGGCGCAGCAGGTCGACCAGGGCCCGGGCCCGGCCGGGATCCGGCCCCGGCGCCAGGAGGAAGGCCCCGGCCCGGTCGCCCTTCGCGGCCCGGTCCAGGCGGGCCCGCACCCAGTCCTGGAGCAGGTCCTTGCGCCGGGCGGCGGCGAGGGAGACGGTGGCCAGGGCGGCGGTGACGTGGCGCCGGACCCGGCTGTCCAGCGTCAGCAGCTCGCCGTCCTTGCGCAGGTAGGCGAGGCCCCCGGGGTTGGGGCACTCGTAGGTCATGCCCACGGCCCCCTGGAAGCAGCTCCAGGAATCGCCGTAGCTGGGGTAGAAGAGGTCGAAGACCTCCCGGCTGAAGTGGCGCCATCCGGCCCGGTCGAAGGCCTCGCCGAGGGCGGTCCCGAAGGCCTTCTGCCACCCACCCCCGAAGGCCGGGGGCAGCGCCTGGTGGACGGGGTCCATGCCGGGCGGGAAGAAGTAGTTGTTCTCGGGCTTCATCTCGTGGAAGTCCGCCAGGACCTGGGGGTTCCAGGCGAGGAACTGGGCGACCTTGGCCCGGGTCTCCCCCTGGGTCTGCCAGGCCCAGTCCCGGTTCAGGTCGAAGAGCCGGTGATTGAAGCGCCCGGAGGGCCACCGCGGCGCGTTCTGGGCGTCCTGGGGATCGGGCGGGTTGAGGCCCTGGGTGGCCTCGGCCACCGCCTGGAGGTGGCGGGCCCGGCCATCCGGGTTCTGGGTCACGTCCAGGAGCAGCACCGTCGCGTCCAGCTGGGCCAGGACCTCGGGATCCTGGCAGGCGGCGAAGTGCCAGGCCACGGCGAGGGCCGCTTCCGTGCCCGCGGCCTCGTTGCCGTGCACGGAGAAGCCCAGCCACACGAAGGCCGGGTGATCGGCCAGGAGGGCCTGCCGGGCGGCGGGGTCCAGGCCCCGGGGATCGGCGAGGCGGGCATTGGCCGCCTGGAGCGCGTCCAGGCGCGCGATGCGGGCGGGGCTGGAGATGGCCAGGAGCACCTGGGGCCGCCCCTCCTCGGTCACGTGGTAGGTGAAGGCCCGGACCCGGTCCCGGGCGCCCTGGATCCCCGCCAGGGCGGCGGCGAGGGCGGCGTCCGAGGTGTAGGCGGCGCCCACCTGGGGCCGGGGCACCTCGACCCGGTAGATCCGCCCCGGAAGCATCGGCTGGGCCGCCAGCGGCAGGGCGACCAGAAAGGCGGCAGGGCGCATGGGCGGCTCCTCAGAAGGGTCCGTAGTGGAAGAGCACGGGGGGGATCAGCAGCAGGAAGGCCAGCAGGATCAGGATGCCCATGAGGGGCAGGAACCAGGCCGCCCAGCGCTCCCAGGGCAGCTTGGCGGCGCCCAGGACGCCCATGGTCACCGCCGAGGTCGGCAGGATGGGGTTCACGAACTCGCAAAGCTGGAAGGCGTAGACGGAGGTCTGGCGGGTCACGCCGACGAGGTCCCCCAGGGGCGCCATGATGGGCATGGTGAGGGCCGCCTGGGCCGTGCCCGAATGGATGAAGAAGTTGATCACGGTCTGGATGAGGAACATGGTCTGGGGGATGACCGCCCGGGGCAGCACGCCCATCAGGTTCTTGCTGTGGAAGAGCACGGTGTCGAGGATCTTCGCGTCGTTGGCGATCACGAGGAGGGCGCGGGCGCAGGCCACGATGAACACCACCCCCACCATGTCCTTGGCGCCGGCCACGAAGGACTGGGCGATGCGGCTTCCCCCCATGCCCGAGGCGAGGCCCAGGGCGATCCCCATGGCCAGGAACAGCGCCCCCATGGCGTCCATGTCCCAGCCGAGGGCCATGATCCCGTAGACGAGGAGGACGAGGAAGGCCGCGAAGAGCGCGAGCACCAGCACGAGGCGGGGCGTCCACGCGCCCTCCTCGCCGGGGTTCCGGTCCACGGGGCCGCGGGCCTCGTCGAGGTCCCGCACGGGGCTGAGGGAGGGGTCCCGCTTGATCCTGCGGGCGTAGACCATCACGTAGGCCACCATGACGGCGGTGCCCACCGCCCAGGTGAAGACGCGGTAGCCCAGGCCCGAGTTGATGGGGAGCCCGGCGATCTTCTGGGCGACCCCCACGGTGAAGGGGTTGAGGAAGGCCGCCGCGAAGCCCGCGGCCGCGCCGAGGAAGGGGATGCAGACGCCGACGATGGAGTCGTAGCCCAGGCTGCGGGCCAGGGGGATGAAGATCACCACGAAGGGGATCAATTCCTCGCCCAGGCCGAAGATGCTGCCAGCGAGCGAGAACACGGTCATGAGGACGGGGATCATGAGGCATTCCAAGGTCGGCCGGGCGGAGATGGCCCGGGTCAACCGTTTGATGCCCACCTCCACCGCGCCCGTCTCGTTGAGCACGTTGAAGGCCCCGCCGATCACCAGGAGGAAGGCGATGAGCATCCCGCCGTCCAGGAAGCCACGGAGGGGGGCCAGCACGAGCATGGCCGGGCTGAGCCGGATCTTCTGGACCACGTGGTAGGTGGCCGGGTCAGGGACCAGACGCCCGTTCAGGGGAACCCGGTCGAACTGGCCGGAGGGGATGATCCAGGACGCGACCAGGACCAGCAGGACGAGGGCCTCCACCACCACGAGGGTATGGGGCATCTTGACGTTCTTGAGCTTGGTGAGCCAGCCGCCGTGCATGGGTTCTCCCGTGGCTTGAGGGGTAGGAGCAGTATCCCGCGTGGAAGGAATGGAAAATTTTATTCATATTAGTCAAAATTTGGAAAATTTTATTTTCGGATTGACGCGGTCCGGAACCCTGCGGGAAATTGGCATCAATGTTGATAACCCGAAAGGCAGATACCTCCCTCCCGGATGTGTCTATCCTTGAACCCTCGGGTCCCCACCCCCCGCCCTTCGGGGCGTTTCCATCGGAGGCACCATGCGCCGTTCCTTCCTCATCCTCGCCGCCGCCGCGTTCGTCGCCGCCATCCCCGCGTCCGCCAAGGCCCCCTGGCTCGGCAAGCTGAAGGCCGCCGGCGTGGCCGACGCCAAGTGCACCACCTGCCACACCGCCATGGGCAAGAAGGACCTCAACGAGGTCGGCACCTTCTCCAAGGCCCACATGAAGAACGGCGAGCCCGACTTCCAGGCCGTGGCCGCCCACATCAAGAAGTAGTCCGCCCCCGCGGAAGGGAGGGCCCGGCTCCGGCCGGGCCCTTTCACTTGGACAGGAAGGCGGGGCCCACGGTGGTGATCGTGCCGGCGCCCATGGTCACGATCAGGTCGCCCGCCTTGGCCAGGCTGGCGAGGACCTCGGGCAGGTCCTCCACCCGCGGCACGTAGCGGGCCTCGCGCTGGCCGTGGGCCAGGATGGCGTCAACGACCGAACGGCCAGTGAGGCCGGGGATCGGGGGCTCGCTGGCGGCGTAGATGTCCGTGACCAGCACCGCGTCCGCGTCGAAGAAGGCCCGGCCGAACTCCTCCAGGAGGGCCTGGGTCCGGGTGTAGCGGTGGGGCTGGAAGGCCACCAGGATGCGCCGGTCGGGGAAGCCCTTCCGGGCCGCGGCCAGGGTGGCGGCGATCTCGGTGGGGTGGTGGCCGTAGTCGTCGATGACGAGGATGCCGTCGCGCTCGCCCTTCTTCTGGAAACGGCGGTCCGCGCCGGTGAAGCTGGCCAGGCTGGCCCGCACCACCTCGCGCTCGACGCCCAGCTCCAGGGCCACGCCGATGGTGGCCAGGGCGTTCAGCACCATGTGGTGGCCGGGCACGCCGATGGAGAACTCGCCCAGGTCCTCGCCCAGGGCCCGCACGCGGAAGTGGGCGCGCCAGCCGTCCATGCGGATGTCCGTGGCCCGCAGGTCCACCTGGGGGTTGGTGCCGTAGGTGCGCACCTGGCGCTTCAGGCGGGGCCGGAGGGCGGCCACGTTGGGGTCGTCCATGCACACGTAGACGGAGCCGTAGAAGGGGATCTTGTTCCCGAAGGCCGCGAAGGCGTCCATGATCTCGCCCAGGTCCCGGTAGTGGTCCAGGTGCTCCCGGTCCACGTTGGTGATGACCCCGATGGTCGGGCTCAGGAGAAGGAAGCTGCCGTCGCTCTCGTCGGCCTCGGCCACGAGGAAGGGCCCGCGGCCCAGCTTGGCGTTGCTGCCGATGGCCCCCAGCTTGCCGCCGATCACGATGGTGGGGTCGATGCCGCCCTGGCTGAGGACCTGGGCGATCATGCTCGTGGTGGTGGTCTTCCCGTGGGAGCCGGCCACCGCGATGCCGTACTTCATGCGCATCAGCTCGGCCAGCATCTCGCCCCGGGGGATGACGGGGATCTTGGCCGCCCGGGCGGCGGCGACCTCGGGGTTGTCCCCCTTCACGGCGCTGGAAATCACCACAACCTGGGCATGCTCGATGCATTTCGCATCATGCCCGAGGGTCACCTGGACCCCCATGCCCTCCAGGCGCTGGGTGACGGCGCTCTCGCGGAGATCGGACCCGCTCACCCGGTAGCCCAGGTTCACGAGGACCTCGGCGATGCCGGACATCCCGATGCCCCCGATGCCCACGAAATGGATATGCTGGATCTTTCCAAACACGAGTCGGCTCCACGCTGCGAAAACCCAGGATACCGCCAAGCGGGCCTCAACCATCAGCCCGCCGAGGCCATCTATGGGGCCAAGCCGGTAATAACCCAAGCCTGGGCCGAACGTGAAGGGAGGTTCCCATGCCCAACCCCACCCTGACCCTCACCGCCCTCTTCGCCGCCGGAGCCCTCCTGGCGGCCCCGGTGCCGCCCGGCAACAACCCCCGGGGCGGCGACCCCGGCCGGGACCGCGGCCCGGCCACCCCTTCCCAGGCCCCGCCCCCGCCGCCGGCGATCCAGCCCGGACCGGCGCGGCCGGCGCCCCCTTCCGCCCGGCCGGGCCCCACGGACCGGATCGGACCCCGCCCCCTCCGCCGCCTGGGAACAGTCCCTCCGGACGCACGTCCGGTTCCCGACCGGTTCTTCAAGGAATCCCGCCCCCTGACCGTCCCGAACCCCCGGAGCTACGAGGTGTTCATCCCCCGCGCCACCGTCCGGGGGCCCCACTACCCCGACGCGGCCTACTGGCGGAGCCGGGACCTCGGACGGGAGATCCAGGCCATGGCCCGGCGCGGGTTCATCCCCGTCACCAGCGGCGGCCTGGCCCCCGAGATCCAGGGCGTGGCCTTCTACCCCGCGGGCTGGCGCGCCTACGCCTTCGTCGTGCCGCCCCGGGAGAAGCTCCACGTGCGGCTGCACCACCCCAACGAGGGCTGGTTCCGCCTGGCCATGGTCAACCGCTGGGGGCAGCTGGGCCCCGGCATGCTCCAGAACGTCATCCCCACCGGCAACCCCGAGGTGACCTACACGAACCCGGCGGACATGGCCAACGTCGTCTACGTGGTCGTGGACGACCCCACCTGGATGTCCACCGCCCAGGATCCCTTCGTCCTGAAGGTCGACCGGAGCTGGGATCCCGCCAAGGTCGAGGCCCCCGAACTCCCGCAGGTGATGGGCCTCTGGGCCAAGGTGGACCTGGGCACGGTGCCCGTGCCGCCCAAGGAGGAGCCCGCCCCCAAGGGCTGAGCCCGCGTCCGGATCGCCGCTCCCCGGGTTGCGCGCGCCGGGGGGCGGTGGTTCCATCGAAACCAGGCGCCCCGTGGCGGGGCCCGGGGGGAGGATCGACATGACACGGCTCCGGCGCGCATGGGCGCCCATCCTGGCCCTGGCCGCCGTCGTCGCCGGCGCCCAGGGCGCGGCCTGGAACCGGGAGCACTACCGCAAGCGCGAGGTCCTCGTGCCCATGCGCGACGGCCGGCGCCTCTTCACCGCCATCTACACCCCGGTCGAGGCCCGGGGGCCCCTGCCCATCCTCCTGGAGCGCACCCCCTACGGGGTGGGGCCGTACGGCCCGGAGGGCTACCCCGATGTCCTCGGCCCGTCCGAGCTCTTCGACCAGGAGGGCTTCATCTTCGTGCACCAGGACGTGCGCGGCCGGATGATGAGCGAAGGGACCTTCGTGGACCTGACGCCCTGCCTGGA
Organism: Mesoterricola sediminis; assembly: GCF_030295425.1. Taxonomy (NCBI): domain Bacteria; kingdom Pseudomonadati; phylum Acidobacteriota; class Holophagae; order Holophagales; family Holophagaceae; genus Mesoterricola; species Mesoterricola sediminis. The sequence goes on along the minus strand of NZ_AP027081.1, from coordinate 1,086,175 downwards.
CGGGGCCCCGGGCATCGACGAGGCCACCGACACCTGGGACACGGTGGCCTGGCTCCTGGACCACGTGGAGGGCCACAACGGCCGCGTCGGCCAGTGGGGCATCAGCTACCCCGCCTTCTACGCGGCGGCGGCCCTCGCCCAGGCCCACCCGGCCATGGTCGCCGTCAGCCCCCAGGCGCCCATCGCCGACTGGTTCGAGGGGGACGACTTCCACCGCAACGGCGCCCTCTGGCTCCCGCACCTGTTCAATTTCATCGTCAACTTCGGCCGGCCCCGGCCCGGTCCCACGACCCGCTGGCCCGAGCCCTTCCAGCACGGGACCGGGGACGGCTACGGCTTCTTCCTGGCCATGGGCCCCCTCCCCCAGGCCGACGCCAAGTACCTGAAGGGGGAAATCCCCTTCTGGGAGGAGGTCATGGCCCACGGGACCCGGGACGCCTACTGGAAGGCCCGGGACCTGCGCCCCCACCTGCGGAACGTGCGCCCCGCGGTCCTCGTGGTGGGCGGCTGGTTCGACGCGGAGAACCTCTTCGGCAGCCTCCAGGTGGACCGGGCCCTGGAGCGCCAGAGCCCCGCCACGGACCATCGCCTGGTGATGGGCCCCTGGATCCACGGGGGCTGGGCCCGCACCCCCGGGGACCGCCTGGGCGACATCCCCTTCGGCTCGGCCACCTCCCGGCACTTCCAGGCCCGCATCGAGCTCCCCTTCTTCCTCCACCACCTCAAGGGCGCTCCGGACCCGGCCCTGCCCCGGGCCACCGTCTTCCAGACCGGGACCAACCGCTGGCTCGCCTTCGACCGGTGGCCGCCCGCGGAGGTCCGCCCCACGGCACTGTGGTTCCAGCCCGGGGGCCGGCTCGGCTTCGCCGCCCCCGCGGAGGCCGGGACCGTGGCCTGGCGGAGCGATCCGGCCCATCCCGTCCCCTACTACAACGGCATCACCCTCGGCATGGCCGCGGACTACATGACCGCCGACCAGCGGTTCGCCGCCCGCCGCCCCGACGTGGCCGTGTGGTGCACGGCGCCCCTGGAGCGGGACCTGGCCCTGGCGGGCCCCCTCCGGGCGGAGCTCTTCGTGAGTACGACGGGCACCGACGCCGACTGGGTGGTGAAGGTGATCGACGTGTGGCCCGACGATGCGGGGCGCCCCGCGGGCCGCAACCTGGGCGGCTACCAGCAGCTCCTGCGCGGCGAGGTCATGCGGGGCAAGTTCAGGAACAGCCTGGAGCGCCCCGAGCCCTTCCGGCCCGGCAAGCCCACCGAGGTGGCCTTCGCCCTCAACGACGTGTGCCACACCTTCCGGAAGGGCCACCGCATCATGGTCCAGGTGCAGGGCTCCTGGTTCCCCCTCATGGACCGCAATCCCCAGGTCTTCACCGACATCTACAAGGCCGTCCCCGGCGACTTCAGGCCCGCGGAGCTGCGGGTGCACGTGGGCCCAGGCTTCCCGTCGCGGCTGGTGCTGCCGGTGCTTCCGTGAGGGCCCTCGCCCTCCTCCTGGCGGCCGCGGCCCTGCACGGCCAGGGCTCGGCCTGGCTCCGGAGCGCCTACCGCAAGACGGAGGCCCGCGTGCCCATGCGGGACGGCACCGAGCTCCACACGGTCATCTACGCCCCCCGGGCGGGGAAGGGCCCCTTCCCCATCCTCCTGGAGCGCACGCCCTACGGCTGCCACCCCTACGGCCCCGACACCTGGCCCGAGGCCCTCGGCCCCTCCGAGACCCTCGCCCGCAGCGGCTTCATCTTCGTGCGCCAGGACGTGCGGGGCCGCATGATGAGCGGAGGCGCCTTCGTGGAGGCCCGGCCCCTCGCGGACGGCCCCGGCGTCGACGAGGCCACCGACGCCTACGACACCGTGGACTGGCTCATCCGCCACGTGCCCCGGAACAACGGCCGGGTGGGACTCTGGGGCATCTCGTACCCCGCCTTCTACGCCGCCTGCGCCCTGGCCGCGCCCCATCCCGCGGTGAAGGCGGTCTCCCCCCAGGCCCCCATGGTCGACCTCTGGGAGGGGGACGACGATCACCACAACGGGGCCCTCTTCCTGGCCCAGGCCTTCTGGTTCCACACCGGGTTCGGCCGGCCCCGCCCCGGGCCCACCACGCTGTTCGAGGGCGGGCCCGACCTGCGCCCCGCCCACGGCGACGGCTACCGGTTCTTCCTGGAGCTGGGGCCCCTGGCCCGCGCGGACGCGGCCTTCCTGGGCGGCGAGGTCCCCTCCTGGCGGGACCTCCTGGACCACCCCGACAAGGACGCCTACTGGACCTCCCGGGACCTCCGGCCCCGCATCCACGCCCCCGCCCCGGCCGTGCTGACGGTGGGGGGCTGGTTCGACGCGGAGGACCTCTTCGGGCCCCTGCACCTGGACCCCCGCCTCGGCGCCGGCGCGCGGACCCTCGTCATGGGCCCCTGGTCCCACGGGGGCTGGCACCGGACACCGGGGCGCCGCTTCGGGAAGCTGGATTTCGGGTCCGACACGGCCCGCACCTTCCAGGCCCGCGTCGAAGCCCCGTTCTTCCTCCACCACCTCAAGGGCGAGGCGGACCCCGGGCTCCCCCGGGCCTGGGTCTTCGAGACCGGGCGCAATGCCTGGCGCGCCTTCGAGGCCTGGCCGCCCCCCGCCGCCCGGGAGCGCCGCCTCTACCTGCGGGAGGCCGGCGGCCTCGCCTTCGACCCGCCCGGCACGCCGGGGGCCGACACCTTCACCAGCGACCCCGCCCGGCCCGTCCCCCACACCGCCGCGACGGAGCTGGACGTGGACCCGGCCTACATGGCCGCGGACCAGCGCTTCGCCGCGTGGCGGCCGGACGTGCTCACCTACGCCACCCCGCCCCTGGAGGCCGATCTCACCGTGGCCGGGCCCGTCCGGGTCCACCTGGCCGTCTCCACCACGGGCACGGACGGGGACTGGGTGATCAAGCTCATCGACGGCTACCCCGACGACTACGCCGCCCCGGCCCCGGGCGGGGACCCCTGGGAGCCCGAGCCCAACGAGCTCGGGGGTTGCCTCCAGCTCGTGCGCGGCGACGTCCTCCGCGGCCGCTACCGCCGCGGCGCCTCGACTCCCGAGCCCTTCGTCCCGGGCCGGCCCGAGACCTTCGAATTCAGCCTCAACGACGTCTGCCACACCTTCCGGCGCGGCCACCGCCTCGTCGTGCAGGTGCAGGGCTCCTGGTTCCCCCTCGTGGACCGCAACCCCCAGACCTTCGTCCCCATTCCCACGGCCCCGCCGGAAGCCTTCCGCCCCGCGGACATGACCGTGCACCGCTGCCCCGGCCTCGCCACCTGGCTCAGCCTGCCCGTCCTGGACCTCCCGCCCCGCTAGGGTGTGTTCGTAATCTAGGATAGTAATGGCTAATACCCATCCGTGCCGGAGCATGGAGGAGCTGGAATAGTGAGTCTGTGCTGCAGTGCCTGATGGCGCCGCGCATTCGCAGCATCCTATTGGAACGCGGAGGCGCGGAGGATCTCGCTGAGGCTCGCGGAGAAAGGATCAAGCCCACAAGCCCCCTCCACTCGATATCCAGGGGCAGGTTCCAGGAGCGCTTTCCTCCGCGACCCTCTGCGAGATCCTCCGCGCCTCCGCGTTTCATAGGATCAATGAGGATCCGGAACGCTTGTCACCCTCCGCTCATAGCCTCAGCCAGATCACGATGCAGGCCAAAGCCACCTGGGCTGAGAAACTTCGCGCCGTTTTGTCGAACCTGGTGGCCAGCGCCCTGAACTGTTTGAGCTTGGCGAACCCATGCTCGATGGCATGGCGGGCCTTGTATAGGTGTGAGTCCCAGGCCGCCGGATTCTTGCGCCGGGGATGAGGTGGGATGACGGCTGTCGCACCCATGGCCTCGATCGCCTTCCTTACCGGGTTCCCATCGTAGGCCCGATCTCCGAACACGTACTCTGCCTGCCAACCGCACAGCAATCCTTCAGCAGACCGGCTTTCATGGGCTTGCCCCGGAGTGACCAGGAAATCCAAAGGATTACCGTGGGCATCGCAGATCAAATGGATCTTGGTCGAGCATCCACCCCGAGATCGTCCGAGCGCCTGGTTCCAGAGCCCCCCCTTTTGCCTGCTGAAGGTTGATGAGCGCGAAGGATGGTGCCATCCGGCATGACCCACTCCAGGTCGGCTTCCTTGCGCAGGAACTCCAGGATCCTTTGCCACACGCCGCGCTTGGTCCAGGCCTCAAATCGCGTGTACACGCTTGTCCAAGGTCCAAATTCCTCCGGCAGGTCCCTCCACGGCGCCCCAGTCCTGTGCCTCCACAGGATCGCCTCCACCATGGGACGGTTGGGGTGACGGGATCGCCCCATCCCTCCACGCTCTGGCGGAAGGAGCGGTTCAAGCTTTGCCCACATGGCATCGGTCAGGAAACGTCTCGGCATCGTTACCCCAGGAAAATTCGTGGTGTACGAGCCTTTACGTATGAGTACAAGTTAACTATTTATCTAATCTATAGATTCCGAACACAGCCTAGACATCCTGCGTTGGCCGCTTCAGTTCCGGCGCCACGCGAGGGCGAGGTAGGCGGCGCGGCCGGGGACGTCCACGCCGGGGATCTCCTGGACGCGCCGGTCCAGCAGGTTCTCGGCCCGCAGCTGGACCTCGAGGGGGCCGAGGCGGCGGGTGAGGCGGAGGGCCAGGAGGCTGGGCTGCGGGCCACCCTGGCCGGGGCGCTTGTGGACCCAGGCCAGGGCCAGGCGCGTCGCGGATCCCAGATCGGCGTCCGCTGTGAGGCTGGCCTGGAGGCGGACCCAGTCGGGGGCGTAGCGGGAGGCGTACGAGGCCGGCGGCAGGCTCTCGTCCAGGAGGGTCATCCCGGCCGTGCAGCGCAGCCAGGGCCAGGGGCGCGCGGCGGCGCTGGCGGAGAGGCCCCGCACCGTGACCGTGCCGATGTTGTCGGCCCGCCAGGGTTCCGCGGCGGTGGCGCGGACCCAGTCGATCTGCGCCCGGTCCCGCCGGTGGAAGAGGGTGAGGCCCAGGGTCGTGCCGCCGGGGCCGTACCAGTCCGCGCCGGCCTCCACCGACTCGGCGCGCTCGGGGCGCAGGTCCTGGTTCCCCACCTGGGCGGGGGAGGCGTAGTACAGCTCCGTGAAGGAGGGGGCCCGGAAGGCCTTGCCCCAGGCGGCCCGCAGCTTGAGGTCCCGGGTGGCGTTCCAGGCGAGGCCCGCGGTGGGCGTGAGGACCCCGCCCCAGGCGGAGCTGTGGTCCCCCCGGAGCCCCGCCTGGAAGGTGAGGCCCGCGCCCAGGTCCTGGAGCCACTCCAGCCCCGCGGCCCCGCGGTCCACCTGGTGGTGGCCGAGGCGGGCGCTGGCCAGGGTGTCCCGGCCCGCCTCCAGGGCGGCGGTGAAGGTGGCCCCCCCGCCCCGGTGCAGCACCGAGACCGCCTTCACCTGCCAGGTGTCGTCCCGGTGCAGGTTCTGGTAGAGGGCGGGCCGGTCCCGGTAGAGGACGAAGTTGTCGTCGTGGCGGCGCCAGGCCGCGTCCACCCGGGTCGCGTGCTCCGCGAAGCCCCCCTGGTCCAGCACGGCCGAGAGCAGGAGGGCGTGGCTGGCCGTGGATTCCCAGGAGGGGTAGGCCCCGTAGAAGCCCTGCGCCCCGAAGCGGCTGTCCTGGTAGGCGTAGAGGGCCCGGGCCCGGCCCTGGGGGAGCTCCCGCTCCGCCTCGAGGCCGGCCTGGACGAGGCTGCCGTCCCGGTCCGGGGCGAACCCGTCCGAATGGCCGTACCCGGCCCAGGCCCGGCCCCGCCAGGGTCCCTGGCGGCCCTCCACCAGGGCCGAGGCGGCGTGGCTGCCGAAGCTGCCCCCCTCCACCCGGGCCGAGGCGCGTCCATCCGGCCTGCGGGTGATGATGTTCACGACCCCGCCCACCGCGTCGGCCCCGAAGAACGTGCACTGGCTGCCCGTCATGACCTCGATGCGCTCCACCAGCTCCAGGGGGACCGGGATCTCCAGGTTGAAGTGGGCCGTCTGGGGGTCGTTCCAGCGGACGCCGTCCACGCAGACGAGGACGCCGGCGAAGGAGGTGCCCCGCATGCGCAGATCCCCGAACAGGCCTCCGGGCACCCGGGACTGCAGGTCCACCGTGGCCGCCAGGGCCAGGGCGTCCGCCAGGGTCCGGACCGGCATGGCCCGGATCGTCTCCGCGTCCAGGACCAGGACCTCCCGGTTGATCTCCGCCAGGGTGCCGGGGGCCAGGGTGGCCGAGACCACGACCGTGGTGGCCGGGACGTCGTCAACGCCGACGGCCCCCAAAGCCAGGGAGGCGACCAGAGGGAGGATGAACGGGCAAGCGCGCATGGACCACCGGAACGGGGGGCCGCCGGCGGCCCGGACCGTCCATTCTGCCCGCCCCGCCGCGGGGCCGGGTCACGGCCGTGTGATCAGATGCGCAGGTGCGCCAGGTGCTGGGCGCTGGTGATGGGGTCGTTGGGCTCGTCGTGGATGACCTGGCCGTCCAGGAGCTTGATGATGCGGTGGGCGTGCCGGGCGATGTCCTCCTCGTGGGTGACGAGGATGATGGTGTTCCCCTTCTGGTAGAGCTCCTCGAAGAGGGCCATGATCTCCACGCTCGTGCGGGTGTCGAGGGCGCCGGTGGGCTCGTCGGCGAGGAGGATGGAGGGGTTGTTCACCAGGGCCCGGGCGATGGCCACGCGCTGGCGCTGGCCGCCGGAGAGCTGGTTGGGCATGTGGTCGGCGCGGAGGCCCAGGCCCACCGCCTCGAGGGCCTTCATGGCCAGCTCCTTGCGGTTGGTGGCCTTCATGCCGGCGTAGATGAGGGGCAGCTCCACGTTCTGGGCCGCCGTGGTGCGGGCCAGGAGGTTGAAGGTCTGGAAGACGAAGCCGATCTCCTCGTTGCGGATCTTGGCCAGCTCGTCGTCCGACATGGACGAGGCCATCTTTCCATTAAGTTCGTAATGACCCGAGGTGGGGGTGTCGAGACAGCCGATGACGTTCATCATCGTGGACTTGCCGGAGCCGGAGGGGCCCATGATCGCCACGTACTCGCCCCGGTGGATGTCCACGGAGACCCCGTCCAGGGCCCGGACTTCCATGTCCCCCATCTGGTAATACTTCTTGATGTCCTGCAAACGGATGAGGGGGGAATCTGCCATGGGATCCTCGGAGGGCTCGAGCCTCGTGTCATGATGCCGAAACGGGAAGGCCTTGACCATCATGTTTCGCGCCGCGGCCTTCCCAGGTTTAGACCCGCCGGCGCAAAGACTGTTTAACCATCATATCCGCCGGGGTTCAGTACTGGCCCAGGCTTCCCGTCGAACGGCCCCGGGCCACCGCCCGGCTGAAGATCCAGCAGGCCAGGGGCAGGCCCAGGACGGCCCAGGCGGCCAGGATCAGGAGGGAGCCGGCGATGCCGGCCAGGCCCCGCCCCTGGAGGAGGACGCCCCGGAGGGCGTCGAGGGCGTGGGTCATGGGCACCCAGGCGCAGACGCCCCGGATCCAGGCGGGCAGGACATGGGCGGGGAAGTAGACCCCGCCCAGCAGCGAGGAGGCCAGGACGGCCACCAGGGTGAGGGGGTTCCCCTTCTTGAAGAGCACGCAGTAGCTGGCCGAAAGGATGCCGATGACGGAGAAGGCCGCCGCCGTCGCGGCCAGCACCAGCAGGAGGAGGGGCACCTGGCTCCAGGGGAAGCTCAGGCCGCCCAGGAGGACGCCCAGGACCAGGTAGAGGAGGGCGTGGACGGTGTTGAGCCCGAAGGCGTAGAGGGCCGAGCCCGCGAGGTAGGCCGGGAGCGGGACGGGGCATGCCAGGACGGCCTCGAAGGTCCCCATGAGCTGGGATTCGCGGATCTGGCCGGCGTAGGTGCTCAGGGCCAGGTGCAGGTACTGCTGGATGGCGATGCCCGTGAGGACGTAGGGGAAGAAGCCGCCCTTGAACGCGGCCAGTCCCGCGGGCTCCAGGCCCCCGAAGAGCCGGGAGATGAAGAGGAAGACCAGGAAGATGTGGAGGTTCCCGACGAAGGTCAGGACGAAGGGGAGGCGGTAGCTCGCCTCGTGGCGGAGGTCGCGCAGGACCAGGGCGCGCAGGATGCGGATCACGGCGCCTCCGCCACGGGGGCCTCGCCGGTCGCGTGCATGAAGACCGCCTCCGCCCCCGACGCGCCCGGGAGGCCCAGTTCCGCGCAGAGGGCCCGGGGCTCGCCCTGGACGCGCAGGACGCCCCGGTGGAGCACCGCCACCTCGTCGGCCACGGCGTCGGCCTCGCCCAGGTTGTGGGTGGCGAGGAGGATGGTCCGCCCCCGGCTCCGGGCCTCGTGGCGGAGCAGGTCCCCCACGCGCCGGGCCAGGTCGGGGCTGAGGCTGCGGGTGGGCTCGTCCAGGAGGAGCACCGGCGGTTCGTGGAGGAGGGCCCGCACGAGGGACAGGGACTGCTTCATGCCCGAACTCAGGTCGGAGAACCGCGCCCGCCCCGCGGGGTCCAGGCCCATGGCCTCGAGGAGCGCGGGGGCGCGGCGGCGCTGGACGGCGGGGTCCACGCCCCGGAGGTCCGCGAAGAACGCCAGGTTCTGGGCCACGGTGAGACGACCGTGGAAGCTGCGCTCCTCGGCGGGGGCGTACCCGATGGCCCGGCGGCAGGCCATGGAGGCGGACGCGACGTCCAGGCCCAGGATCTCGGCCCGCCCCTCGGAAGGGAGGAGGAGGGTGGCCAGGATCTTCATGAGGGTGGTCTTCCCGGCCCCATTGCTGCCCACCAGGGCCACCAGGCTCCCCCGGCGCACGCCCAGGTCCACCCGGCGCAAGGCCTCCGCGGCCCCGAAGCGCCGGCCGAGGCCCTCGCAGCGGATGCCCCAGTCGCCGCTCACCGGCGCCTCCAGGCCAGGGCCCGGCCCAGGCCCGCCCGCAGCCCCCGGGCGGCGAGGACCCGCAGGCCCCGCAGGCGGCAGGCCGCGCCGGCCCAGCCCCGGTCCAGCCGCCGGACGCCGCTCCCCGTCTCCAGGGCCGTCACCCGGCCCAGGAGTGCCTCGGAGGGCACGAGGCCGAAGCCGATCATGTTGTCGCCGGTCTGGCGGAACCAGCGGCCTCCGCGGGCCCCGGTCCAGCCCGCGAACCGGTGCACGATCAGGTTGCCGTCCTCCTCGAAGGCCACCAGATCCCCCAGGGCCAGCCGGCCCGGGTCGGCGCGCTCCACCCGCACGCGGTCCCCCGCGCGCAGGAAGGGCTCCATGCTCACCCCCCGCACGTCCACGGTGCAGGGGCGGCCGGCGTCCAGCAGGCTCCGGAGGGCCCGGAGCGCCTCGTCGCGCCTCATTGGGGCAGCTTCGGGCGCAGGGCGGGATCCCCGATGAGGGTGAAGGTCCGCACCAGGTCCAGGCTGGCCCCGTCCTGGTAGGCCTGGATGCGCGCCAGGGTGCAGGCCTCGCCCAGGGTGGGGCGGTCCGCGCGGAACAGGAGGGGCAGGAGCCGGCCCTGGAGGAGGGCCTGCTCCCAGGTGTAGCTCAGCCCGCTGGACGCGAAGGCGCCCACGGAGCCCCCGGCGGGGGAGGCCACCAGGGTCTCGGCCAGGCTGTACGAGCCGGGCATGGCGAACCAGCCGTTGAGGCAGTTCAGCATCACCGAGAAGGGCAGCTGGCCCGCGTTCGTGAGGAGGGGCACCTTGGCGTTGTTGAGGACCATCTCCCCGGCCCAGTCCGCGACGTCACCGTGCCCGGAATAGTAGGTGAGGCAGAGGCCCTGGTTGAAGGCCGCGACCAGGTCGGCGCTGGCCAGGCCGTAGTCGGCGTAGGTGTCGAGGTCGATGCGCTGCTTCGTCACGGTCCCGGGGATCAGGTTCATCGCCTGGCCCGCCATCGCCTCGAAGGCCAGGTCCAGGTTGTCCGCGACCAGGAGGGCCCGGGCGGGGGGCGCGGCGCCCTGCTCGTAGGCGAGGAGCTTGGCCACGATCTGGGCGGCCTGGGCCGCGGAGGCTGCGGGCAGGCGCCCGATGCGCATCACGGGGAGTTCGGAGGCGCCGTCCAGGGCGGCGTACCAGTTGTCGTCCGGGGTCAGGCCCAGCTGGGCGGTGACTGACAGGTGGCAGGGCACCTGGCTGGCCTTGCCGGTGCCCATGCGGTCCCGGTAGTCGTAGGTGGCGTCCCCCAGCAGGAGCACGTAGGCCGGCGCGGGCTGGACCCAGCCGGTGCGGGCGAAGGCCAGGAAGGCCTTGATGGCCTCGGGGGTGGGGAGGCCCGCCCCGAACTCGTCGTAGATGTCCTCCACGGCCACGGTGACGGCCCGGAGGCCCTGGGCCTGGCGGAAGGCCCGCAGCGGCTCCGCGGCGGCCAGGAAGGCCCGGGGCGTCACCAGGATCCAGTCCGCGCCGTTGGTGGCGGCCCGCAGGGCCCCCAGGGTTCGCCCCTCCACCTTGGCCGGCGCCAGGGCCGAGGTGGCCGCCACGGCGAGGCAGGCGCGGGCGGTGGCGGCGGAGGCGTCCTGGAAGGTGAGGGTCCAGGTGGCGCCGTCCTGCACCTTGGTGAAGCCCGTCAGGGCGACGGGGGCCGCGGGGTCGGTCACGTCCAGCAGGCGCAGGTCCGCGGAGGGGAATCCGGTGATGCGGACGGGTCCGGAGGCGCCCGCCGGCAGGGTGAAGGCGAGGCGCCCGCCCACGGCCGCCAGGGGCCGGCCGTACCGCACCTCGAAGGCGTCCAGGAGCACCTGGTCCACGGAGGCGCCGGTATCCCCGGGCAGGACCAGGCTCAGGGTGTTGGTCCCCGCCGCCAGGACCCCGGCGGGCACGGCCAGCTCCTGGGCGGAGACGGCGGTGCCCGTCCAGGTCAGGTCCCCGACCCGGGTCCCGTTGAGGGTCACCTGCACGTGGTGATCGGGGGAGAGGCCCGTGGCGCTCTTGCCGGCGATGCGCACCGTGAGCCGGGAGGGGATGGACGACTCGTCCAGGCCCGGCAGGGTGAAGGGGATGTCCTTGGCGGCCGGGGCCGTAAGCTTGGCCCAGAACCAGGGATCGGCGTCCGGGATGCCCGGCGTCAGGCCCCACAGGGTGTGGTTCTCCTCCACGTGGAGGACGTCCTCCAGGACGGTGGCGGCCGCGCCCGTTCCCGGGGCGGCGCCGCGGGTGGCCTGGGCGGCGCCCGCGGCCTGGGAGAGCCAGAAGACGTTGGTGCCGGTGTAGGCCGTGTCCATGACCGGCGCGTGGAATTCCAGGGCGTCGCCGGCCGCGAACGTGGCCCCATCCCCGTGGCTGGTGGCCAGGGGCAGGGTCCGGCCCTGGGCGGTCAGGCGCAGCCCCGCGACCCGCAGGCTTCCTTCGGCCAGGCCAGCGGCGGCCAGGGTGGCGTAGGGCAGCCGCACGAGGCCCCCCGCGGTCACCTCCAGGCGCGTGGTGCGGAGGGTGCCCGGCGTCTCCTGCTGCCCGCCGCCTCCGCCGCCGCCTCCGCAGGCCAGGGTCAGGGCCAGCGGCGCCAGCGCGCACGCGGTTCGGGCGATCCAGGACCGGGAATGGATCATGCGCCTTCCTCCAGGAGTCCCCGCGCCAGGGCGAGGCGCCGTTCGAGGGGTCCTGGGGTCAAACGATAGCAGGCTGTGCCTGCCAGGAGTTCGATCAGATGGCCGAGGAGGGCTCCCGGGCGGGCGCCGCCGGGGCGGTGCTTCAGCTCCCGCAGCACGAAGAAGGCCGCCTCGGCGGCCGTCAGGGGCTCCAGCACTGCCTCCCGGGCGAAGTCCGGCTCCGCCGCCGCCTGGGCGTAGGCGTGCCAGACGGCCCCCGCGTGGCGTTCCAGGACCGCCGTCACGGCGGCCGTGAGGCCTTCCTGCCGTCCGTAGGTCACCTGCCACTCCGGGCCCCGGGTGGGCGCCAGCCGCACCCCCGGCAGGGCCCGCAGCTCCGCCAGCAGGGCCTCCCCCTGCCCCGCCTTGGGGGCCAGGCGCAGCCGGTTGGGCGCCGCGTCCAGGCCCTGGGCCTCGAGGCAGAGCAGCCAGCGCAAGGGCCGGGGCCGGGTCTCCACGGGAAAGGCGGACCCGTCCAGGGGATGGAGGAGCTTGCCGCGGCGCCGGTTGCTGGAGGCCTGGCCCGGCTTCGCGCGCACCCAGAGGCTGCGGGGGAAGGGATGGACCAGGCCCGTCGCCCGGTGCACGGGGCAGAAGTCGTCCGACAGGTAGGCGCAGCCGCTGTCCAGGAGGGCCAGGGTCAGGGTGGTCTTCCCGGCCCCGGAGGGGCCCGACACGGCCATGGCGCCGCCCGGGGCGCCCACCACGCCCGCGTGGAGGACGGTGAAGGCGGTGTTCCGGTCCATGAGCAGCTGGGCCAGGTCCAGGGCCGCCTGGCCCGCGGGGGTGGGGTGGGCCGACAGGTCGGTGCGGGTCCCGTCCACGTCCAGGAAGGCCCCGGGGCCGTCCTCGAAGCGCACGCGCAGCGCGGGCTCCGGGACGGCCTCCACGGCGAACCGGGCGTAGTCCTCCCGGAAGGCCTCCAGGAAGGCGGCGTCGGCGCTCTCCAGGCGGAGCCCCACATCCAGGACCTGGTAGTGCGCCACCCCCATCAGGCCTCCGGTCCCGGCACCGCGAGGATGGAGGAGAAGGCCCGGGCGTAGGCCCGCTGGCGGTACTCGCAGATGGATTCCCGGGCCCACACGGTGCCCGATTCGTTCTCCGCGATGGCCATGCAACCGGACTGGCAGAAGTGCCGCCACAGGCAGCGGGAGCAGGCCTCGATCTCGTGCATCCGGCGCTGCTTGATGCCGTGCACCCGGGCGTGGGCCTCCCCGTGGATGATGGCGGCGAGGGACTCGGTGCGGGCGTTGCCGAGGCGCATGCTCTCCCGGTTCAGGGCGGCGCAGGGATAGGCCTCCCCCGAAGCCTCCACGCAGAGGTTGCGGCCCACGGAGCAGACCAGGCCGCCCGCGGCGCTGCCGCCGGCCTGGTTCAGGGTGAACCCGCTGAGGCCGCAGCTCACCTCCAGCCCCCGGGGAAGGCGCTCGGTGCCGTTGAGGAACTGGTCGAAGATGCGCTCGTACGTGGCGGTGTCCATGCCGTCGCCCGTGGTGTCCCACGTGGTCTTGGCCGTCCCCTCCGGCCGCAGGGGCAGGAAGCGGAGCTTGGAGACGCCCATGCCCGCGGCCAGGTGCACCATCTCCATGAGGTGATCCTTGTTGATGGCCTGGATGGTGGCGGCCAGGACGATCTTGTCCGCCAGGCCCGCCTCCTGGAGGCGGCGGATGCCCCGCAGGGCCCCGTCGAAGGCGTGGGGGCCCCGCACGGCGTCGTGGATCTCGCAGGTGGGCCCGTCCAGGCTCACCTGGATGAGGGGATCCCGCAGGCGGGCCAAGCGCGCCGCCCAACGCGCGTCCATCAGGATGCCGTTGGTGCAGAGCTGGATGCGCAGGTGGGGATCGGCCCGTTCCAGCGCCTGCTCCAGACCCGGGTAGAGGAGGGGCTCGCCGCCGCTGAAGGTGATGGAGGTGCCCCCCCCGGCCACCAGCTCGTCGATGAGCTCCAGCACCCGGGCCACGGGCATCTCCTCCCGGTCCGGGTAGCCCCCGTAGCAGTGGGCGCAGGCCAGGTTGCAGCGCTCGGTGAGGATGAGGAAGAGGGAGCCGAAGCGGGGCTTGTCCTCCATGTCCTCGCTGTTCCCCAGGAAGCCGTGGCGGACCAGGTCGGCCTCCACGGCGGCCACGTCCCGGCGGGCCGCTTCCGGCGCGAGGCCGTAGGCGGCGGCCAGGTCCTGGGCCGCGGCCTCCGCGCTGCCGCCCGGCTCGGTCATGCGGGTGATGATCCGGCGCGCGGTCCGGTTCACCCGGACCCACTTGGGCGCGCGGGGGTGGAGGAGGATCGCGTCCCCGTCCGCCCCTTCGGGCACATAGGCGAGGAAGGCGCCCGCCGGCGTGCCCTGGACGGGCTTGTACGTGGCTTCCACCGTCGTTTGATCCATGCAAGCATCCTATCGGAAAAGGCCGGGCAACCGGGCCCGGGAGCCCCGGGAAAGGGGGCGGACGACACCCCCTCCCTGGTAAAAAAGAGATGTTGAGGTCCGCAAAAAAGACAGGGCACCCGCGAGGGTGCCCTGAGGGGCGAGGGGGAGCCTCCGATCACCCGGCGGCATCGGCGGGACAGGGCAGGAGGCTGCAAGTCAGGGCCGGGCCCACCTGCTCGATGATCTCCTGGCTGGTGTAGACGGTGACGGTCGGCGGCACGTAGGCCGGAAGGACCGCATCGTTGGAAAGTCCATTTTTCTCAACGTTTGAGTTTTTCATGAATGGTTCCTACACGTGGACTCGAGGGTTGGGGAGGGGGGACCGGGCCTACAGGCCCTTGAAGCAGAGCGCGGCGTCGGTGTCGTCCACCTGGCCGTCACCATTCAAGTCGTACGAGGGATCGTAGGCGGCCTCACCCCGCTTGTGGCCCCAGGCCTTGGCCAGCCCGGCGATGTCGTCCAGGCCGAAGGCCTTGACGGTCACCGTGGTCACGGCGGAATCGGCGCCGGCGGTGAGGGTGTAACTCCGGGTGGCGGTGGGGGCGACCCACTGGCTGGCGCCCGTCACGGCCGTGCCGTCCAGGAGGGCGCTGGCGCCGTTCACGGTCCAGGCCAGCAGGGAGCCGCCGCCGAGGAAGATGCTGGCGGGGGTGGCCTGGAAGGCGGCGATGGCCGAGTTCGCGGCCAGCGCGGAGACCGGGCCGTGGAAGGTGCTCTGGCCCTTGGCGTCCACGTCCTCCAGCTTGTAGAAGTAGGTGGTGCCGGCGGCGACCTGGGCGTCGGTCCAGGCGTACGAGGCGCCGCTCACATTCGTGCCGGTGGCGGGGATGAGGGCGGCGTTGACCCGGGTGTAGGGACCGGCGAGGGTGGTGGCCCGGTGGACATTGAAGCCCGTGGTCGCCACCTCGGAGCCGGTGGTCCAGCTGACGGTGACCTTGCCGTTGGCAGCCTTGGCCGTGAGGCTCGTCAGGGACACGACCGTGGCGTTGGGGGTCACGGTGGTGATGCCGCCCACCATGGTGTCCGCGGGGGTGAGGATGACCGTCGGCGAGGCGCCGCCCACCGGCATGACCTGAAGGCCGAAGGCATCGTAATAGTAGAAGTTGCCGTTCCACGCGCGGAGGCCGTTGCCCTGGGAGTACCCCTGCCCGCCGTTGCCGACCACCGTCCCGATGCCCCCGCTGATCAGGTTGATGCCGCTGTTGGGATCCCCGAAGTTGGCGAAGATCATGGCGTAGAGGTTCCCGCCGGTGTAGGAGAGGTCCCAGATGGAATCCGCCGGGAACCCGGTCGCGAGCTGGGTCGTGGTGCCGGCCCCCGGGACGCCCCCGGTGTAGGTGAAGGTGGTGCTGTAGATCTGGCCCGTGTGCGTGCCCCAGTAGATGACCTTGGGGGAGGCGCTGGAATCGATGCGGCAGGCGCCGGGGAGCATGCCGGCCGGATCGATGCCCGTGCCGATGGTGGAGGTGTCCAGCAGCGTGGTCGTCGCCTTGGACGTGAGGTTCACGGCCGTGAGCTTCTTGCCGCCGTAGTCGGCCACGAAGAGGAAGATGTCGGTCCCGTCCGTGTCGATGCTGAGGCCCCGGAGCTGGGTGCTGAAGCTCACCCCGGACAGGACGTAGGGATTGGTGCCCGTGGTGTCCACGGGGGTGCTGAGGGGAGCCGTGCCGATGCGCGGGCTGCCGCCGGCGTTGTCCACCCAGTAAACGTTCACGCCGTCGGTGACGATGGCCGCGGGGTTCCCCAGGACCGCGGGCTTGATCCAGGGATCATCCACGGGCCCGGCGGGCAGGACGGCCCGGCTGATGGTGCCGTTCAGGTAGTTGGTCCAGTAGATGTAGTCGGTGGCCAGGGCCGGCCGCGCCGCCAGGAGCGCCGCGAGGGCGGCCGCGGCCCGGAGGATCCGTTTGGAGGACTGGAAGCAAGTGAGCGTCATGTCGTGTCTCCTCATCCGGTCCGGTCTACTGGGCGGTCAGGGTGCCGACGGCCACGGGCACCGTCACGGTGGCGCCGGAGGCGTCGAGGATCTTGGCGGAGGACGCGTTCAGGGCGACGGCGCCCTTGGCGCCGGCCTTCAGGTCCAGGGCGACGGAGAAGAGGGGCTTCGCGGCCAGGGTGGCGGCCGTCGTGCCCTTCTGGTAGATGGCCACCTGCAGGGATTCCGCGTCCACTTTGCTCTTCATGAGCTTCACGCCGGAGCCCAGGTCGAGGGCCCCGCCCTCGGCGACCGTGGTGGACCAGGTCACCTTGCTGGCGTCCGCGGTGAGGGCGAAGGTGCCGCCCTGGAGCTGCGCGCCGGCGGGGCCGACGAGGTTGAGCACCACGTGGGTGGCCGTGCTGGAGGGATCGGCCACGAGCTGGTACCCGCTGCTCGCCGGATTGGTGTAGCCCAGGCGCGGAGTCTCCCCGCTCCCGGAGGCCCCGGAACAGCCCAGGATGCCCAGGGCCGCCGCACCCACGGCGGCGAGGCCGAGGGGTCGAAGAGTGTGGAATCGCCGTTTCATGCGGGACCTCCAGAGGCGGGGGGAAATGAACGTTTTCTCAAGGTAAGAGGTCTTGATTCTAGCAATCATCGGACGCCCCGCAAGACCGTATTTACCGGATAGGGCCTAAGAAAATTCCGTTCCATTCTGGACGGCCAGGCCGACCTGGGCCCCCTAAGTGATCCAATCATTCGAGCTGGAAGACAGCCTTCCCGCCCCCGGCGCGACGCCGTCGCAGGGCGCGCCGTCCCCCCGACCGGGACCCTCCCCCACCGGCGACGGAGGCAGTCCTTCGATATGAAATTCTCGATTTCAATTTTGAAATCCAAACGTGTCAGCCAAGGCGCGGAACGTGCCGTCCAGCCAACAATTTGACTGTTTTATATAAATGAACGAAGGTCATCAGCGAGACCCAATAGAAAGTAAGTTGATTCTTCTATTTACTTGGGCATTTCAGACCTGAAATCTGTGGGAAATTCATATTATTTTCTCCCGTCTCCTCCGAACGAGCGTGCTATGGTTGGTCCACCTTTTCGCGCCGGAGCCCCGTCCCCACAATGGAACGATCAGAAAAATACGACACCTTCCTCCAGGGTTTCGGCTCCGCCCTCCCCCTGCTGCGCGCCATGGCCAAGCTGGCCATGGATGGGGTCCTGGCCGGGACGGCCTGGGCCATCGCCAGCGGGCTGTGGTTCCAGAACGAGCTGCGCCCGACGAACCTGGCGGTGTGGGTGGTGCTCTGCTGCCTGGTCAACACCCTGTTCCGCATCGGCAGCCCCCTCTACCGCCTCACCACCATCCCGGACGTGACCCAGGTCGGCTACGCGATCATGACCCTCATGGGGCTGTCCTTCGTCCTGAAGTACATCCCCACCCTGAACGCCCTGCTGGGCCAGGACCACAGCGTCGCCTTCGGGGCCTCCCTGCTCACGGGCATGTTCTGGGTCACCCTCCGCATCGGCCGCCGGGTCCTCTTCGAATCCCGCGCCCGCCGCCTCATCAAGGACACGACCGCGGGCCGTCCCCTCCACCGCACCTTGCTGGTGGGCGCCGGCCGGGCCGGAGTCCTGGTGGCCCAGGAGTTGATGAACCACAAGGAGCTCGGCTACCGCGTGCTGGGCTTCCTGGACGACGATCCGGAGAAGCTGGGTTCCCGCATCAACGGCATCCGCGTCCTGGGCGGCACCCCCGACATTCCCCGGGTCACGGCCGAGTTCGGCATCACCCACGCCGTCCTGGCCCTGCCGGCGGCCCCGGGCCGGAAGATCCGCGAGCTGATCGACGAGTTCCAGCGCCAATGGGTCGTGGTCAAGACCGTGCCCGGCATCTTCAACCTGCTGGGGGAGCGGACCTGGAAGCCGGATATCCAGGAGATCTCCATCGAGGACCTGCTCCGCCGTGAGCCCGTCCAGCTGGATCACACGGCCCTGCGGGAGGCGCTGGCCGGAAAGAAGGTCCTCATCACGGGCGCCGGCGGCTCCATCGGAGGAGAGCTGGCCCGTCAGGTCGCGGCCCTCAAGTGCGGCCACCTCATGCTGCTGGGCCGGGGGGAAAACAGCCTCTGGCACATCCAGCGGGACATGCAGGCGCATTTCCCGGAGCAGCCCTTCTCCCTCGAGCTGATGGACATCCGGAACCGGGACGGCCTCCGGGACATCTTCGAGCGGAACCGGCCGGACATCGTCATCCACGCGGCCGCCCACAAGCACGTGCCCTTCCTGGAGACCCACCCGGTGGAGGGCGTGGAGAACAACATCTTCGGCACCCTCAACGTGATGGAGGCGGCCCGCGACTTCGGCGCCCGGAAGGTGGTGAACATCTCCACCGACAAGGCCGTCAACCCCACCAACGTGCTGGGCGCCACCAAGCGCATCGCCGAGTGCATCGTCCTCCACGTGGCCTCCGGCGCCCAGTCCGGCGCCGGTTTCATGAGCGTCCGCTTCGGCAACGTGCTGGGCTCCCGCGGCAGCGTGGTCCCCATCTTCCGGGAACAGATCGAGCACGGCGGGCCCCTCACCGTCACCCACGAGGCCATGACCCGGTTCTTCATGACCATCCCCGAGGCCAGCCAGCTGGTGCTCCAGGCGGCCCTCTTCGGGGAGTCCGGCAAGGTGTATGTCCTGAACATGGGCGAACCGGTGCGCATCATGGACCTGGCCACGGACATGGCCCGTCTGTCGGGCCTCACTCCCGGCCGGGACATCCAGATTGATGTGGTGGGCCTCCGCCCCGGTGAGAAGATTCACGAAGAGTTGTTCATGGATGAAGAGCGTTCCCAGACCCATGTCCATCCCAAGCTGATGGAGGCCAAGCCCCACCCCATCGGGGACAGCAAGCTGCTGGAAGGGCTAAGCCACTTCCGCCAGGCCATCAAGCTGCCCCACGAAGCCCGCCAGCCGCGCATCGTGGAACTCCTGAAGGAGCTGGTGCCCACCTACAAGCCCTCCCTCACCGGCGTGGGGCGCTACGGCGGCCATGTGCGCGACCGCCGGACGACCCCGCTCGAGGTGCCGCCGGACATCGACCGCCGCGCCCGCCACCGCATCGAACCCGTTCCCAAACCCTGAGTGACCTTCCCGGAGCCGCCATGTCCCCTGCCCTGACCCCCCTGGCCTTCGCCGCCGCCGCCGGTCTCCTGCTGTCCACCGCCTGCCAGGCACCGGGCATGAAGTTCAACGCCCGCCCCGGCGACAAGCCCACCCGCCAGGAAGAAGGGGGCCTGAACGTCACCCTCCGCCGGCTCGACCCCGAGGCGGTCCGGACCCAGGTCCGGCCCACCCCCGCCGCGACCCTGTCCGACCTGCTCGTGGACGCGCCGCCCGCCTACCGCATCGGCCCCCAGGACGTCCTCCTGGCCACCGTCTGGGATCACCCCGAGATCACCCTGGCCCTCGGCCAGTACCGCACCGACAACGCCACCGGCAGCCTCGTGGACGAGGAGGGCAGGATCTTCTTCCCCTACGTCGGCCAGCTCTCCGTGAAGGGCCTCACCACCGGCCAGGCCCGGGCCAAGCTCACCGCCGAGCTGGCCAAGGTCCTCCAGAATCCCCAGGTGGACCTCAAGGTCCTGGCCTTCCGCTCCCAGAAGGTCTTCGTGGGCGGCGAGGTCAAGACGCCGGCCTCGTACAACGTCACCGACGTGCCCTTCACCCTGGCCGAGGCCATCAACCGGGCCGGTGGCTTCACCCCCACCGCCGACGACAGCCGCCTCACCCTGACCCGCGGGCCCCGGTCCTGGACCCTCAATTTCCACGCCCTCATGACCCAGGGCGGCCTCGGCTCCCGCGTCCTCCTTCAGGACGGCGACACCCTCATGGTCGCCAGCAACGTGGAGAGCCCCATCTACATGATGGGCGAGGTGCAGAAGCCCGGCACCCTGCCCCTCGTGCACGGCGCGCGCAGCCTGGCCCAGGCCATCTCGGACGCCGGCGGCATCGTCGGGGCCTCCGCGGACGCCCGGTCCATCTACGTGATCCGCAAGGGCGCCACCGACCGGGACGTGGACGTGTGGCACCTGGACGCCCGCAATCCCACGGCCATGATGCTGGCCGACGCCTTCGCCCTGAACCCGAGGGACATCGTCTACGTCGACGCCGGCACCTCCGTGCGCTTCAACCGCGTCATGAACCTGATCCTGCCCACGGTCCAGGCGGTCACCAACGTGGCCACCTCCGCGGCCACGGTCCACTACTTCAGCAAGTGATGCTCCCCGGCCGCCCTTCGAGCATCCTCGTGCTCTGCGAGGGCAATCATTGCCGGAGCCCCCTCGCCGAGGGCCTGCTGCGCCAGGCCCTGCCCGGCGTGCAGGTGGCCTCGGCGGGGCTGGCCTGCACGGAGGGCTGGGGACCCCACCCCCTGGTGGTGCAGTTCATGGGCAACCATGACATCGACCTGACCCGCTTCCGCAGCCGGGCCTTCCAGCCGGCCATGGCCGAGGCCGCCGACCTCATCCTCGTCATGGACCGGGACCAGCAGGCCTGGTGCGCCTCCCTCGCCCCCTCCGCCCGGGACCGCATCCACCTCCTGGGCCACTGGCTGGAGCCGGCGCGGCAGGAGATCGAAGATCCCTACCGCAAGCCCCATGACGTTTTTATCATGGTCTATCGAACCATTGTCGATGCTGTGGCCGCTTGGCGGACCCACCTGCTTCGCCTTCCGGAAGCCCCATGAGCCCTACGTCCAGTCCGTCCACCCCCCCACCCCGGCGTCCCGTCCGCACCGCGGAACCTGAAGCCCTGCCCCTGGGCGACTGGCTCGCCGACCTCTGGTCCGGGCGCTGGCTCATCCTCGGCTGCACCGCCGTGTTCACCCTGGGCGGAGGCTTCCTCATCTGGCGGGCCACACCCATCTTCCAGGCCGAGAGCATCCTGCAGCTCAAGGAAAAGCCCGGGCCGGGCCAGGACACCTCCGCCGTCTCGAAGCTGGACGCCACGGGCCAGGAGCTCACCGAGCCGGGCACCGAAGTGGAGATCCTCAAGACGGACCTGATCCTGGGCCGGACCGTCCAGGCCCTGGACCTGGACCTGCGGGCCGAGCCCAAGCTCCTGCCCCTCATCGGGGCCCCCCTCATCCGGGGCCGCGCCGACGCCCCGATCCTGGACCTGGAAACCCTCAAGGTGCCCGAGCGCCTCAATGGCAAGGTGTTCCGGGTCACGGCCCTGCCGGGCGGCGCCTTCCAGTGGTCCTCCCCCTCCGGCGCCCCCCTCGCCATCGGGCGCCCCGGCGAGGAGATCCAGGGCCTCGTGGACGGCGACGTGGTCCGGCTCAAGGTCAAGGCCATGACGGCCCGCCCCGGCCAGGTCTTCCGGGTCTTCCGCAAGCCGCTGCCGGCGGCCATCGCCGACCTCCGCAGGGGCTTCGACGCCTCCGAGCGCGGGAAGGGCACCAACGTGCTCGCCCTCACCTTCCGCGGCCCCCATCCGGTCAAGACCGCGAACATCCTCAACGCCATCGTCAACCAGTACATCCAGTACAAGCTCGACAAGAGGACCGGGGACGCCACCAAGACCCGGGCGCTGCTGGAGGCCAAGATGGCGCCCCTCAAGGCCAGCCTCGACGCCGCCGAGGCCCGCCTCAACGCCTACCGGACCAAGTACGGCTCCGTGGACCTGTCCAAGGAGGCCGAGACCCTCCTCCTCCAGGGGGCCAACCTCAACAGCCAGATCACGGCCCTGGAGCAGAAGAAGCAGGAGACGCTGCGCACCTACAAGGAGAACGCGGACGTCGTCGTGACGATGAACAAGCAGATCGAGAAGCTGAAGGCCGAGGCCGCGGGGTTCCAGGCGCGGATGCGCAGCCTCCCCTCGACCCAGCAGGAAGTGGTCCGCCTCAGCCGGGACGTCCAGGTCAACACGGAGCTCTACACCGCGCTGATGAACAGCGTCCAGCAGCTCCAGGTGACCGGCGCCGCGGACGTGGGGGCCATCGCCATCGTCGTGCCCGCGGCCGTGAACCCCGAGCCCATCGGCGCCCGGGGCTCGGTCCTGCTCGCCTTCTACGCCAGCCTCGGCTTCATGGCCGGGATCGCCCTGACCGTCCTCCGCCACCTCCTGCACCCCGGCATCAAGGACCACCGGCTCGTCGAGTCCAAGCTCGGCATCCCGGTCCTGGTGACGGTGCCCCACAGCCGGGACCAGGAGGGCCACGCCAGGTCCCTGGAGCAGCGGCGGAAGGGCGTGCACCTCCTCGCCTACCAGAACGCCGACGACCTCGCGGTGGAGAGCCTCCGCAGCCTGCGGACCTCGCTCCTCTTCATGCTGCGGGACAAGCATCCCCGCACCCTCATGGTCACGGGACCCAGCCCGGGAGTCGGCAAGTCCTTCCTGAGCACGAACCTCGCCCTGATCCTCACCCAGACCGGCACCCGGGTGCTCCTGGTGGACGCCGATCTCCGGCGCGGCATCCTCCACGCCTACTTCGGCCTGCCCACGCGGCAGGGGGGCCTCTCCGACGTGCTGACGGGGCGCGCCCCCTGGCGCGAGCTCGTGAAGGAGACCGCCGTCGCGGGCCTCGACGTCCTGCCCACCGGCCTCATCCCCGGGGATTCCGCCAAGCTGCTCCTCACCGAGACGTTCAGGACCTTCGTGGAGGAGGCGGGCGCGGCCTACGACTACGTCATCTTCGACGTTCCGCCCCTCCTGCCGGTCACCGACGCCATCCTCATCGGCGCCTTCATGGAGACCACCCTCCTGGTGGCGAAGTTCGGCAAGACCTCCCTGGACGAGCTCGCCGTCTGCCAGCAGCGCCTGGAGGCCCACGAGATCAAGGTCGCCGGGTGCATCTTCAACGACATCGAGCCGCTGGGCCTGGGCTACGGCCACCAGGACTACACCTACGCCTACCACTACAAGTACAAGTGAGGACCCGAGGCATGCGGACGCGCTCCCGAAGGGCCCCCGGAGGCCGGCCATGACGCCCCGCCGCCCCGGCTTCATGCGCAGCCTGGCCTCCCTGGCCGGGGGCGCTGCGGCGGGCCAGATCGTGGCCGTGCTGGCCTCCCCCGTCGTGACGCGCCTGTACACGCCCGCCGAGATCGGGGCCTTCAGCGTGTTCTCCACCCTGGCCATGCTGCTCAACAGCACCAACTCGCTGCGCTACGAGATGGCGATCCCCATGGCCGAGGACGAGGACCGGGCCCGGCACCTGGTCTGGCTCTGCTTCCTGCTCGTGGGGGGCTTCAGCGTCCTCCTGGCGGGCGCGTCCTGGGCCTGGGGCCCGGCCTTCTGCGGTCTCGTCAAGGTGCCGGACCTCGTGCCCCACCTGTGGATGCTCCCCCTCACCGTGGCCGCCGCGGGCGCCTACGAAGCCCTCAATTTCCAGGCCATCCGCCGCCAGGGCTTCGGGGCCCTCGCCCAGGCCCGGGTCGCCCAGGGGCTGGGCATGTCCGGCGTCCAGGTGGGCGCAGGCTTCCTGGGGGCCGGCACGGTGGGCCTGGTGGCCGGGGACCTGGCGGGGCGGGTCCTCTCCGTCCTGCGCCTCCTCCGGCGGGACCTGTTCCAGGGGCCCTTCCCCTGGCAGGGCGTCCGGAAGGCCGCCAAGGACTTCGACCGCTACCCCAAGTACATGGCCGGGGCCTCCATCCTGAACCTGGCGGCCATCCAGGTGCCCTTCCTCCTGATCCCCCTCTACTTCGGGGCGGACATGGCCGGGCACTACTTCCTGGCCTACCGGACCCTGTTCCTGCCCGCCAGCTTCGTGGGCACGGCCATCAGCCAGGTGTTCCTGGGCGAGGCGGCGGAGCGGGCCCGGGAGGGGGAGGACCTGGGGCGGCTCACCTCCCGCATCTTCCTGCTCCTCGCCGCCGTCTACCTGCCCGTCTACATCATCTGCACCGCCGGCGCCGGCGTCCTCTTCCCCGCCGTCTTCGGTCCCCGCTGGAGCGAGGCCGGCCGCTTCGCCCAGATCCTGGCCCCCATGACCCTCCTGTGGAGCCTCGCCCGGCCCATCTGCGGGATGCTCCTCGTGCGGGACCGGCTCAAGGAGAGCCTGGCCTTCACGGTCTTCGAGCTGGCGGCGACGGTGGGGGCCATCTGGGCCGGCCACCTGTCGGGATCGGTGGAGCGCACCGCCCTCTACGTCTCGGGGGCCGGCCTCGCGGTGTCCATCACCTCCATCGGGCGGTTCCTCCACGCGGCCGGGGTGCAGTGGGGCCCCGTCCTCCGGGTCTTCGGCACCCTCACGGCCTTCAGCGTGCCCCTCGGCCTGCTGGTGGCGGTGGCCGCGCGCACGGGCTCCTCCCTGGTCACCCTGGGGGCCGCGCTGGCCGGCTTCGCCGCCGTGGGCCTCGCCACGTTCCGCTTCCTTCGCCGGGAGGGCCTGCTGTGATCCGCCTCCTCATCCTCGGCCAGCCCTACTGGTCCAACCGCTTCGCGGCCCTCGCGGCCCGCATCCCCGGAGGCGCCGAGGCCCGCTTCCTGGCGCCCCGGGAGGTCTTCACCCGGGAAGGGCGGGCCTGGGTCCGCCAGGCCGACGTCTTCCTCCGCATGGGCTACCGCCCCGGCGCCCCCACCTGGCGGGGCCGGGCCTTCGACGCCCTCTGGGCCCTGCTCCGGCGGCTCAACCCCCGGGCCCGGGCCGCCCACTACTGGATCGGCACGGATGTGCTGAACACCCTCGAGGATTTCCGGGCCGGCACCCTCCGGAAGGGCCCCCTGGCCCGGTCCCGGGCGGACCTCCACTGGGCCGACGCCCCCTGGCTGGTGGACGAGCTGCGGGAGGTGGGCCTCGAAAGCCGCTACATCGCCCTCCCCGTGCCCCTGGAGGACGTGTCCGTCCCGGAGCGGCTGCCCGAACCCTTCACGGTCCTGACCTACATCCCGGACGGCCGGGCCGAGTTCTACGACGGCCCCTCCCTCCTGCAGGCGGCCCGGGCCCTCCCCGACGTCCGCTTCGAGGTCATCGGCGGCACGGGCACCTGGGTGGAGCAGCCGCCGCCCAACCTGAGCTTCCACGGCTGGCAGGTGGATGTGCGCCCCTTCCTGGAGCGGGCCACCGTGGTGGTCCGCCTCGTGCGCCACGACGGCATGGGCGGCACGGTGCGCGAGGCCCTCCAGGCTGGCCGGATCGTGCTCTACTCCCACCCCATGCCCTGCGTGACCCGGGTGCCCTTCCAGGACCCCGCCGCCCTCACGGCGGAACTGGCCTCCCTGCGGGACCGGTTCCGGCGCGGGGAGCTCGCCCCGAACGCGGAGGGCCACGCCTACGTCCTGGCCACCTTCGACCTGGCGACGTGCCTCGACGCCTACCGGCGCGACCTCGATCACCTCCTGGGCCGGACCCAGGCCGCCGCGGGGACCCGCCCATGAAGCCCAGGATCCGGCGCCTCGCCTACCTCTGCATGCAGGCCACCCGCGAGGGGCAGGCCTCCTACGCCCACGTGAACGAGATCATCGCCGGCCTCCGCCGGCGCGGCGTGACCGTGGACCTCTTCGAGCCGCCGCGCCGGGAGGGCTCCCAGGGCCTCGCGGGCCGTGCCTGGGGCTTCCTGACGGTCCAGCTGCGCCTCGTGGCGCGCCTGGCGGACTACGACGCCGTCTACCTCCGCGGCCACTTCGTGGCCGCCCTGGCGATCTGGGCGGCCAAGGTGCTGCGGATCCCCCTGGTCATCGAGGTGAACGGACCCCACGAGGACGTCTACACCATGTATCCCTGGACCCGGCGGTTCGGGGGCTTCCTGCGCGCCCTGACCCGGCACCAGCACCGCATCGCCGACGCCATCGTCACGGTGACCCCGCAGATGGCCCAGTGGGTGAAGGACGACTGCGGCGCGGAGAACGTCCACGTGGTCCCCAACGGCGCCAACCTGGACCACTTCCGGCCCGGCCTCCGCGACGCCCGGGCCCCCGGGGGCCCCTACGCGGTGTTCTTCGGGGCCTTCTCGCCATGGCAGGGCATCGCCACCATGCTGGCCGCGGTGCGCCATCCGGACTGGCCCGCGGGGATGAAGCTCGTGCTGGCCGGGGACGGCACGGAGCGTCCCGCCGTCGAGGCCGCGGCCCGCGAGGACGGGCGCGTCGTCTACGCCGGCGTCCTCCCCTACCGGGAACTGGGCGGCCTCGTGGCCCCCGCGACGGTGGGCCTCTGCGTCAAGGACGACGGCGGCACCCACGCCGCGACCGGATGGAGCCCCCTCAAGCTCTACGAGATGATGGCCACCGGCATTCCGGTCGTCGTGACGGACCTGCCGGGGCAGTTCGAGGTGGTGGAGGCGGCCCGGGCCGGGCTCGTCCTCCCCCCCGGGGATCCGGGGGCCCTCGCCCGCGCCGTGGCGCACCTGGCCGCGCACCCCGACGAGGCCCGGGCCATGGGCGCCCGGGGCCATGAGCTGGTCGCCAGGGAGCACAGCTGGGACCGGCGCGGCCAGGACACCCTGGAGGTGCTCGAGGGCGTGGCCCGGGGGGCGTCCCGGGCATGATCCGCGTCCACCTCGTCCTCCTCAGCGCCGTGTGCGCCGCCGTCTACCAGGAGCGGCTGGTGCTGAAGCTCGCCACCGGCGGGCGCGGCATGGTGCTGATCATGGACCTGCTGATGCCGCTGTTCGCGTTCTTCGCCGTGGCCCTGCCCTTCCGCGGGGAACTGGTCCGGATGGCCCGCAACACGCGGTTCTGGGCCTTCTTCCCCTTCCTGCTCCTGGCCTTCCTCCTGCCGCTCCTGGGCGTGGCCTTCATGCACTTCCCGGCCCGCTCCGCCTACACCTCGTACACCGCCCTCCTGCCCATGGCCTACCTGGCCTTCGGCTACATCGGGGCGGGCATGGACGCGCGGGTCGCCACCTGGGCCCGGCGCTACCTGCTGCTGGCCGTCGTCTCCCAGATGGGCCTGGCCCTGATCCAGAGCCTGGGGGAGCTGGGCTCCCTGCCCAGCTTCCTCGGCTGGATCCGGGAGTGGGATCTGGCCTTCAAGGACACCTACCAGCCCGACAACCTGATCATGGGCCGGTCCACGGGCTTCTACCTGAATCCCAACTCCCTGGGCATCTGGGCCCTGCTGGCCTTCTGGACCTGCTTCCACGCCCTGGAGGGCCGCGCCCGCACCGTGGGCACCGTGGCCGCCGCCCTGACGGTGCTCCTCTGCCAGTCCCGCGGCTCCCTCGCCGCGCTCCTCGCCAGTGGCTTCCTCTACGCCGTGATCTGGATGAAGGACCACGCCACCCGCAGGGAACGCCTGAAGGCCACCCTGCTGGCCGTGATGCTGGCGGCCCCCCTGGCCGTGGCCTTCCTCCCCGGGGTCGGCGACGCCTTCCTGGGCCGGGCCCAGGACCTGCCCTACGTGGGGCCCGCGGTGGCGCGCTACACCTCCGGCGCCCGCATCCTGAGCCAGGGCGCCAAGGCCGACGAGAACTTCCAGGAGCGCACCGAATACTGGCGCATCGCCTTCGACTACCTGGCCAACCACCCCTTCGGGTCCCTCGGTTCCCCCGAGATGGTCATCAAGCGCCCCTCCGACAATCAGTACGTGGCCATCCTGGAGCAGGGCAGCTTCTACTACGAAGCCGCCCTCCTCGCCGTGTTCCTGGCCGCCATCACCCAGCTCCGCAGCCGGAGCCGGGCCTCCCGGGCCCTGGCCACGGCGGCCCTGGCCTACGCCATCAACGGCATCAGCGCCGTCCCCTTCCAGTACTCCGCCTCCCACCCCTTCTGGATCCTGGTGGGGGTGTACCTGGCGGAACGGGAGGCGCGGGAGCCCGCCGAGGAGGACCTGCCGTGACCCGCCTCCTGATCGTCACCACCATCGAATGCACCCTGCGGGGCTTCCTGCTCCCCTACGCCCGCCACTTCCGCTCTTTGGGCTGGCAGGTGGACGGCCTCGCCAAGGGGGCGACCCAGGACGAAGCCTGCCGGGCGGCCTTCGACCACTGCTTCGAAGCCGACTGGTCCCGCAACCCCCTGCGCCCCCAGGGCCTCTTCCGCATGCCCGCGGCCATCCGCCGGGTGGTCGAGGCCGGGGGCTACGACCTCGTCCACGTGCACACCCCGGTGGCGGCCTTCCTCACCCGCTTCGCCCTCCGGGGCCGCTTCCGGCCCGCGGGCACCCGGGTGGTCTACACGGCCCACGGCTTCCACTTCCACGACCGGCAGGGCGCCCTGGCCAATGCGGCCTTCGCCGGCCTGGAGCGTTTGGCGGGGCCCTGGACCGATCGCCTCGTGGTCATCAACCGCACGGACGAGGCCGAGGCCCTCCGCCGGGGCATCGTGGACGCGGACCGCCTCCGCTACATGCCCGGCATCGGCCTGGACCTGCGCCAGTACGACCCCGGCGCCGTGTCCCCCGAGGCCATCGCCGCCTTCCGGGCCTCGCTGGGCCTGGGACCCCAGGACATCCTCTTCTGCATGGTGGCCGGCTTCCAGCCCGGCAAGCGCCACCGGGACCTGCTCCAGGCCCTGGCCGACCTGCCCGATCCACGCATCCACCTGGCCCTCGCCGGCCAGGGTCCCCTCCAGGAGACCTGCCGCGCCTGGTGCCAGGCCCGGGGCCTGGCGGGCCGGGTGCACTTCCTGGGCGAGCGCAAGGACATCCCCGTGGTCGTCCGCGCCTCCCGGGCCCTCGTGCTGCCCTCGGAGCGGGAGGGCCTCTCCCGCTGCGTCATGGAGGCCTTCGCCCTGGGCGTGCCCGTCATCGGCGCCGACGCCCGCGGGGTCCGCGACCTCCTGGACGCCTGCGGCGGGCTGAAGGTGCCCGTGGGCGATCCCCCCGCCCTCCGCACGGCCCTGGAGCGCCTCGCCGCCGATCCCGACGGCGCGCGGGCCCTGGGCGAGGCCGCCCGCGCCCGGGCGACCCAGTTCGATGTCCCGAACCTGGTGGCCCTCCACGAGGCCCTCTACCGGGACCTGGGCGTGCCGGTGCCCTGAGCCCGGATCCAGCCGTCGAGGACTCGGCGCGTGCAGGTCAGGCGCGCACCTGCCCGACCAAGGGCTGGCCCTGCGGAAACGGGGATGGACGCATATGGGAAGGATGAACGGGGAGGGCCCTGATCCAGCCTTCAGCGTCGGCCGGCGGCGCGGCGCCGCCGGGCGATCCAGGCCGCCCCGGCGACCCCCCCCAGGAGGGCCGCCCCCAGGGCCACCAGGCCGGAGGGTCGGTTGCTGAGGCGGGGATGGCCCGCCCGGCCCTCGAAGCGGTTCCCGGCCAGGCTGAGGAGCAGGGCCAGGGCGCGGGGGCTCGCCTGCACACCCCAGGCCTGGGGCTCCCCCCCGAAGTCATTGCCCTCCAGCCGCGCGCGGCCGCAGGCTTCCAGGCGCACGGCGGGGTGGGCCCGGGGCTCGCCGGCCGAATTCCCCTGGAACCGGCAGCGGATCACCTCGGCCCCCGGGCACAGGCGGGCCCAGAGCCCCTCCCGCCGGGCCCCCTCCACCCGGCAGCCCTCCACGCGGAGCGCCCGGATCCGGTAGGCGGAGATGCCCGAATCCCCGGCCCCCTGGACCACGTTGTCCCGGAGGAGCACCGGCGCCGGGCTCTCATCCACGGAGATGCCGCAGCGGCCCGAATCCAGCACCCGGTTGCCCTCGATGCGCACAGGGCCGGAGGGGCGGGCGATGTGGATGCCATTGCGGTAGGCGGCCAGGCTGGAGCGGAGGCCCGTGCCGACGATGGTGTTGTCCCGCAGGAGCCCGCGGGCGTTGAGGCCCAGGGTCAGGCCCCAGCAGTAGCCCCAGTCCCGGTTGCCGCAGCCCACCACGCGGTTGCGCTCGAAGCGCGCCTCCACGGGCGGCAGGCCCGGCTCGGACTCCACGTGGAGACCGCCGGTCCCGCAGTCCTCCACCTGGTTGTCCAGGTACACCGCCTCCAGCGGTCCCCCGGCGCGGTGTTCCGGGTCCACATCGCTGGTGCAGCCCATGCGCCCGTTCCCGCGGCTTTGGTTCCCCGCGAAGACGAGCCGGCGCACGGGAATGCCGATGAAGCCGTCCCGGGCGTTGGCCAGGAAGACGCAGCGCTCGACCCGGGCCTCGTCCACGTCCTTGGCGTAGACCCCGTCCACGGGCTGGCCGTGGCTGTCGTCCGGCAGGCTCCCGGTGGGGGGGACGCCACAGGCGGCCACGCGCACGTCCCGCAGGCGCAGGGCCCGGATCCCCACCGCCTCGAGGCCCGCGGCGGGAAGGCCGCCGCCGTCCAGGTCCAGCCCCTCGAAGGCGGCTTCCACCCCGGCCCCCGCCACCTCGAAGAAGGGGCGGGCCCCGGCCCGGGCGACGTGGGTCCGGTCGATGCCCGCGCCCCGCACCGTCAGGCTCCGGGTGACCCGGATGCCCTGGAAGCGGAGGCTGCCCGCCTCCAGGACCAGGGTCCCGCCGGGAGGGAGGGCGTCCACCCGCCGCTGGATCTCCGCGGAGGCGTCCGGGGCCTGGGCGCTCAGCCAAACAGCCGGCACCAGGGCCAACCACGCTAGAAACGGCAGGATACGCAATGGCGCTCCCAGGAAAGGACCGGAGATCCCGGACGCGGATGCTGGAATGTTCATAATCATAGCCACGAAACGCACCCGTCGCGGCTAGACTTGCACATCACCTGGGGGGCCCCATGTCAGGAACCATGTTCGGGGGGGGCCACCTGCGCAGGCGCCTGAGCCAGGGGGGGCGGGCGCTCCTCCTGGCCGGCCTGGCCTTCCTCGCCGCCTGCGGGTCCGGCGACGCCGGCGGCACGGCGCCCAGCGGCCTGGCCTATCCATCGGGCACCCTGCAGGCCACGGTGGGCACGGCCATCACCCCCGTCGTCCCCACCGTCCAGGGCACCGTGGACGCCTTCGCCGTCTCCCCCAGCCTCCCCGCGGGGCTGAGTCTGGCCTCCGCCACCGGGACCCTGTCGGGCACCCCCACCGCCGCCTCCCCCCTGGCCGCGTACACCGTCACGGCCCGCAACAGCCACGGGGCGACCTCCACCCAGGTGCAGATCCAGGTGGCCGCCGCCAACGCGCCCCCCAGCGCCCTCACCTACCCGACGGCCCTCATCAGCGCCACGGCCGGCCTGCCCATCGCCCCGGATGTCCCCACGGTGTCGGGCACGGTCACGCGCTTCACCCTTACGCCCGACCCGCCGGCGGGTCTGGCCCTGGACCCGACGACCGGCGTGCTGTCGGGCACCCCCACCGCCCCCTCGGCCCTGGCCGCCTACACCGCCACCGCCCTGAACGCGTACGGATCCACCACGGCCACCCTGCGCATCCAGGTGGCCGCGGCCGGCACCGCCCCCTCGGGCCTGGCCTACGCGGCGGGGCCCGTGGCCGCGACGGTGGGCGTCGCCCTCAGCCCCCTCGCGCCCACGGTGACGGGCTCGGTGACGGCCTACGCGGTCCAGCCGGCGCTGCCGGCGGGCCTCACCCTCGATGCGGCCACCGGCGTCCTCGCCGGCACCCCCACCGCCGCCTCGGCCCTGGCCGCCTACACCGTGACGGCCTCCAACCCCTACGGAGCCACCCAGGCGACCCTGCAGATCCAGGTGTCGGCGGCCCCCGCGCCCTCCCAGCGGCTGCTGCTCATCCAGGGCGTCCCGCCCACCTCGGACGTGGTCCTGGCCAAGCGGGCCAACCTGGAGGCCGCCCCCTTCGATGGCCTCGTCTTCGCCCTCAAGGCGGGCCGGGTGGTCTTCCGCACTACGGCCTACACCGCGTCGTCCCTGGCCGCCGACACCGTGAACGTGCCCCAGATCAACTCGGCGAAGCTGACCACCAACTACCTGCTGATGCGGGGCGGCCTGGACGCGGGCTTCGATCCCTTCAGCGATGCCCACTGGACCACGGCCCTGGCCAACGTGACGGCCTTCGCCCAGCAGGCGAAGGCCGGCGGCCTGGCGGGGGTCGCCTTCGACCCGGAGGCCTACCCCAACCAGGGCCAGACCAGCTTCTTCGACTACCGCGCCTACGACGCCTCCGCCCACACCTTCCAGGCCTGCCAGGCCAACGCGCGGCGCCGGGGCCAGCAGTTCATGACGGCCATCCAGACCGCCTATCCCGGCTGCGATCTCTTCTGCTTCGGCTCCCTGAGCCTGCTGCGCAACGGGACCCTCCAGTTCTGGGCCAGCAGCGCCTTCCCGACCCACCCCTACGGGCTCATGCCCGACTTCCTGAACGGGATCCTGGACGTGGCCGCCGGCGGCATGACCGTCACGGACGGGTTCGAGGCGACGTACAACTTCTATCGGAGCACCTGGTACGCCAACCTCCGAAACCTCGTCCTGACCACGGGCCCCTCCCTCCTGGACGCCGCGGTGCGCGACCGCTACGCGGCCCAGGTCCGGCTGGGCATGGCCATCTACCTGGACGCGACCTTCGACCAGAACAACAGCGCCGCGGATCTGGCCCACTGGCTGGCCGCGTCCGACCGGCCAAGGTTCCTGGACTACCAGGCCTTCTGGTGCCTCACCGACACCTCCCGGGTCGTCTGGGTCTATGCCGAATCCACGGACTGGGTGAACCGGTCGGGCATTCCGGACGGGGCGGAAGCCGCCCTCCTGGACGCCCGCGCCAAGGTCGCCAACGGGCAGCCCCTCGGCATGAACCTGGATCCGGTCCTCCAGGCCGCCGCGGCCGCGGGCGGGTTGGAGTGGTGATCAGGCGGGCTGCTTCGCGGCCCTGAGCTTGCGGATGAAGCCGAGGATCGCCACATCCATCGTGGGCTGCAGGACGAAGAGCCAGAACCCGGCGTACAGGAAGCTCAGGGAGATCTTGAGCCACACGGGCCACGGCTGGAAGGCGGCCCGGGCGAACCACACCGGCGCGACCGCCAGGGGCAGGGAGGCGGAGAAGGTCGAATAGAAGACCGTCTTGAAGGTGCGGCGGCTGACGCCCAGCAGGTGCTCGCAGCCGGCGTTCCGCTCGTTGCGCCCCACCTGGAAGTAGGTGAGGTAGGCGCTGATCACGCCGCCCGCCTTCTCCGGCGCGCCCGTGAGGATCTTCAGGCTGGAGGGGCTCAGCTCCTGCGCGAACTTGAGGGCCGTGCCGCCGTCGTCGTTGCGGACCACCGTCCCCATCGCCTGGACGCGCTGGGCGGCCAGCGTGCGCAGGCTCACGTTCCACTGGCTTCCGACGGGCAGGGAGGGCGTCGCGCTGAGCAGCACGCCGCCGAGGCTGACGTTGAGGACCACGGCGTAGATGCCGAGGCGTCCCTTGCCCTTGATGCGGATCTCTCCGTGGGCGGGGAGGCGTTCATGGCGGCGCTTGTCGACGGGGGAGCTCACGGGAACCTCCGGGGGCTTTGAACTGTCCATTCCGAATCCGGCCGGACAGGGCCTGGCACATCCTAGGTCATTTCGGCATAAAAAGCTAAAACCATGAGAGGACTTCGAGATTCAAAGAAAAAAGCGGGCGGAAACCACAATAATCCCTTAATGTTAATGGCGCCTGTTTTTCTGGCCGATATATAGAGGTTCGCAGCCGGGTACCCGCTCCGGAGGGCATATGCGCGCTGGAAGCATTCAAATCAGACTGCTTGGAATTCTTGCGATCGGCGCGGCCTGCTCCATCATCGCCTGCAGCGGCGGGGGAGGAACCGGAGGAACGGCGACCATCGCCACCACCCCGACGCCCGTCAGCACGCTTACCCTCACCTTCCCGCAGACCTCCGTGACCATCACGGAAGGCGAGCCCATGAGCCCCATCCTGGTGCCCACCATCACGGGCACCTACACCTCGGTCTCCATCACGCCCGCCCTCCCGGCCGGTCTCACCCTGGACCCCACCACCGGGGTCATTTCCGGTACCCCCGCCGTCACCACGGACGCCATCGAGTACACGGTGACGGTCACCAGCAGCACCACGTCCGCCTCCGCCAAGGTGCGGATCCGGGTCTCCTCCGCCGCGCCGTCGGCCCTCACCTACCCCACGGGCGTGGTGTCCGGCACCGTGGGCCAGGCCCTGCCCCCGATCACGCCGACGGTGGTCGGCACGGTGACCTCGTATACCAGCAAGCCGGCCCTACCAGCGGGCATCCAGCTGAACAGCACGACCGGCACCCTGTCCGGTACCCCCAGCGCGGCCTCGGCCACGGCCAACTATTCCATCATCGCCTCCAACTCATCCGGCCAAGCGACGGCCACCCTCGCCATCACCGTCGCCGCCGCCCTCGCCGCGCCCTCGGGGCTGGCCTACGCGCAGCCCGTCGTGGCCGGCACGGTCGGGGTGCCCCTCACGCCCGACGTGCCCGCCGTCACGGGCTCGGTCGCTTCCTGGTCCATCAGTCCCGCCCTGCCGGCCGGGCTTACCTTCGACCCCGCCAGCGGCCTGATTTCGGGCACGCCGGCGGCCACCTCCCCCAGCACGGTCTACACCATCACCGCCGCCAACGCCTCGGGGAGCACCACCGCCCAGGTGACCCTCTCCGTGGCCGCCGCCCTCGCCGCCCCCTCCGCCCTCACCTACCCCACCGGCACGGTGGCGGCCACCGTGGGCCAGGCCATCCCGCCCCTCACGCCCACCGTCGTGGGCACCGTGACCGCCTACACCACGTCGCCCGGCCTGCCGGCGGGCCTCAGCCTGGATAGTCGAACGGGCACCCTGTCCGGCACACCCACCGCCGCGGCGGCCACTGCCGCCTACTCGGTCATTGCCTCCAACTCAGCCGGCCAGGCCACCGCCACCCTGTCCATCACCGTCGCCCCCGCCCTGGCCCCGCCCTCGGGCCTGACGTACGCCCAGCCGACCCTGGCCGCCACGGTGGGCACGCCCGTCAACCCCGACGTGCCCACGGTGACCGGCACCGTGGCCTCGTACGCCGTGGCCCCGTCGCTGCCGGCGGGCTTGGCCCTCGACCCGGTCACCGGCATCCTCACCGGCACGCCCACGACGGCCACGCCCGCGGCCGTCTACACGGTCACGGCCGCCAATGCCGCCGGGTCGACCACCGCCCCGGTCACGGTTTCCGTCGCCACGGCCCTCAGCGCCCCCACCGCCCTGGCCTACACGCCGGCGACCCTCACGGCCACCGTCGGCACGCCCTTCGCGTCGGCGGCGCCCGCGGTGACGGGGACCGTCGCGTCCTACACCATCTCCCCCGCCCTCCCCGCGGGCCTCGCCCTCAACGCGGCCAACGGCGTGATCTCCGGAACGCCGACGGCGGCCTCCGCCGCGGCGACCTACACCGTCACCGCCACCAATGCCGCCGGGTCGACCTCGACGACCCTGACCTTCGCGGTGCAGATCCCCGCGCCTTCGGGCCTCGCCTATGCACCCTCCACGCTGACGGCCACCGTCGGCACGGCCTTCACCTCGTCCGCGCCCACCGTGACGGGCACCGTCACGTCCTACGCCATCTCCCCCGCCCTGCCCGCCGGCCTCGCCCTCAGCGCGTCCACGGGCGTCATCTCGGGCACCCCCACCGCCGCCGCCGCCACCGCCTCGTACACCGTCACCGCCTCCAACGCCACGGGCTCGGCCCGGGCCACCCTGTCGCTCACGGTCCAGGTGGCCGCCCCCTCCGGCCTCGCCTATGCGCCTTCCACGCTGACGGCCACCGTCGGCACGGCCTTCGCGTCGGCCGCGCCCACCGTGACGGGCACCGTCACGTCCTACGCCATCTCCCCCGCCCTTCCCGCGGGCCTCGCCCTCAGCACGTCCACGGGCGTCATCTCGGGCACCCCCACCGCCGCCGCCGCCACCGCCTCGTACACCGTCACGGCCACCAACGCCACGGGCTCGGCCCGGGCCACCCTGTCGCTCACGGTCCAGGTGGCCGCTCCCTCCGGCCTCAGCTACGCGCAGCCGGTCCTGGCCGCCACGGTAGGCAAGGCCATCACCCAGGACAACCCGACGGTCACGGGCACGGTCTCCAGCTGGAGCGTGTCCCCGGCCCTCCCCGGAGGCCTGGTCCTCAACGCCTCGACCGGCGTGATCACCGGCACGCCGACGACGGTCACGGCCTCGGCCGCCTACACCGTCACCGCCGCCAACGCGGCCGGCTCCACCACCACGACCCTCACCATCTCGGTGGCCAGCGCCCTCCAGGCCCCCACCTCCCTCGTCTATCCGAAGACCAGCATCGTCGCCGTCGTGGGCCAGACCCTCGCCGCCCAGACCCCCACCGTGACGGGCACGGTGGACTACTACACCGCCTCCCCCGCCCTGCCCTCGGGCCTGGGCTTCAGCGCCTCCACCGGCACCATCTCCGGCATCCCGGCCACGGCCACGGCCGCCACCGCCTACACCGTCACGGCCACCAACACCGCCGGGTCCACCACCGCGAACCTCACGATCACGGTCAATCCGGCCGCTCCCACCTCCCTGAGCTATCCCCAGACCACGATCGCCGCCACCCAGAACAGCCCGATCACCGCCGACGTCCCCACCGTCACCGGCACGGTGACCGCCTGGTCCATCTCGCCGGCCCTGCCCGCCGGCCTTTCCTTCAGCACGACCACCGGCGCCATCTCCGGCACGCCCAGCGCGGCCTCCGCCGCCGCGACCTACACCGTGACCGCCGCCAACATCACGGGCTCCACCAACGCGACCGTGACGATCTCGGTGGCCGCCGTCCTCGTCGCGCCCACGAACCTGGTCTACGCCCAGCCCACCCTGACCGCCACGGTGGGCACGGCCTTCGCCTCGGCGGCGCCGACCGTCACCGGGACCGTCACCTCCTATTCGGTGACGCCGACCCTGCCCGCGGGCCTCTCCATCAGCGCCACCACGGGCGTCATCAGCGGAACGGCCCTCGCCACCGCCTCGGCGGCCTCGTACACCGTCACCGCCACCAACAGCGCCGGCTACACGAGCACGACGATCACCGTCTCCGCCGTGACCGGCTCCTCCAGCAGCGGCGGGATCGCCGGCTTCATGGGCCTCTTCCAGCACTTCCCCTCCACCTCGATGTACGCCTCGTCCAGGACCCCGGCCGCCATGACCGCCAATCCCTGGATGCGCGGCGCCCGCTACTGGGTGGGGGTGGAGAACCTCACCATGGAGACCTCCTACTCCCTGGCCACCTGGAACAGCGACGCGGCCAATGTCTCCGGCTACACCAGCCCCCTGGACGAGGTGATGGTCCGCATGACCTCCAATCCCTCCTCCACCTGGAACATCCAGAACGCCAACTCCACCACCTACATGGACAACGTGGTCGCGGGCGTGGTGAACGTGGCCAAGGCCGCCGGCTCCCAGAGCTTCATGCTGGACTGCGAGAACTACCAGACCACCGTGATGATGTACAACTACAACCAGACCTCCGGCGGCAGTCCCATCCTCAACAGCCCCACGGTCTCCCGCGCCACCATGTGCGCCAACATGCGGGCCTTCGGCAAGGCCTTCGGGACGAGCCTCTGGAGCCGCGTGCCCAACGCCCGGCTCTACCTCTTCTTCGGCAGCACCGCCGTCATCGACTGGACCAACGGCGGAACCGGGATCCCGTCGTCCATGCCCGATTCGGCCTTCGCCACCGACCCCTGGTACAACATGCTGCCCTACTTCTGCCTCGGCCTCCTCGACGCCTGCCCCTCCACGGGCCGCATCGTGGACTACGTGGAGCTGAGCTACTACAACTTCAGCGGCCTGGCTTCCATCAAGCGCAACATGACGGCCAGCAAGAACTGGGTCTCGATCTTCTTCCCCACCGAGACCGACGCCATCGCCAAGAGCGCGACCTGCTGGGTGCCGGTGCCCCTCATCTTCGCGAACCCCTATTTCGACGCCAGCTACGGCACCATCTACCCCGGCGCCTACTTC
This sequence comes from Mesoterricola sediminis, assembly GCF_030295425.1. Classification (NCBI taxonomy): domain Bacteria; kingdom Pseudomonadati; phylum Acidobacteriota; class Holophagae; order Holophagales; family Holophagaceae; genus Mesoterricola; species Mesoterricola sediminis. The sequence continues at coordinate 1,048,639 of NZ_AP027081.1, read as the reverse complement.
GTGAAGTCCACCACCGACCAGCAGAACTACTTCACCCGCAACCTGGTCTACTGCCTGCAACAGACGCCCGCGGGCTTCATGCCGGGCCTCTACGTGGAGAACTACGATCCGTGGGGCCTCACCGGCACCGTGAGCAACATGCCCGCCAGCTGGCAGACCTGCCTCACCAACGCCATCAACGTCTACAAGGGCACGACGACGCTGGACAACCTGTTCAACACGACGACCCTCTACAACACCCTGAAGAGCAACCTCTCCGTGAATTCCGCCTGGGTGGCGGAGTGCCAGTAATCCCTGGCAGGCGGGCCGGCCTCATGGGACCATGCCTCCCATGAAAGCCCTGCTCCGCCTGCCCGCGTTCATGCTGTACTACGCGTTCGCCCGGCACCTGCCCGGCTCGGCCCGGGCCTATGCCTTCGGCGCGGGCGCCCTTCGCCGCTTCCTGGCCCGATTCCTCCTGGACGGGGTGGGCGCCGGGGCCAACATCGAACACGGGGCCGACTTCGGCAGCGGGCGCGGCATCCGCGTGGGCAAGCGATCCGGCATCGGCGTCAACTGCCGGGTGGGCGGGCCCCTGGACATCGGCGATGACGTGATGATGGCCCCCGGGGTGGTGATCCTCACCCAGAACCACCGCTTCGACGACCTGACCGTGCCCATGCTGGACCAGGGCTACGTGGGCGGCGGGGCCGTGGTCATCGAGGACGATGTGTGGATCGGCACCAACGCCATCATCCTGCCCGGGCGCCGCCTGGGCCGCGGGTCCATCATCGCCGCCGGCGCCGTGGTGACCAAGGACGTCCCCCCCTACGCCATCGTGGGCGGCAACCCGGCCCGGCTCCTCCGTTCCCGGAAGCCGCAGTAGATCCGTTCAGCGCGAGGCCTGCCCGAAGACCTCGGCCATGGCGGCCTCGGTCTCGCCCAGGTTCGTCTCCGTCAGGTTGGGGTGGATCTGGAACATGAGGCTCGTCTCCCCCAGCTCCCGGGCCACGGGCAGGGTGGGGAAGGGCCCGTAGGGGCTGTCCGTGAAGGCCTTCTCCAGGTAGATCTCGCTGCAGGAGCCGCTGAAGCTGGGCACGCCCCGCTCGGTCAGTTCCGCCAGGATCCGGTCCCGGGTCCAGCCGGGCTTCAGGCCTTCGGGCCGGACGAACACGTAGGCCTTGTAGGCCGCGTGCCCGATCTCCGCCGGGGCGGGGGTGGTGCGCAGGCAGGCGAAGCGGCTCCAGAGGGCGTTGAAGCGCGCCAGGTTGGCCCGGCGGAGGCGGGTCCACTCCGGCAGCTTGGCGAGCTGGACGCGGCCGATGGCGGCCTGGAGCTCGGTCATGCGCCAGTTCGTGCCGAAGCTTTCGTGGAGCCACCGGAACCCGGGGGCGTGGGTCCGGTTGTACACGGCGTCCCAGCTCTTGCCGTGGTCCTTGAAGCTCCAGGCCCGCTCCCAGAGGGCGCGGTCGGAGGTGGTGACCATGCCGCCCTCCCCGCCGGTGGTGATGATCTTGTCCTGGCAGAAGGAGAAGGCGGCCATGTGGCCGAGGGATCCCACCGGACGGCCCTTGTACGTGGCGCCGTTGGCCTGGGCGCAGTCCTCGATGACCTTGAGCCCATGGCGCTCGGCCAGCTCCAGGATGGGATCCATGTCGCAGGGCCAGCCGGCCAAATGAACAGGAATGACGGCCCGGGTGCGGGGGGTGATCACGCGGGCGATCGTCTCCGCCGTGATGTTCTGACTGACGGGATCCACGTCCGCCAGGACGGGCACGCAGCCGCGCATGACGATGCAGCTGGCGCTCGCGATGAAGGTGCGGGGCGTGGTGATGATCTCCGAGCCGGGCGGGATGTCCAGGGCGTAGAGGGCCAGTTCCAGGGCCGAGGTGCCGTTGCAGACGGCCACCGCGTGGGGGACGCCGGCGGCCGCCGCGTACTCCCGCTCGAAGGCGCGCGTCTCGTCCCCGGTCCAGTAGTTCACCTTGCCGGAGGCCAGGGCCCGGGTCACGGCGTCCACCTCATCGGGCGCGTAGAAGGGCCAGGGCGCGTAGGGGGAGATCCGGGTGACGGGGGAGGCGGGTTGTCCGTTCATGGTTCCTTCGCTGGGGGTGGTTCCGCTGGGGGTACCTTAGCGAAAGCCGACCGGCTTTCCCATCGATTTTTTCAACACTTTAGCGTGTATTTACAAGCCACCCCGCATCCCAGCTCGCCAGAATGGCCTGGAGACCGGCCGCACCCCGGCCGACCGCGTCCGCCTCCACCGTGGCCGGGCCGCAGGGCACCTGGCCCGGATGGACCACCCGGACGGTGCGCCAGCCCCGGGCGCGGGGGGCCTCGAAATCCTTGGCGGGGTTGTTGGCGACGTAGACCAGGGCCTCCGGCGGCAGCCCCAGGCGCCGCTCCGCCTCCTCGAAGGCCCGGGGATGGGGCTTCCAGTAGGCCCGGCCCCAGGTATCGGTGAACCGCACCGGGTCGAACCAGCGGGGGAGGTCCAGGGCCGCCGCCTTGCGGACCTGGGCGTCGAGCCAGCCGTCGCTGATGAGGGCCAGGCGGAGGCCCCGGGCGGCGGCCGCGTCCAGGAGGCGCGCCATGCCCGGGTAGAGCCGGAGGCCGGGGACGTGGGTCCGGTAGACCTCCACGAGGCGGGCCGGCCCGCAGGTCACCTCCGGGTGGCCGGCCAGGAGGTCGTCGAAGAGGCGGCCACGATCGCCCCGCAAGTGGGCGGTCCAGAGCCGGAGGAACACCGCCTCCGGGTCCAGCCCCGCCTCCGCCCGGAGGAACCGGGCGACGGCCTGGAACCCGCTGCGCACGTACGCGGCCTCCGGGTAGAGCGTGTCGTCCAGGTCGAAGACGAGGGCCTTCACAGGGGCCACGGGAGCCGGTCCAGGAAGATCTCCGTGTAGTGGCGGGTCATGTAGAGGCCGCGCCGGTACGCCCCCAGGCTCGGCGCCACGGGGCGCCCTTCAGCCAGGTCCAGGATCCAGGCGGGGTAGTCGCCTCCGGCGGCCCGGGCCAGGGGGAAGCCGCCTCCGAAGCGCGGGTTGATCTCGGTGAGCACGGGCCCCCGGGCCGTGAGGAAGGCCTGCAGGGTCAGGGGCCCCCGGGCGCCCAGCCGGGAGCACACCCCGAGGATCCCCCCCAGCCACGCGTCCAGGTCCGGGAGGTCCAGGGTGACCCCCTGGATGGATTCGCCGCCCAGGGTCCGGATGCGCTCCCGGGGGACGTAGTGGAGGGGCCGCCCGTCGAAATCGAGGAAGGCGTCGATGGTCACTTCCCGGCCGTCCAGGAGTTCCTGGAGGATGGGATCGGGCACCTGGGGCAGGAGGCGCGGGAGGTCCGCCGCGGGCGCCGCATAGGCGTGCAGACTGGCGCTGCCCCGGCGGGGCTTCACGAAGACCTGGTCCAGATCCGGGGGCGCGGGCATCCCGGGCAGCCAGGAGCGCGGCACCGCCACCCCCGCGCCCGCGAAGACTTCGGCGGTCCGCCACTTGTCCATGCAGATCTCGATGAAGGCCGGCTGGGAGATCACGGGCAGGATCCCCGCGGACCGGAAGACCTGGGCCTCATGGGCGAGCACCGGCAGTTCGGTGTCGATGGTGGGGACCACCACCCGCACGCCCTCGGCCCGGCAAAGCGCCAGGAGGGTGGCCAGGTAGTCGGGGTGGGTCACCTTGGGCACCTGGAAGGCGCCGTCCGCCAGGGCGCAGGTGGGCGCCAGGGCATCCACGTCCGCGACGAGGACCCGCCCTCCGCGCGGATGGGCAGCCGCCTTGAAGGCCTCCACGAGGGAGGATCGCCGGCCAGCGCTGGTGATCAGGATGTTCAACCCGCCTCCTGGACACGGCAGGCAAGGGTTGTCCGGCCGGTATCTTCTCCACATATGACATAAAAGGGCCTCGGGTGCTTCGAGAAAGATCAACCGAGCGATCCGGGACCCGATCCACCTTCCGCCGGGGAGTTCGACTGGCGGCTCATGACCCCGACCTGGAAATAATGGATGCAACCCCGTGCCATCCCTGCCATGGTGGTTTTGCCGATCACACAAGCGACCAGTGGAGGATCCAGGGTGTTCCGAACGTTGGTGTCGAGGTTCGCCCGCCAACCTTGGCTTCGCAAATTCGCCATGAGCACGCCCTTCCTCCGGGATCTCGCCTGGCGGTTCGTGGCCGGGGAGAACCTGGAGGCGGGGCTCGCGGCCGTGCGGACCCTGAACGCCCAGGGGATCGCTGGCACCCTCAACGTCATCGGCACCCACGTGCGTGACCGGGCGGAGGCGGAGGCCGCCGCCGGCCGCGTCATCGCCTGCGTCCAGGCCATCCGCGCCGAAGGCCTGGACGCCCACCTCTCCCTCAAGCTCACCCAGATCGGCCTGGACGTGGACCTGGACCTGGCCCGGCAGCAGCTCGCCCGGATCCTCGACGCGGCCCGGGAGGCCCAGGTCTTCGTGCGGGTGGACATGGAGGAGTCGGCCTACGTGGACGCGACCCTGGACCTGGTGGAGGCGGCCCTGGCGTCCCACCCGGGCGGCGTCGGCGTCGTGCTCCAGTCCTACCTCAAGCGCAATCCCGCCGACCTCGAGCGGATGCTCGGCGCCGGGGCGGGCATCCGCCTCGTGAAGGGCGGCTACTGGGAGTCCCCGGAGGTGGCCCTGCGGAGCCGCCCCGAGGTGGACCGGGCCTTCCTCGCCGACCTGGAGACGATCCTGGTCCGGGGCGGGGCCCTGGCGCTGGCGAGCCACGACCCGGCCGCGATCGAACGGGCCATCGAGGTCGCGGCCCGGGCGGGACGCGATCCCCGCAGCTTCGAATTCCAGCTCCTCTACGGCGTCAAGCCTGAGCTGGCGCGGTCCCTGGTCGCCCGGGGCTTCCGGGTGCGGGCCTACGTGCCCTTCGGCACCCACTGGTACGAATACGTCCTGGGCTGCATCCGCCAGGACCCCGCCGCGGCCCTGGGCCCCAAGGGAGGGCTCCGGTGACCTGGCGCGTGTTGACCACCCGGGACGAGGCCGCCTGGCGCGAGGCCCTGCCCGCCTCCGTCAGCGTGCTGGGCTCGCTGGAGTACGTGCGGCTCCAGGAGCGGTACTTCGGGCAGGTGGGGCGGCTCTTCGTGATGCCCTGCCCCGGCGGCCACGTGGCCTACCCCTGCTTCCTCCGGTCCGTGGAACCCCAGGCGGGCGCCGCCACGCCCCCCCTCTGGGACACGACCACGCCGGAGTACACGGGCCCCATCCTCGTGGGCACGACGACGGGACCCGAGCCCGGGGCCTTCCAGGCCGCCTTCGACGCCTGGTGCGACCAGGAAGGGATCGTGGCGGAGTTCGCCCACCTGAACCCCTGGCAGGCCCAGGAGGACCTCCTCCCCGCCGAGGGCCTCCGGGTGAACCGCGAACTGGTCTACATCGATCTCACCCTGGGCGAGGCCGCCCTCTGGAGCCAGTCCCTCTCCTCGGACACCCGGCGCCAGACGCGCCAGGCCATGGAGGCGGGGGTGGAGGTCCGGCAGGCCGAGACCGACGCGGACGTGCTGGCCTTCCACGCCCTCCACCACGAAACCATGGTGCGGCGGGCGGCCCTGGACCGGTACTACCTCCCCCCGGACTACTTCCTGGAGATCCACCGGACCCTGGGGCCCCACGCCTTCACCCTCCTGGCCGAGCACGAGGGCCGCGTGGTCGCCGGGGGCCTCTACTTCCAGGACGACGCCAACGTCTACTGGCACCTGTCGGCCGCGGACCTGGACCAGGCCCGGGTGCGCCCCGTGAACGCCTACCACTTCGAGGCCATGAAGCGGTGCGCCCGGGAGGGCCGGCGCCGGCTCCTCTGCGGCGGCGGCTACCAGCCCGGCGACGGCATCTTCCGCTTCAAGGCCGGGTTCTCCCCCCTGCGGGTGATCTTCAGCGTCTTCCAGCGCATCCACGACCCGGCCCGGTACCAGGCGTGCGTGGACGCCTGGGCGGAAGCCCACCCGGGCCAGCGCCCGGCGGACGGCTACTTCCCCGCCTACCGGTCCCTGCCGGCCCCCGCGCCCTGATCGTCCCCGCGGCCCAGGTCCATCATCTCCTCGTAGGTCTCGGCCACGATGACCCCCCGGCTCGAGAGCACCCGCGGCAGGGTGAGGGCCAGGATCTTGAGGTCCAGGAGGAAGCTCTGGTGGTCCACGTACCACACGTCCAGCTCGACCCGGCGGCTGAGCTTGATGACGTTGCGCCCGTTGATCTGGGCCCACCCCGTGATGCCCGGGAGCGCGTGGTGCCGCCGGGCCTGTTCGGGGGTGTAGAGAGGCAGGTACTGCATGAGGAGGGGCCGGGGTCCCACGAGGCTCATGTCCCCTTTGAGCACATTCAGCAGCTCGGGCAGCTCATCCAGGCTGCTGGATCGCAGAATGCTGCCGAAACGCCCCAGGCGCTGGGCGTCGGGCAGGAGCTCTCCATCGGATCCCCGCTCATCGCTCATGGAACGGAACTTGATCATCATAAAGGGCTTACCGCCGTACCCGGGCCGTTGCTGCCGGAAGAGCACGGGCGACCCCATTTTGAGGCGGACGAGGATCGCCGTGAGCACCCAGAACGGGGTCGTGAGGAGGAGCAGGAGGCCGGCGGCCGCCACGTCGAAAAGGCGCTTACCCACGACCCTGTAGAAGTTACGCGGGAGCGTGGCCGGGCTGGCTGAGGTTGTCTCCATGGAGATCCGCCTGAAAAGCCCCCAGCAACAGGGGCATGATTGGAAAATACCTCATATTAGACCCAATGAATCGGAAACCAACCCTCTATAATAATCCTCACCTTCCCTCGCCCTCCGCCCGACGTCTGACAGGACTGCCCTTGCGGATTCTCACCCCCCAGCGCGCCACCTTCCTCGCCGCCGACGATGTCCAGTGGCCGCGGGTGCTGGCCCAGTTGCCCCATGACTTCTTCCACACGCCCGCCTACCTGCGGGCCTGCGCGGAAACGGGCGAGGGCGACCCCCTGCTCTTCCTGGCCGAGGCCGGGGACGCGGGCTTCCTGGTCCCCCTGCTCCGCCAGCCCCTGGACGCCTTCGGCGAGCCCGGCCACTTCGACGCGGCCTCGCCCTACGGCTACCCGGGCCCCCTCGCCTGGGGCGATCCGGGCCCGGCGGCGGTCCAGGCGATGGACGAAGCCCTCCAGGCCGCCTTCCGAAGCGCCCGCATCGTCAACCTCTTCGCCCGGGCGAACCCCTTCCTCCCGACACCCGCCTGGGCCCGCGCCCTCCTGGGGGAGACCCGCGTGCACGGACCCGCGGTGTGGCTGGACCTCCAGGACGGGGAGGCTGGCCAGCGGGGCATGCAGCGGCGGCTGCGCACCACCATCCGGCACCTGGAGAAGCTGGGCTGCTCCGTGGTCTACGACGCCTGGGAGACCCTGCCCGCCGTCGTCGAGGCCTACCACGCCACCATGCGGCGGCGGGAGGCGCCGCCGGCCTACTTCTTCCCGGAGACCTGGTTCCAGCGTCTGCGCCAGGCCCCCGGCGGCGGCTTCCACCTGGCCACCAGCCTGGCCCCGGACGGGACGATCACGGGCGGCGCCTTCTTCACGGCGGTGGGCGGCCTGGTCCACTACTTCCTCACCGGCACCCGCGAGGAGGCCGCCGCCCTCTCGCCGGGCAAGCTCCTCATCGACGCCCTGCGCGCCTGGGGGGCGGCCCAGGGCCACCGGCTGCTCAACCTGGGCGGGGGGCTCGGCGCCCGCCAGGATTCCCTCTTCGCCTTCAAGCGCCTCTTCTCCCCGCTCACCGCGGAGTTCACCACCTTCCGGCGCGTGCTCATCCCCGAGGTCCACCACGCGCTCACCGGCTGCCCGCCGGAGGACGAGGCCGACTTCTTCCCCGCGTACCGCCGGGCCTGAGGCCGTTGCCAAAGCCAGGAGAGGGACGGAAGATGGACCACCAGCCCGGGAGCCCCATGACCTCAAGATCCGAGAAGCCCGTCGGCCGGGACCTGATGATCTACGATGCCGCCGAGGACGCGGTGCGCATCCTCAACCCCACGGCCCGGGTCGTGTACGAACTCCACCGGGAGGGCGCCGCCCCCGAGGCCATCGAGGCCGCCCTCCGGACGCGGTTCCGCATTCCGGACGGCCAGGATGTGGCCGCGGACGTGCGGCGGACCCTCGCCGATCTGGCGGCCCAGGGACTCGCCTGAGGCGGAAGGGTCAGCCCACCGCCCGGCGCACCAGGGTCCGCGCCAGGCGCCAGGCCTTCGCCCAGGGCCAGGCCAGCAGCAGGAGCGGGCGAGGCCGGCTGCGGCCGAAGGCCACCTCCAGCTTCCAGGGCGCGGGCAGGAACACCTCGCCCAGGTAGCGGACCCGGTTCCGCAGGCCCCGGACGCGCCGGATGGCGCCCAGGCCCGTCAGCCCCGGCAGGCCGGCCGGGACCACGGTCTGGACGGACAGGGCCGCGGCGAGGCGCGGGAAGGCCCCCCGGGCATCGTCCGGTCCCGGGCCGTCCCAGGCGGCGCCCAGGAGGCCGAAGACCTCCCGGCACCCGGCCTCCAGGCCCAGGCGCCGGGCCAGGGCGGCCAGGGCGGCCCGGTCCAGGGCCGGCCCCTCCCGGTGGAGGAGGGCCCCCAGGTCCGTGAACCAGTACAGGTGGACGGCGCCCTCCTCCAGGTGATGGGCCAGGTGGCTGGCCAGGTGGAGGACCAGGTGCTCCCGGCCAAGCCCCCGCTGGGGCACCCCGTCCAGGTCCCGGGTGCGGGCGCCGGCCCACAGGTCGGCCTGAAGCCACCCGTCGTCCCGGATCCCCTCCGCCAGGAGGTGGCGGTGGATCTCCACCCGGCACACGGACGGGAAGAACCAGGGCAGGCCGTGCCCGATCACCTCCTGGACGGAGGCGGGGACCTCCGCGGGGTCGCGGCGGCGGCCATCCGGGGAACGGAAGGCGCCCATGCCGGCGAGGATCGCCTCCAGGCCGGGGGCGTCCGCGGGCCGGACCAGGAGGTCCAGGTCGCCCATGGGCCGCAGGCCCAGGTCCCCGTAGAGGTCCGGCGCGAGCACCGAGCCCTTGAGGCAGAGGACCGGCACCCCCGCCGCCTCCGCCTTCGCCAGGATCTCCCGGAGGAGGGCGAAGCTCCGCAGGTTGCGCAGGGAGGTCTTCCGGTAGGCCGCTTCCAGCCGCGTCAGCACCTCCGCCGGCGCGGCCTCCGGCTGCGCGGCGAGGTGGTGGTGGAGGAGGGGCAGCGCCCCGAGGCGCTCCCCCCAGGCCAGGAGGTTCGCCCAGGGCAGGGCCGTCCGGGCCAGGGCGGCGAGACGGGTCGCGTCGCCCGGGGCGAGGTCCAGACGACCGGCCAGGAGCAGCAGCTCCCAGGCCTCCGGCGTCAGCGGCGGCAGGTGCTCGGGGGGCGCGGCCGGGACCATGGGGGCGGCCCCGTCACAGTTCCAGGCTGAACTCCATGAAGTCGAACCAGTGGCCGTGGCCCACCAGGGCGTCGATCTCCGCCTGGACGAGGGTCACGTGGCCGTCCTCGATGTCCAGGAACCGGTCGAAGAGGGGCCGGTGCCGGGGTTCCAGGCCGGCCACCATGCGCTGGTAGAAGGCGCTGGTGGTGCGCTCCAGCTCCAGGGCTTCCTTGAGGAATTCCAGTTCGGGGAACCCGCTCCCCGGCGGGGTCGCGGGCCGGGGCGCGGCCGCGGCCTTCTGGGCGGCCTCCGCCAGCTGGGACGGGGGCGGCAGCAGGGTGGGCACCTCCGCCGCGGTGACGGCGCCCGTGGTCTGCCATTCGGCCAGCCGCGATTCCAGGTGCTCCAGGTGGCCCTGCTCCTCCCGGGCGAGGATGGCGAAGATGCGCTTGCCGTGGGGATCCTCGGTCTGGCGCGAGGCGTTCGCGTAGTGGTCCCGGATGTTCCGCTCGTGCTCGATGGCCTGGGTGAGGGCTTGGCTGAGGTCCATGGGGGGTCTCCAGCCCCTAAGCTACACCCGCTTCAGGTGGAGAAGGAATTCCTTGTTCCCCTCGCCGCCGAGGATGGGGCTCTCGTCCCAGGCGACGGGCCGCAGCGGCGTCGCCTCGAAGAAGGCCTGGATCTCCGCCCGCACCCGGTCGTGGACGGCGGGGTCCCGCACGATGCCGCCCCCGCCCACATCGTCCCGCCCAGCCTCGAACTGGGGCTTCACGAGGAGGATGGCGTCGGCGCCGGGCGCCAGGCTCGGCAGGATCGGCGGTATGGCCAGGCGCAGGGAGATGAAGCTCAGGTCCGCCACCAGGAGGGAGCAGGGCTCCGGGATGGAGGCCGGATCCCAGAGGCGCAGGTTCACCTGCTCCATGGAGACCACCCGCGGATCGCTGCGCAGCTTCCAGTGGAGCTGGTTGGTGCCCACGTCCACCGCATAGACCCGCAGGGCCCCGCGCTGCAGGAGGCAGTCCGTGAACCCGCCCGTGGAGGCGCCCGCGTCGAAGGCCACCCGGCCGGCGGGATCCACCCGGAAGACCTCCAGCCCATGGGCCAGCTTGAGGCCCCCCCGGCTCACATAGGGCAGCGCCTCGCCCCGGAGGCGCAGGGGGGCCGCCTCGGCCACGAGGGTGCCCGCCTTGGTCACGGGGCGGTCGTCCACCAGCACGTCCCCGGCCATGATGCGGGCCGCGGCCCGGGCGCGGGTCTCCACGAGCCCCCGCTGGACCAGCAGGACATCCAGGCGCACCTTAGCCATGGGCGAGGGCCTTCTTCTGGCGGCGGATCTCCCGCCGGTAGGCCCCCACGTTGCGGTTGTGCTCCGAGAGGCTGGGGGCGAAGGCGTGCCCCCCCTTGCCGGTGGCCACGAAGAACAGGTCCTTGCCCAGGGAGGGCACCTTGGCCGCCTCGATGGCCGCCGGGCTGGGCACGGCGATGGGGGTGGGGGGCAGGCCCGCGCGGGTGTACGTGTTGAAGCGGCTCGTCCGGTGCAGGTCCTCGGCGGTGGGCGCGGTGTAGCGAAGGTCGCCGCTGAGCCACCGGGCGTACAGCGTGGTCGGGTCGCACTGGAGGCGCATGCCGATGCGCAGGCGCTGGGCGTACACCCCGGCCACCTTCGGCAGCTCGGTTGGCACCCGGGTCTCCTTTTCCGCCAGGCTGGCGAGAATGAGCGTTTCGTAAGGCGGCAGGGCCCCCCCGTCCAGGGAGGGCAGCACCTTGTCCCGGAAGGCCTCCACGAGGGTCAGCAGGATCTCCTCCGGCTCCATGGCGTGGTGGAGCTTGTAGGTGGCCGGCGCCACGAGCCCCTCCAGGCTCTCGGCGTCGGGGAACCCGGCGGTCTTGGCCAGCCGGGGGCTCTTCCAGAGGGTCCAGAACACGTCCTCGGGCATGAAGCTCTTCAGGCGGGCCTGGAGCATCCAGGCGTGGGCGCCCACGGGGACGACCAGGTTCGTGTAGTGGATATCGGCCCGTTTCAACTTGTTGGCCACATCGGACAGGCTCGCCCCCGGCTCGAGGGTGTACTCGCCCCGGATGAGCTGCAGCTTGCGCGCCCGGGCCCAGAGCTTGAAGAGGGCGGCGTTGCGGATCAGGCCCTCCCGCTCCATCTGGTCCGCCAGGGCGTCCACCGTGGCCCCCCGCTTCACCAGCAGGGTGGCCTGGGCGGTGAGGGGCCCCCGCCCCTTCCACATCCAGAGCCCCGACAGGGGGATCAGGGCGAGGAGCAGGGTGGCGGCGGCGAGCCGGAGCGAGGTGCGGGACTTGGCCATGATTCCAGACTAATGGGACGCGGGGATTCCTGGAACCCGAAGGGTCGCGGGCGCAGGTGCTAATGAGGTGCTAATGAATTACGCCCCCCTCCGCACCATCGGTCCTTTCTCCGCCACCATGCTGATCGCCGGCTCCATGATCGGCAGCGGCATCTTCATCGTGCCGGCTGAGATCCTGCGGATCGGCGGATCCGGCGGCTTCCTCCTCCTGGCCTGGACCCTCACCGCGGCCCTCACCCTCCTGGGCGCCCATGCCTTCTCCGAGCTGGCGGGCCTCTTCCCCCGGGGCGGCGGGCAGTTCGTCTACCTGCGGGAGGCCTGGGGCCGTCCCGTGGCCTTCCTGTACGGCTGGACCATGTTCCTCATCATCGAGTGCGGGAGCCTGGCGGCCGTGGCCATGGCCTTCGGCAAGTTCCTGGGGGCCGTGGTGCCGGCCGTGAACGAGCACCGGTTCCTCGTGGGCCCCTTCGAGACCGGCCCGCTCCACCTGGGGCCCCTCACCATCGGTCCCTACGTCCTCGGCCTGACCCCGGCCCGCCTCGCCGCCATCCTCCTCCTGGGGGGCCTGGCCCTGCTCAACGCCCGGGGCACCCGGCTCGGGGTGGGGATCCAGAACGCCTTCACCGTGGCCAAGCTGGGGAGCCTGGCCGCCCTGGTCCTCTGCGGCCTGCTGGCCCCCGCCGTGCCGCCGGCCGTGGCCGCGGCCCCCGTCCAGGCGGCCCCCCTCCCCTTCTTCGCCGCCCTCCTGGTGGCCCAATGCGGCAGCCTCTTCGCCTGCGACGCCTGGAACAGCATCACCTTCATCGCCGGCGAGGTGCGGGAGCCCCGGCGCACCATCCCCCTCGCCCTCCTGGCGGGGCCCCTGATCGTCATGTCCCTGTACCTGCTGGCCAACGCCATCTACCTCCGGGTGCTGGGCCCCGTGGCCATCGCCGGCGCGCCCGGGGACCGGGTGGGCACCGCCGCCCTGGAGGCCATCCTGGGCCCCCACGGGGACCTCCTCATGGCCCTCGCCATCCTCGTGAGCACCGCCGGCTGCGCCAATGGCCTCAGCCTATCCGGCAGCCGCCTCTACCAGGCCATGGCCGAGGAGGGCCTGTTCTTCCCCGCAGCCGCCCGGCTGAACCGGGCCGGGGTGCCGGGGTGGGCCTTGGCCCTCCAGGCCGCCTGGGCCGCCCTCCTCACCCTCACGGGCAGCTTCACCCAGCTCGTGGAATTCTGCATGGCCGCCGCCCTGCTCTTCCACATGCTCACCGTGGCCGGCGTCTTCCGCCTCCGCCTGCGCCGGCCCGATCTTCACAGGCCCGTACGGATCTTCGCCTACCCCCTGCCCCCCCTCCTGTACCTGGCGGGCGGCGCCGCCGTCCTGGGCGCCCTGCTCCTGTGGCGCCCCTCGTACACCTGGCCCGGCATGGCCCTCGTGCTCCTGGGCCTCCCCGTCTACGTCGCCTTCCTCCGCCGCCCGGCCTCCGCCGCGCCGCTGGACGAAGGGAGCCGGCCTAGTCGCCGTTCAGCTCCCGGTGCGTGACCACGAGCTTGGGGATGTCCCGGCGCAACCGCTGGGCGAGCATCTCCACCAGGGCCACGCTGCGGTGCTGGCCGCCGGTGCAGCCGATGCTGATGGTGTGGTAGGCGCGGCCCTCCTGCTGGATGTAGGGCCAGGCCCACTGGACCCAGTTCTCCGCCAGGGCCAGGAAGGTCCCGAAGAGGTCCGACTTGAGCAGGAAGTCCTTCACGGCGCTGTCCTTCCCCGTCAGGGCCTTGAGTTCGGCCACGTAGTGGGGGTTGGGCAGGAAGCGGGCGTCCAGGATCATGTCGGATTCCTGGGGCACGCCGTGCTTGAAGCCGAAGCTGATGAGGCGCAGGGTCGTGCCCTCCACGGGCAGGTCCGGCAGCAGGTCGGCGATGCGCTTGCGCATCTGGCTGAGCGTCAGGTTGCTGGTGTCGATGATCGCCGTGGCCATGCCCCGCACGGGCGACAGCATCTCCCGTTCCCGGTGGATGGCCTCCAGGAGGCTGCCCTCCCGGGCCAGGAAGTGGGGGCGGCGGGATTCGGAGTAGCGGCGGAGCAGGGTCTCGTCGTCGGCCTCCACGAACACCACATAGACGGGAATGCTGCCGTCCAGGAGGCGCTCCACCAGGGGCGGCAACTCGTCCGCGAACTCCGGGTGCCGGTTGTCCATGCCCACGGCCAGCCGGGGCCGGCTCGGGTTGAGCTTGGCCTCCAGTTCCAGCAGCGGCTCAAGCAGACGAGCAGGAACGTTGTCCAGGGCCGTGCAGCCCGCGTCCTCCAGGGCGCTGAGCACCGAGCGTCTGCCCGCACCCGACATGCCAGTGACGATGACCAGTTCCATGGCCCTAGCAGAACATGAAGTCCCGGGATTTGTCAGGGGAAAACCCGCCGTACGCGGACAGCCGGGGCCCGTGGGCCCCGGCTGTCCAGGCGCGGTCGGCTATTCCTCGTCCAGGCCGCCGGCGGAGAAGCGCATGACGCGCTTGACCACGTCCCCGGGCAGGCCCATGTCCAGCAGGCCGCCCAGCTCGTCGGGGCCCAGTTCCTGGACCTCGGAGGGCTCGCGGAAGTAGCTGTCGTCGTCGGGGATGTAGGCGGGCTGAGGCTCGACGCGGTAGAGGTAGCTGATGATCTCGTCCTCGTACCCGAAGCGCATCTGCTCGAAGTACTCGTAGCTCTCGCGCTTGTACTCGACCAGGGGGTCCTTCTGGCCGTAGCCGCGGAAGCCGATGGCCTCCTTCAGGTGGTCCATGACCAGGAGGTGGCGCTTCCAGGCGGAATCGATGATCTGGAGGATGGCGACCCGCTCGTGCCAGCGGAGGACGTCCTCGCTGCCCAGGCGCCGTTCCTTCTCCTCGTAGGCCTCGGTGACGAGGGCGGAGAGCTTCTCCACCGCCTCCTCCTGGGAGAGGACGGCGATGGCGTCCAGGTCCACGCCCTGGAGGGCGTAGAGCTGCTCGAACCGCTCCTTGAAGCCGGCCACGTCCCGCTCGCCCTTGGCGGGGAGGTAGTCGTTGACGAGGCCCTCGACGATCTCGGTGGCCACGCGGAGCACGTATTCCTTCGTGTTGCCCTTGAGGATCTCGCAGCGCAGGCCGTAGAAGAAGATGCGCTGCTTGTTCATGACGTCGTCGTATTCGAGCAGGTGCTTGCGGATCTCGAAGTGGTGCGTCTCCACCCGCTTCTGGCTGCGCTCGATGGCGCGGGTCACCATGCCGGCCTCGATGGGCTCGTCGTCGTTCATGCCCAGGGTCGACATCATGTTCTTGATGCGGTCGCCCCCGAAGATGCGCATCAGGTCGTCTTCCAGGCTCAGGAAGAAGCGGCTGGAGCCGGGGTCGCCCTGGCGGCCGGCGCGGCCGCGGAGCTGGTTGTCGATGCGGCGGCTCTCGTGCCGCTCGGTGCCCAGGATGTGGAGGCCGCCGGCGGCGATGACCTCGGCCTTCTCGGCCTCGGTCTGCCGCGCCATCTCCTCGACGATGGCGAGGAACTCGGGCGTCTCGCGGCCATCCTCCTGGTAGAGTTCGACCCCGCGCTTCCGGGCCTCGATCTTGGCCAGGCCCTCGGGGTTGCCGCCCAGCAGGATGTCGGTGCCGCGGCCGGCCATGTTGGTGGCGATGGTCACGGCGCCCTTGCGTCCGGCCTGGGCGATGATGTCGGCCTCCTTGGCGTGGTGCTTGGCGTTCAGCACGACGTGGCGGATCTTGGCGACTTTGAGGGCCTCGCTGAGGTCCTCGCTGCTCTCGATGCTGGCCGTGCCCACGAGGATGGGCTGGCCCTTGGCGTTCAGCTCCTTGATCTCCTCGACGATGGCCTTCTTCTTGCCGTTCTTGGTCGAGTAGACGGTGTCGGCGAAGTCCGTGCGGACCATCGGCATGTTGGTGGGGACGATCACCACCTCGAGCTTGTAGATCTGCAGCAGCTCGCGGGCCTCGGTCTCGGCCGTGCCGGTCATGCCGGCCAGCTTCTCGTACATCCGGAAGAAGTTCTGGAAGGTCACCGTGGCCAGGGTCTGGTTCTCGGCGTTGACCTCCACGCCCTCCTTGGCCTCGATGGCCTGGTGGAGGCCGTTGGACCAGCGGCGGCCCGGCATCATGCGGCCGGTGAACTCGTCGACGATGACGACCTCGAGGCCCTTGCCGTCCTCCTTCTCCTTGATCATGTAGTCCACGTCCCGCTTGTACAGGTTGTGGGCCAGCAGGGCCTGGTTCAGGCCGTGGAGGGTCTCGATGGCGCTGGGGTCATAGAGGTTGGCGACGCCCAGGAGGGACTCGGCGTGCCGGATGCCCTCGTCGGTGAGGGTGACCTGCCGGTCCTTCTCGTCGACCTTGAAGTCGACCTCGGGCTTGAGCTTGGGGACGATGCCGTCGATCCGGAAGTACTTGGAGGTGTCCTCCTCGGAGCTGCCGGCGATGATCAGGGGGGTCCGGGCCTCGTCGATGAGGATGGAGTCCACCTCGTCCACGATGGCGAAGACGAAGCCGCGCTGGGTGAAGTCCTCCAGCGCCCACTTCATGTTGTCGCGCAGGTAGTCGAAGCCGATCTCGTTGTTGGTCGCGTAGGTGATGTCGCTGGCGTAGGCGGCGCGCCGCTCCTCGTCGGAGAGGCCGTGCTGGACGACGCCCACGGAGAGCCCCAGCCAGTTGTAGAGGCGGCCCATCCACTCGGCGTCTCGGCGGGCGAGGTAGTCGTTGACGGTCACCAGGTGGGCGCCCCGCCCGGCGAGGCCGTTCAAGTAGAGGGGGAGGGTGGCCGTGAGGGTCTTGCCCTCACCGGTGCGCATCTCCGCCACCTTGCCGGAATGGAGGACCATGCCGCCGATGAGCTGGACATCAAAGTGCCGCATGCGCAGCACCCGCCGGGAGGCCTCCCGCACCACGGCGAAGGCCTCGGGCAGGATGTCGTCCAGGGTGGCACCGCCCGCCAGCTTCTCCTTGAAGTAGGGGGTCTTGGCCTTCAGCTCGTCGTCGGAGAGCGCCCGGATCCCCGCCTCGAGGGCGTTGACCTCCTGGACCTTGGCCCAGAGGCGCTTCAGCTCGCGATCGTTCTTGGAGCCGATGAATTTTTTAAGGAGATTGTCAAGCATGCTGGATCCAGTTCCGTCAAACCATCCATTCTACTGGCATCGGTGGGAATTTCCCAGCCGGGGCTGTGAATTCATGGGGTGGGCCGCCCGCGGCGGGTCCCTTGTGGGACCGGGCCGGCCCGGGCACACTGGAGGATTGACCATGGAGTGCCAATGAGCATCGAGAGGACCTTCGCGATCATCAAGCCCAACGCCGTCCAGAACGGCAACATCGGCGAGATCATCACGGCCATTGAGAAGGACGGTTTCACCATCCGCGGCCTGCGCCTCACCCGCCTCACCCCCGCCATCTGCCAGGGCTTCTACGCCGAACACGTGGGCAAGGGTTTCTACCCCGAACTTGAGAATTTCATGACCGAGTCCCCCGTCGTCCTCCTGTGCCTGGAGCGCGAGAACGCCATCGCCCGCTGGCGGGAGGTCATGGGCGCCACCGATCCGGCCAAGGCCGCCGAGGGCACCCTCCGGAAGAAGTTCGGCGAGAGCATGGGCCGGAACGCCACCCACGGCTCCGATTCCCCCGCCTCCGCCGCCCGCGAAGTCGCCTACTTCTTCAACGCCTTCGACCTGGCCTGAGCCGGTCCCGCACCCCCGCGCCCGGATCCGCCGCCCCGCGGCGGGTCCGGGCGCGGGGGCGTTCGGGCGGAGGAAACGGGGATGCATGCGGCCACAACGATAAACATTTTATTCGTCCTGGCAAGCGGATGACGCCCGGGCCTCAGCTCGGATCCCCCATCTCGGGGTAGAGCGCCCGGCTGCACTCCGGGCAGATGCCGTGGGTGAAGTCCACGTCCGAGTGGGCCTCGATGTAGGTCTCGATCTGGTTCCAGTAGCCCTTGTCGTCGCGGATCTTCTTGCAGCGGGCGCAGATGGGGAGCATGCCGGAGAGGGTCCGCACCTGGGCCAGGGAGGCCTCCAGGCTGCGCCGCAGGTCCCGCTCCCGCTCAAGGGCGCGCTTCAACTGCACGTGGGTGGCCACCCGGGCCAGGAGCTCCCCGCCCCGGAAGGGCTTGGTCACGTAGTCCACGGCCCCCAGCCGGAACCCCTCCTGGAGGTCCTCCAGCTCGGCCTTGGCCGTGAGGAAGATGACCGGGATGTCGCGGAAGGCCTCGTCGGCCTTCAGGCGGCGGCACACCTCCAGGCCGTCCATGCCCGCCATCATGATGTCCAGGAGGATCAGGTCCGGCGGCTCGGCCTGGACCATGGCCAGCGCCTGGGCCCCATCCATGGCCATGGAGACCCGGTAGCCGGCCTTGTCCAGCAGGAGGGCCAGGACCTGCAGGTTCTTCGGCAGGTCGTCCACGATGAGGAGGTGGGCGGGGAGGTCGGGCATGGGACGCTCGGGGTTGAACCAGTCTAGCAGCCTCATGAGCGCCCGACGGCGCCTTCAGCGGAGGGCGGCGCGCAGGTCCTCCACCACGTCGGCGAACCGGCGGAAGGTGGTCGGCAGGTTCTCCATGTCGTAGGCCCGGGCCTGGTCCTGGACCCGGCCGGCCCAGGTCTGGAGGGCGGGCGATCCATGGCGGTCGCCGATGGCGGCGATGCGGACGGCGAAGGCGGCCATCCTATCGATGAAGAAAACATCCTTGAGCCGGGTCCATTCCGGCAGCTCGGCCTCGAGTTCGGCCAGGAGTTCGGGGGTGGAGGCGCCGGGGGAGGCTTCGGCCGGTTGCTCGTCAACCCTGGCCTCGGGCGGCGCCTCCAGGGGCAGGAACCGGGCCATCTCGGCCGCCAGGCGGGTCCGGCTCACCGGCTTGCGCAGGAAGCCGTCCACGCCGCTCGCCCAGATGGGCGCTTCATCGGTCACCGTGGTCGAGGCCGTGAGGAGGATGACCGGGATGGCCTGGAGGGCGGGGTCCGCCTTCAGGAGGCGGGTGGCCTCGAGGCCGTCCATGCCGGGCATGCGGAGGTCCATGAGGATCAGGTCCGGTCGCCCGGACGCCGCGGTCCGGAGGGCCTCCCCGCCGTCCGAGGCCTCCAGGAAGGTGAAGGGGCCCGGCTCGAAGAAGGCCTTGAGCAGGTCCCGGTTGGAGGGGACGTCATCCACCAGGAGGAGGGTGGCCGGCCGGAACGCGCCCCGGAAGGGACCCGTCGGCTCGCCGGCCACGGAGGCCTCGTCCGCGATGGGGAGGCCGAAGAGGCGCAGCGTGAAGGTGCTGCCCAGCGCCTCCGTGCTGGCCACCGTCAGGTTGCCGCCCATGAGCGCCGCCAGCCGGCGGCAGATGGCCAGGCCCAGGCCCGTGCCCCCGTAGCGCACCATGTCCTGGCCCCGGGCCTGGTGGAAGGGCTCGAAGATGGCCTCCAGCTGGTCCGCGGGGATGCCGATGCCCGTGTCCTCCACGTCGATCCGCAGGTCGAGGCAGTCGCCTTGCCGGGCCAGTTCCCGCAGGGAGACCCGGATGACGCCCTCCTCGGTGAACTTGACGGCGTTGCCCACGAGGTTGAAGAGGATCTGGCGCAGGTGCACGGGACTCAGCACCAGGTACGAGGGCAGGTCGGCGCCGGCCTCCACCTCCAGGCGGAGCCGCTTCTCCCGGCAGCGCAGCGTGAAGGCCCGGGCCACGTCCTCCAGGAGGGCCCGCACGTCCGTGGGCCGGTGCTCGGGCTCGACCCGCCCGGCCTCGATCTTGGAGAGGTCGAGGATGTCCCCGATGACGCCCAGGAGGGCCTTGCCCCCGGAGGCGATGGCCGCGAGGTGCTCCCGGTGCCGCGGTTCGGCCACCTCGTCCTGGAGGATCTCGGAATAGCCCAGGATGGCGTTGAGGGGGGTGCGGATCTCGTGGCTCATGTTGGCCAGGAACTCGCTCTTGGCCAGGGCCGCGGCCTCGGCGGCGGTCTTGGCCTGCTCCAGCTGGGCGGTTCGCCGACGGAGCTGGTCGGTCCTTTCGGCCACCTTGCGCATGAGGATCCGTTTGGCCTGGCGGCTGCGCCACAGGCTCAGGCGGATGAGGCCGCGGATCCCCGCCGCCACCAGGCCCGCGTAGGCCAGGTAGGCCCACCAGGACCGGTACCACGGGGGCAGGATCCGGAAGACCGCCTCCGCGGGCTCCGAGACCTGGCCCAGGGCCGTCACGGTCCGCACCTGGAAGCGGTACTTGCCCTCCCAGAGGTTCGTGTAGTCCCGCAGGGTCTCGGCGGTCGGGGCGGACCAGTCCCGGGCGTTGCCCACGAGGCGGACCTGGTACCGGAGGGAACCGTCCGGCGGCGCGGCCGGAGCCGCGAACTCGAAGCGGAGGTTGCGGTGGGCGTAGGGGATCCGGAAGGCCCCCTGCCAGAGCCCCGACCCGCCGAAGAGGAGGCCGCCGCCCTGGACGCTCACCTTCCGCACGAGGGGCGGCGCGGCCTCGGCCGGCTGCCGCTCGGCCTTGGGGTCGTAGCGGAACAGTCCGTCCGCCCCGCCCATCCACACGGTGCCATCCGGCTCCGCCAGCGCCCCCGCCAGGGTCGCGTCCCCGATGCGCCGCCAGGCGCCGGCCTCCAGCCGGAACCGGCCGTCCGGGCCTGGCACCGCGGCACCCGTGAGACGTTCGCCCGTGAGGTCGTTGTACAGGTGCATCCACAACCGACCATCCGGACCGCCCACCACCACCTCCGGATACCAGTCCCCGGGCGGCAGGGTCCCGGCGAACCGGGGGTCCGGCTCGAAGCGGCGGCTGAAGGCGTTGAACCGGTAGAACCCCTTGTGGGTCGCGAAGACCACGCCCGAGGGCAGGAGGTGGGGAAAATCGTGGGCCGGGCTCGGCAGGCCCTCGGCCTTGCCGAAGGCCTCCACCCGCAGCGGTTCCCGGCCCTCGCCGGGGATCACGTGGAAGGCCCCGGAGGCGTTGGTCCCGGCCCAGAGGGTGCCATCCTCCAGCCCCACCAGCGCGCGGACCTCGCCGGTCACGCCTGGGACCTGCCCCTCCCGGCGCCAGGTCCCGCCGCGCTCCCGGTACATCCACAGGCCCGCATGGGTGCCCGCGAACCAGAGCCCCGGCGTCCGGCGGCTGGCCACCAGGTCGAAGGTGTCGCGCTCGGCGCCGCCCTCGTACACCCGCCGAGCGCGCTCCAGTCCCACCTCGTACACGCCGTGGGCATTGCACGCGAGCAGGCGACCCCGGTCCTCCACCAGGCGCCACACGCGCCCCGTGGGGCCCTCCACCGGCCGGAAGCGCCACATGCCCCCGAAGGAGAGCTCCGGGAAGGCCTTGGCCTTGGGGTCGATGACGGCCCCCGGCGGGTCCTGGGGCACCTGGGTGCGGACCAGGCGGAAGAGCCCCTGGCTCGTGCCCGCGTAGAGGCTGCCCTTCCAGCGCTTCAGGCAGGACAGGGAGCCCAGGAGGCCCTGGTCCTCGCCGAAGGCCGTGAGCGGCCCCGGCCACTCCACCCGGGCCATGCCCCGGTTGGTGGCCGCCCAGAGGCGGGCCTGCCGGTCGGCGTACAGGCGGTTGAGGCTCTCGTCGGGGAGGCCGTTCCGGCGGTCCAGGTGGAGGAGGATGCGCCCCTGGCGGTCGAGGACGACGCAGCCGCCGTAGAGGCCGCCGATGGCCAGCGTGCCGTCCGGCAACAGGATGCCGGTGGAGATCACCATGCGCTTCAGGAGGGGATCCGCCTCCGTGGGGAAGGGTTCG
Source organism: Mesoterricola sediminis (assembly GCF_030295425.1). NCBI lineage: Bacteria > Pseudomonadati > Acidobacteriota > Holophagae > Holophagales > Holophagaceae > Mesoterricola > Mesoterricola sediminis. Next base: position 1,027,284 of record NZ_AP027081.1, on the reverse strand, counting down.
AACCCGTGGCCGTCGAAGAGCAGGAGGCCGGACTTGCTGGTGCCGACCAGGATGCCCTGCCCCGCGCCCCAGGGGACCATGAAGTTGGCCTGCTCCTTGGGATCCGGCCAGCCCGGAAGCTGTTCCAGGCGGTCCTCGAGGATCTCCGCGGGCCCCCGGCCGATCTGGGAGATGTAGAGGCGCCCGCGCACCTTGAAGCCGAGCGTGAAGTTGGTCTCGCCGCGGATGACCCGGATGGTCTTCCCGTCGTACCGGAACAGGTGCCGGCGCGCCGCGAAGCAGGCCCCGCCCTCGAAGGGCAGCACGGTCCACGCGTCGCCGAAATCCCGGTCCCGGGGATCGAGCAGCTGCTCCAGGCCCACGAAGCGGGTCTGCCCCGTCCCGTCGGGCTCCAGGTACCCGAACTCGTTCTTGGCCCCGACCCACACCCGCCCGTGGCGGTCCGCCGCCACGTGCCGGGCCACGGTCCTCAGCCGGGTGGGGATCAGCCGCCACGTGGCGCCGTCATGCTCGAGGATGCCCAGGGTGTTGCCCGCGAACAGGAGCCCCCGCGGATCCTCGGCGAAGGCCCAGGCCTGGGCCGAACCGCCGTACTCCCGGGGCCGGTAGATCCTAGAGAAGGGCGCGCCCAGCTCCTGGGCGCCGAGGGCCGCGCAGGCCAGGAGGACGAGGACGGCCGCGCGCCTCACGGGGCCGCCGTGAACCAGGGATGGGACGTGTAGGCCTTCAGGGCGGCCTTCCCGGCCACCTTCAGCACGATGGTGAGGGGCACGGCGAAGACCAGGCCCGGGAACCCGAAGACGAAGCCGAAGCAGAGGATGCCCAGCAGGACCTCCAGCGGATGCAGCCCGCTGGCGCGCCCCACCCAGACCGGGGTGAGGTAGAGGGCCTCCACCTTCTGCACCAGCGTGAAGACCACGGCCACGGCCAGGAGCCGGCTCCCCCCCGCCCCGTCCGCGGCCGCGACCACCAGGGCCGCCGGCAGGGCGGTGATGTAGGGCGAGTAGGGGACCACGTTGGAGCACCCGGCCACGAGCCCCAGGAGCCAGGCGTAGGGGACCCCCGCCGCCGCGAATCCCACCGCCTGGAGGACGGACATGACCGCGGAGACCCCGAGCTGGCCCCGGATGTAGCCCCCGAGCCGGCCGTTGACGTCCTCCGCGAAGCGGCGCGCCGCGGCCAGGTGCCGGCGCGGCACCAGATCGTCCAGGGCCTGGTGGAGCCGGGGCCCCTCCAGCAGGAGGTAGTAGACGATGAGCGGGACCAGGATGAGGGTGATGGCGTCCAGCAGGACCCCCACCAGGCCCGCCCCGGCCGTGCCGGCCCCCTTGAGGACGGCCATGGGGTCGATGCCCTCCAGGGCGCTCCGGTACTTCGCCGCCACGGCCGGGTGGGCCTGGAGCCAGGGCAGGAACCGCCCCTCCGCCCGGGCCCGCAGATCGGGGAGCGCGTGGACGAGGCGCTCCACCTGGCCGTAGAGCACCGGCAGCACCGCCCAGAGCACCAGGATGAAGACGGCCAGGGAGACCAGGATCACCAGGACCGAGGCCAGGGACCGGCTCATGCGGCGCGAGAGGCGCGAGACGAGGGGTTCCAGCAGGTAGGTGAGCACCAGGGCCACGAAGAAGGGCGCCAGGGCCTCCCGGAGGAACCACAGCGCGGCCAGCGCCCCCGCCCCCGCCAGGGCGAACCCCAGGGGGATCCGGGCGCGGCCGTCCCGGCCGCTCAAGCCGGCTCCGAGCTTGCGTGCGTGGCCCGGAAGAAGTAGTGGATGCCCGAGGCGACCACCATGGCCGCGATCAGGTAGAAGACCCAGGGCACCAGGAACCGGTACCAGGGCCGGGGCCCCAGGTGGTTGAACAGGAGCGCCACGGAGATGGCCACCAGTTCCACGAACGTGGTGGCCTTGCCCAGGAGGCTGGGCATGAACTTGCTCGGGTCCAGGCGCTCGTAGGCCACCAGGGCCACCAGGGAGATGATGACGTCCCGGGAGATGGCCAGGATGGAGACCCAGGCGGGGATCCTCACCGCGTAGGTCTCCCGGGGGAAGGCCAGCATCACGAAGGCGGTGGTCATCAGCAGCTTGTCCGCGGCCGGGTCCAGGACCGCCCCGACCGTGGAGCGCTGGTTGAAGCGCCGCGCGATCCACCCGTCCAGGAGGTCCGTCATCCCCGCCGCGGCGAAGAGGAGGCAGGCCTCCGCGGTGCGGCCGTACCAGACCGCGATCGCGAAGAAGGGTACCGCGCAGATGCGCAGCAGCGTCAGGATGTTGGGGAAGGTCATCACCATGGGCGCACGGGGGCTTGGTGGCATTGTAGCAAGGGCTTGGCGCAGGCTTGTGATAAGTGTCTCAGTATTCATGCTTGTTTCAGCAAGCGCATGCTCTATCCTGGAAGGACGGAGTTGAGATCATGTCTCATGTTCACGCGCGACCCTTGAGCGACCTCCAACCGGGGGAGGAGGCGATCGTCGCCCAGGTGCTCGCCACGGGCCGGATCCGCCACCGCCTGCTGGAGATGGGCTTCATCCGGGGCGCCCGGCTGAAGGTGGAGAAGCTCGCGCCCATGGGCGATCCCATGGAGCTCGTGATCAAGGGCTACCACCTCTCCCTGCGCCGCGAAGAGGGCCAGTGCATCCTCGTGGAAGGGGGCGGGCAGTGACGGTCCTGGCGCTCGCCGGCAATCCCAATTGCGGCAAGACGACGATTTTCAATGCGCTGACCGGGTCCCGGCACCACGTGGGGAACTGGCCCGGCGTCACGGTCGAGCGCCGGAGCGGCACCTACGAGGACGAGGGGACCACCGTGGAGGTGGTGGACCTGCCCGGCACGTACTCCCTGGCCGCCCGGTCAGAGGATGAGCGCATCGCCAGCCAGTTCCTCTCCGACCCCTCCATCGACGTCATCGTCAATGTCCTCGACGCCTCCAACCTGGAGCGCAACCTCTACCTGACGACCCAGCTCCTGGAACTGGGCCGGCCCGTGGTCTTCGTCCTCAACATGATGGACGACGCCGAAGCCGCCGGCATGAAGATCGATGTGGCGACCTTCGAGCGCCTCCTGGGCGGTCCCGTGGTTCCCACCGTGGGCAACCGGGAGGAGGGCATCCAGGCCCTGCGGGAGGCCGTGCGGAAGGCGGCCGCGCCGGGCGGCCCCCCGTTGGCCACCGTCAACTATGGCCACGACCTGGAGGACGAGATCCGGAAGCTCGCCCGGGAGATCGAGCGGGACGAGGCCCTGGCCCAGGCCCATCCCTCCCGCCGCCTGGCGCTCATGATCCTGGAATCGGTGCCCCATGCCGAGGAGGCCGTCGAGAAGAGCCACGCCCGCAAGGCCATCCAGGCCCAGGCCGCGGCCAGCGCCGCCTTCCTGGAAGCCCACCTGGGCGCCGACACCGGGACCCTGGTCGCCGAGGGCCGCTACGGGTTCGCCCATGGCCTCGTGGAAGAGGTGGTCCATCACACGGGCCAGCGGCAGCGGGACATCACCGGCCGCCTGGACGCCTTCCTCACCCACCGCTGGCTGGGCATCCCCATCTTCATCGCCATCATGATCGCCGTGTACACGGTCACCTTCGTGGTGGGCAAGATCCCCCAGGACTGGATCGCCGCCGGTTTCGCCTGGCTCCATGACGCGGCCGCCGCCAAGCTCCCCGCCGGGGAGCTCTCCAGCCTCCTGGTGGACGGCATCATCCCCGGCGTGGGGGCCGTCATCGTGTTCGTGCCCGTGATCATGCTCCTCATGGGCTGCATCGCCTTCCTGGAGGACACGGGCTACATGGCGCGGGCCGCCTTCATCATGGACCGCCTGATGCATCTCATGGGCCTCCACGGCAAGAGCTTCATCCCCCTGGTGATGGGCACCGGCTGCAACGTCCCCGCGGTCCAGGCCACCCGCACCATCGAGTCCCGCGAGGACCGCTTCATCACCATCCTCGTGGCGCCCCTGGTGAGCTGCTCGGCCCGGCTCCAGATCTACATCGTCATCGCCGGCACCTTCTTCAAGCCCGTCGCGGCCGCCTTCGTCATCCTGGGCATGCACTTCCTGGGCTTCTTCCTGGCCATGGGCATGGGCAAGCTCCTGCGCCTGACCCTCTTCAAGGGGGAGAACGCCCCCTTCGTCATGGAGCTGCCGCCCTACCGCCTCCCGGTGCTGAAGAGCACGCTCATCCACATGTGGGAGAAGGGCAGCGTCTTCCTGAACCGGGCCGGGACGGTCATCCTCGCGGGCGCCACCCTCGTGTGGTTCCTCTCCCACTACCCGGGCATCGCCAACGCCGAATGGCGCGCGGACCTGCGCCACCAGCAGGCCGTCATCACCTCCTCCGCCATGCCCCAGGCCGAGAAGGAGGCCGCCCTCGCCCAGCTGGAGCTGGCCCACGAGAGCCGCGTCGTCAACACCAGCCTCGCCGCGCGGTTCGGCAAGGTCATGCAGCCCACCCTGGCCCCCATCCTGGACCCCTACCGGACGCGGCCCGAGGCCTGGAAGGACACCGTCGCCCTCACCGCCGGCTTCGTGGCCAAGGAGATCGTCGTCAGCACGATGGCGGTCATCCACCAGGCCAGGACCGACGACGGCGAGGCGAAGGGCCCCGGCGCCCTGCAGGAGGCCCTCCGCACCCGGTCCGGCCTCACCCCCCTCACCGCCCTGGCCTTCATGGTCTTCACCCTCATCTACACCCCCTGCCTGGGCACGGTGGGGATGATCTACAAGGAGACCCGCAGCTTCCGGTGGGCGGGCTTCACCATCGTCTACGGCTCCGTCCTGGCCTGGGTCACGGCCTGGCTCACCGTGGTCGCCGGACACTTCCTCGGCTTCGTGTGAGGCGCCCATGACCGTCCAGCTCGCCCTCGTCCTCGCCACCGCCACCCTGGCCGCCGCCTACCTCGTGCGCAGCCTCCTGCGCGCCTCCTGCGCCTCCGGCTGCGGCTCCTGCGGGTCCAGGGAATGCCCCGCCCGCAAGCTCCAGCGGATCGCGGACAAGCGATAGGGCCCGCTACCGGGAGGGGTCGGAGATCTCGCCGGTTTCCACGAGGTTGATGATCAGGCGCTGGATCTCGTCCGAACCGAGGATGCCGCGGCGCTGCAGGTTCCGGATCAGGCCCAGGACCAGCGCCCGGGTGCCGTAGTTCTCGATGGGCGGCACCACCTGGGACGCCGCGGACCGGGCGGGGATGATCATGCCCTGGCTGTCGGTGGGCCTGGGCTCGGGGGGCGCCTCGGTGAAGAACTGGAAGGGGTTGGCCGGCTCCTCCTTGTAGGCGTTGCCGTCGAAGAAGGGATCCCGCTTGACCCAGGGGGAGGATGCCGTGATCGCCACCGGTTCGGGCAGGGCGTCGAAGTTGACCGGCAGCCCATCCTCGAGGGGGTCCTTGCCCACCTCGACGGTCACCCCGATGAGGCCGGATTCCAGCTTCCGGTACTGGTCGGCGATGGCGAGGCGGAGGGAGCTGTGGGAGGCCACCATGGGCTCGATGTTGAGGCCCGAGGCGAACCGCGCGCTGTCCACCGCGTTGAGGTCGGAGGGGTCCGCCATGGCCAGGACCAGGGACTTGGGCTCCTTGAAGGCCACCGGCAGGATGGTCATCTGTTCCGCCAGGCGCCGGGGGATCCGCTCCAGGACCGCCCCCGCGATCTCCAGGTTCTTCACGTCCAGGCGGGGAACCCCGGTCTGTACCGCGAGGAAGTCCATCAAGGATGCTTCGGTGATCATGCCCATGGCCACCAGGTTGCTCCCCATGCGGCCGCCGGCGGACTTCTGGTAGCGCAGCGCCTCCTGGAGCTGCGCGACGGTGATCAGCCCCGCCTCGACCAGCATTTCTCCCAATTTCTTAGGATGGGGCATAAAGAAAACGCCTTTCAGGGTAAGATCCGAGCAAAATCTCAGGGTGAAGTATAGTCCCGCTCAAGAGAAAGTTTACGTGCATGGAGAAAGAATCCGAATTGTTGATGAGGGCCGCGTTGCACGACCTGGCCAATGTGCTCGCCGGCGTACAGGGAGTTGCAGACCTCACCCCTGAGGGCGCCCCCCTGTCGCCGAGGAACCGGGCGCGCCTCGAGGCGGTGCTCGCCGAAGGCCAGGCCCTCCTGGGCCGCGCCCGCCATCTGGCCATGGGCACGCTGCCCGAGGGCGCCGCCGAACCCGGCGAGGACTGGCGGGCCCGCCTCGCGGGCGAGCTCCGGCCCATGGCCCTGCTCTACCGTGCGCCGGTGGAGGTGGAGGCCCTGCCCGGGCCCGGCCCCGACACCTGGCCCGGGGACCTGCTGCGCTCCTTCGCCCGGAGTGCCGCGCGCCAGCTCCTCCCCTACGCGCGGGAGGGCCTGCGCATCCAGACCCGCGCCGCCGAGGGCGCCTGGGAACTCCGCTTCACCCCGGCCCCGACCCTGCCGGAGGCCCTGCAGCCCGCCGGGGAGGTCCGGGCGGGCCAGCCCCTGGATATCAACGCCCGGTGGACCCAGCGGGTCGCCGGCGCCCTGGGCCTCACCCTGGTCCAGGACGGGGAAGGCCTCACCTGCCGGATTCCCCGGCCGTGACCCGCCGCCCCGCGCCGGCGCGGCTCCGTCCCCGGCTGGACCGCCTCCACGACCAGTACCAGGATCCCGGCGCCCTGGCCATGGACCCCCTGGCCGTCGCCCTCGCGTACCCCGGTGGCGCGGACCGGGAAGTGACCGCCTTCGTGGCGGCCCATCTGGCCTATGGCCGGGTGGCCCCCATGCTCCAGGCCATCCGCGCCGCCCTCGCGCCCCTGGGCCCGGCGCCGGCCGCCCAGCTCCGCGCCGTCCCGCCCGCCGAAACCGCGGCCCGGCTGGGCCGGGAACTGGGGGCCTGGACCTGGCGCTTCCACACCGGCGAGGACATGGCCCACTGGATCGCCGCCTGGGCGACCCTGGACCGGGAGAGCGGCGGGCGGGGACTGGAGCCCCACCTGGCGCCCGGCCCGGGCGAAGAAGCAGACGACCGACTTTCCGCCCTGGTGCAGCGCCTCCGGCGGGAACTGCCCCCCACCCGGGGCCTGCGCTTCAACCTGCCCGATCCCCGGGAGGGGGCCGCCTGCAAGCGCTGGCGCATGTTCCTCCGGTGGATGGTTCGGACCGGCTGGCCGGACCTGGGCCTGTGGACGGCCTACCCCCCGGGGGCCCTGGTGATCCCCCTGGACACCCATGTGGCCCGCATTTCCCGCTTCATCGGCCTGGGCACCCGGCGCACCCCGGACGGGGCCCTGGCGCAGGAGATCACCCGGACCCTCCGGGCCCTCTGCCCCGAGGACCCCCTCCGCTACGACTTCGCCCTGGCCCACCTGGGCATCCTGGGGGACTGCCCCGGGGTCCGGAGCCTCCCCGGGTGCGCCCGGTGCCCGCTCGTGGACCTCTGCCGGGCCAAGCGGTGATCTGGAGCATAAGTGGTCCTACCAGTGGGCCCGGCGCAGACCGAAACCGACTACACTGGACCAATCGTGAAAAATTGCAGGAGTCCACTGTGCTGATCCTCGTCCTCAACGCCGGTTCATCCTCCCTCAAGTTCAACCTTGTGGACATGAGCGAGGAGAAGACCCTCGCCGATGGCATCGCCGAGCGCATCGGTCTGTCCGAAGGCTTCATCCGGTGGACCATCCAGGGCGAGAAGGGCCGCCTCGAACTGGACATGGCCAACCACAAGGTGGCCCTCAGCGCCATCATGGACCAGCTGCGCGACACCGTCCTGCCTCCGGGCGCCGAGGTGGACGCGGTCGGTCACCGCGTGGCCCACGGCGGTCCCAACTTCGGCGATTCCGAAGTGATCACCCCCGCCGTCCTCAAGGAGATCGAGGACCTGGCCTTCTACGCCCCGCTGCACAATCCCCCGGCGGCTTCCGGCATCCGCACCGCCCAGGAGATCTTCCCCGGCGTGCCCCAGGTCGCCGTGTTCGACACGGCCTTCCACCACAGCATGCCGGACTACGCCTACACCTACGGCCTGCCCTACGAGCTGTGCCAGAAGCTGGGCCTGCGCCGCTACGGCTTCCACGGCACCAGCCACAAGTACGTGGCCGAGAAGACCGCCGAGCTCCTGGGCCGGCCCTTCGACGCCTGCAAGATCATCGTGTGCCACCTGGGCAACGGCAGCAGCATCACCGCCGTCCACAACGGCCGCAGCGTGGACACCTCCATGGGCCTGACCCCCCTCGAGGGCGTCGTCATGGGCACCCGCAGCGGCAACCTGGATCCGGGCGTCCTCACCACCGTCATGGAGCAGGAGCAGCTGGATGCCGCCGGCCTGTCGGCCCTCCTCAACAAGAAGTCCGGCCTGCTGGGCATCTCCGGCGTCTCCTCCGACTGCCGCGAGGTGGAGGAGGCCATGGGCAAGAACCGGCGCGCCCGGCTCGCCCACGAGGTCCTCTGCTACGGCGTCCTGAAGTATGTGGGCGCCTACGCCGCCGCCATGAACGGCGTGGACGCCATCGTCTTCACCGCCGGCATCGGCGAGAACTCCGCCGACCTGCGCGCCTGGGTCTGCGACCGGCTCACCTACCTGGGCGTCAAGCTGGACGCCGAGGCCAACAAGGTGCGCAGCAAGAGCGGCCGCTTCATCAGCACCCCCGATTCCCGCCTCCCCGTCGCGGTCATCCCGACCAACGAGGAGCTCATGATCGCCCGGGAAGCCCAGCGCCTCACCGCCAACGCCTGATCCCCGTCAGCCTTCGCCAGGACGGACGCCATCAACCGCCGGTGGCGTCCGTCCTTTATCCGTCGTCGCGGACGGCGCAGGACGCCTGCGCCCGCCGGGCCCGCAGGGTCCGGGTGGCCAGGAGCACGGCCATGGCGGGCAGGCCGATCACCAGCAGCTCGGTGCCCAAGGAAAAGAACAACCAGTCGGTCAGTCGCCCTGAAAGGGGGATCGGCGACACGAAGATGGGCTGCCAGGCCGATACGAAGTGGACGCTGGAAAAGGGCTCCAGGAAGGCGACCCCCCGCCCGCCGAAGGTGAAGGCGTCCAGGAGGCCGTGGGAGAAGGTGGCCACGGCCAGGCAGGCCCAGGCCCGGGGATGGCGCCACCGGACCCGGTTCCCCAGGGCCATGGCGAGGACGGTGAGCGCGCCGGCGGCCAGGAACGAATGGAAGAGGCCCCGGTGGGCCAGGCCGTAGCGGTCCTGGGGGTCCAGGAAGCCCGTGAACCAGTCCAGGTCCGGCGCCACGGCGCAGACGAGGGCCAGGGCGCGGGTCCGGCGGTCCGTCTCCCGCCCGGCGAAGGCCGAGCCCACCGCGAGGCCCGCGAGGGCATGTCCAAACACAGAGGGCAGAGCGGCTCCTTTCCCGGTCCTCCAGGGTACGCGAGGTGGGGGGATCAGTGGACCGCGAACACCACCTTGTCGTTGCGGAAGCGAGCGGGCGTCAGCAGGTCCACGGCGACCTCCCGCCGGTCGGGGGCGTAGGTCAACCGGTAGTGGACCCCCTCCACGCAGGAGCCGGGCACCACGTCCACGTCCTCGATGCGCCGCAGCCCCAGGTCCTCGGCCCGGAGGACGAGGCGCTGGGTCCGCCGGAGATCCAGGCGCTGGGTGAAAGCGGCGTCCGACCAGGCGATGCCCGCCCGGCCCCGGCCCAGGACGGGCAGCACGATGATCCCCGCCTGCTCCAGGTCGGTCCGGAGGCCCACCCGGTAATGGAGGGCGTTCAGGTCCCCGGCGTGGGCGGCCGCCTCAGCCTGGAGGTCGGCCTGTTCCTCCAACAGCTGCTCCCGCTGGAGGCGCAATTCGGAGACCTCCAGGTCCAGGGCCCGCTTCTGGGCCAGCAGGGCGGTGGCGGCCTGGTCGAGCCGGCCCCGCCGGGCCCGGGCGCTGTCCCGGGTGGCCCGGAGGGCCTCCAGGTCGTCGGAGGCGTTCAGGTCCCGGGGCGAGAGGGGCGACCCGCCCTGGGCCACCCAGGTGGCGTACTGGCCCCCGGCCAGGACGTGGTACACCTCGAAGCCCGGTGCCAGGCGGCCCAGGAGGGGCACCCCGGCCAGCAGGCGCCGGGCCTCGCCATCCGGGAGGCCGCGTCCCTTCAGGAAGCGCAGCGCCAGGCCGTGGTGGCTGTCGTGGGGGCCGGCGATGTCGGGCACGGGCAGGTCCCGCTTCAACTGCTCCAGGCGCGCGCCCAGGGTCCGGATCAGGCGGTCCTGGTCCAGGGCCTCCTGGAGCAGGGCCCGGCGGGACACATCCCGCTCCGCGTTGATGCGGGCTTGCAGGAAGCGGATCTGCTCAGGCGTGAAGGGGATGGCGTAGGGGCCGCCGGGCCCCGGCCGGTCCCGGCCCAGGCGTGGCAGCCGGAGGAGCTGCGCCCGCCAGGCCTCCCGCAGTTGCTGGGCGGCCTCGTCCGCCTCGGCGGCGCGCACGGTCATCTCCCCGATCCGGGGATCCTCCCGGCGGCAGGCGGACCCCATCAGCAGCCCGGCCAGGGCTGCCGCCAGGAGGCCCCGCCCCCGGTTCACACCCCTGCCGCTCACGCCCGGATCTCCACCGCTTCCCGCCTCCCGCCCCGGTCACCAGCTTAGCCGGTCCCGGTGGCCGGGGGCCGGCGTTCACCGGCCGGGGCCGGGCGTTCGCCGATCGCGGCGCGGGCTCCGCCGAATGCCGGCCCTCCATCCACCTAAACGGGCGGATCATGGACCCGTAGCCTCACCGACCTCTCAAGGACAATCGAGGACTGGATATTCGACAGACGGGGGAATCCATGAAAAAGATCTGGTGGATCGCAGGCGTCGTGGGGTTCGTCGCGGTGGGCGGACTGCTCATCGCCGCCAAGAGCACCCAGAAGCCCAAGGGCGGACAGGAACTCCCGTTCCGGCTCGGCAAGGTCCAGGCCGAGGACCTCCAGGTCAGCGTCCGCGAGGTGGGCGTCGTCGATCCCTTCGTGAAGGTCGACATCAAGTCCACCGTCTCCGGCCGGGTCCTCTCCTACAAGGTCCGCGAGGGGGACATGGTCTCCCAGGGCGAGGTGCTCGCCGAGGTCGAGCCCGACGTGAACCAGGCCCAGACCCTCTCCGACGTCCAGGGCAGCGTCTCCCAGGCGCGGGTCTCCTTCCAGAACGCCGACAAGGACTTCCGCCAGCAGGAGGCCCTCTACAAGGAAGGCCTCGTCTCCGACCAGGCCTTCCGCGCCGCCAAGGTCTCCCGCGACCTGGCCTCCGAGACGCTGAAGGCGGCCCAGACCCGCTACCAGATCGTCGAGGACCGCGGCATCCCCATCGCCGGCAACGCCTCCACCCAGCGGGCCAAGGTCATCAGCCCCATGTCGGGCATGATCATCAAGAAGGGCGTGGAGCTGGGCGACACCATCATGTCCGGCGTCAACAGCTTCAACTCCGGCACGGTGGTCTACACCGTGGCCGACCTCAAGAGCCTCATCATCAAGGTCAACGTCAACGAGGTGGACGTGGCCAAGGTCGCGGTGGGCCAGCCGGTCCGCATCACCCTGGACGCCTTCCCGCAGAAGACCTTCACGGGCAAGGTCCGCTTCGTCTCCCCCGCCGCCGAGCTGGTGGACAAGATCAAGGTGTTCAAGGTCGAGGTCAAGCTCGACGAGCTGAACGAGGCCTACCGCACCGGCATGAGCGCCAATGTCGAGATCCTCGGCGACAAGCGGGAGAAGGCGGTCAGCGTGCCGCTGGAGGCCCTGCAGCGCCGCGACGGCCAGACCGTGGTCTACCGCCTGAAGAAGGACGTCCCCCCCGAGAAGGTGGCCGCCGCCAAGGAAGGCCTCTCGGGCCGGTCCAAGTTCGTGTGGCTCTCCGACCACTGGAAGGACTACTTCGAGGTCGTCCCCGTCAAGGCCGGCATCGCCACCCTCGAGCGCGTGGAGATCGTCTCGGGCCTCGGCAAGGATGACCAGGTCAGCCTCGAGGATCCCACCCGCAAGAAGGTCGAGAAGGACGAAGACAACTTCTGACGCAGCCGGAGCAGGATCATGATCCCCGTCATCCAGACCACGAAGATCACCAAGGTCTTCGGCAGCAACGGCACGGCCGTCCACGCCCTGAACGGCATCGACCTCACCGTCGAGCCCGGCGAGTTCATCGCCCTCATCGGCCCCAGCGGCTCGGGCAAGTCCACCCTCATGGCCATCCTGGGCTGTCTCGACCGCCCCACGGCGGGCGAGTACGCCCTGGACGGCAAGCCCGTCCACGGCCTCTCCGGCTCGGACCTGGCCCGGATCCGGAACACCAAGATCGGCTTCGTGTTCCAGGCCTACAACCTCCTGCCCAAGGCCTCCGTCGTCCGCAACGTGGAGCTCCCCATGCTCTACGCCGGCGTCGGCCGGCGGGAGCGCCGCCAGCGCGCCCTCGAGCTCCTGGAGCGGGTGGGGCTGGCCGACAAGGCCACGAAGCTCCCCGGTGAGCTCAGCGGCGGCCAGAAGCAGCGCGTCTCCATCGCCCGGGCCCTGGCCAACCGCCCCACCATGCTCCTGGCCGACGAGCCCACCGGGGCCCTCGACTCCCACACCGGGGCCGAGATCCTGGACCTCTTCAAGGACCTCAACCGGCAGGGCAACACCGTCCTGCTCGTCACCCACGACCTGGGCATCGCCGCCATGGCCCAGCGCCGCGTCGAGATCAGGGACGGCCTCATCGCCAACGGAGGCGCCGAATGATCGTTTCCGGCGCATTCCGGGAGCGGCTGCTGGAGGCCTGGGCGGAGATCCGGGAGAACCTCGGCAGGTCCGTCCTCCAGGCGCTGGGCGTGATCCTGGGCGTGGCCTCGGTGCTGGGCGGGTTCTCCATCTCCGACAGCATGCGCGCCCAGAGCAGCCGCCTCTACGTCAAGCTCGGCGGCCTCGACAAGCTCAACATCCAGCCCAACGCCATCGTGAAGGACGGCCAGCCCACGGCCCTCCAGGCCGCGAACCTGGGCCTCCGCCACGCGGACGCGGAGGAGGGCGCCGACCTCGGCGCCAAGTCCGTGGCCGGCGTCGCGGTCCGCCGCATGGCCCGCGCCCGCACCCAGACCCCCACCGCCGACCAGGACCGCCAGATCACCGGCATCGGCGCGGATTTCATCCCCCTGGAGGGCTACGCCATCGCCCAGGGCCGGGCCTTCAGCGCCACCGAGCTGGAGCAGGGCGACCCAGTCGCCATCCTCGGCGCGGAGGCCGTCGAGACCTTCTTCCCGGACGGCGACGCCGTCGGGCGGGTGATCACCGTGGGCGGCAAGCCCCTCACGGTCGTGGGCACCTTCCAGGAGCGGGTCTTCCGGTTCCGGGAGGACCAGCACAACATCTTCCAGTGGCGGAACCGCATCATCGCCACCCCCGCCTCCTTCGTCCAGAAGCGGCTCCAGGGCGACCGCTACCAGCGCACGGACCGCGTCACCTTCCGCCTGCCCGAGATGGGCGCGATCCGGGCCTTCAGCCGGGACCTCACGAGCCTCCTCAAGGCCAACCACCGCCTGCAGGACGACTTCCGCCTCGACGACGTCTCGGCCCGCCTCCGGAAGCAGGAGAGCCAGGAGTCCGTCTACAACATCGTCTTCCTCCTCTCCGGCGTGCTCGCGCTGATCGGGGGCGGCATCGTCAACGTCAACATCCAGATGGCCTCCCTCAAGGAGCGCGTGCGCGAGGTCGGCGTGAAGATGGCCATCGGCGCCAGCGGCCTGGAGGTCTTCAAGACCTTCATGACCGAGGCCCTGCTCCTCACCGCCCTGGGCGCCGCCGCGGGCCTCACCGTCGGCATCGCCTTCTCCTGGACCATCACCTACAACCTCGGCGTGCCCCTCGCCATGAGCCCCTCCAGCTTCCTCTGGGCCATCATGCTGGCCGGCGTCTTCGGCTTCGCCTTCGCCCTCTACCCCGCCTGGAAGGCCAGCCGCCTTTCCCCCATGGAGGCCCTGCGCTATGAGTGAGCCCGTCCTCAGCCTCCTCGGCGAGGAGAACCGCGTCACGGCCGTTCCCGCCGTCCCCCGGACCGGCCTGCGCCACAGCCTCGCCCTGGCCCTCGAGGTGGTCTCCAGCGGCTTGACCGAGCTCTGGGCCCACAAGATGCGCAGCATCCTCACGCTGACCCTGCTGATGCTGGGCGTCTTCGCCCTCGTGGTGATGACCTCCGTGCTCGACGGCATCATGGACAAGATCTCGACCGGCTTCGCCGGCATGAGCTGGGACGGCACCGTGGTCATCCGGCAGAAGTCCCCGGAGACCTCCGAGGAGCAGAAGCGCTTCGCCATGAGCCCCGGCCTCCGCATGGAGGACGTGCCTCGCCTCACGGCCCCCTACCCTTCCGTGCTGGCCTTCATGCCCCGCGCCTCCAAGCAGGTCAGCGTCCGCGTCGCGGGCGGGACCGAGCGCATCTTCGTCACCGGCAACGTCCCGGACTGGATCCCCGTCATGAACCGGCGCATCGCCTCCGGCCGCGGCCTCACCGAGGACGACCAGAGGCGGCGCTCCACCGTGGCCGTCCTGGGCGCGAGCCTCGCCTCCAAGGTCCTGGGCGGAGCCGACCCGGTCGGGAAGGACATCCTCGTCGACGGCATCCCCTTCCGGGTGGTGGGCGTCCTCGCGCCGCTCATGATCTTCAACGAGGACACCTGGATGGACGCCAACGGCATGCTGGTGCCCCTCGAGGCCTACATGGACCGCCTCGACGCCACCCACAAGCTGAGCCAGCTCTCCGTGAAGCTGAAATCCAAGTCCGACCTCAAGGACGTGTCGGCCCTCCTCGTCGGGCGCGCCAAGCAGGCCCACCACGGCATCCGGGATGTGGAGATCGTGGACCTGGAGGCCGAGGCCGCCCGGAGCTGGCAGAACTTCATGAACCAGATGCACGGCTGGACCGTGGTGCTCCTCAGCCTGGCCGGCACCGTGCTCCTGGTGGGGGGGGTGGGCGTCCTCTCAGTCATGCTTATTTCATTCTCCGATCGCAGGTACGAGATCGGCCTCCGGAAGGCCCTCGGCGCCACCGACAAGGAGATCTTCGTCCAGTTCCTCCTGGAGGCCGCGGTGCTGGCCGCCCTGGGCGCCCTGGCCGGGACCCTGGCGGGAGCCGGGCTCTGCAAGGCCCTGGGCGCCAACTTCCCCTACGGCCTCGTGGTCAACCCCTATGGACTGATCATGGCCTGGGTGGTGGCCCTCGCCCTCTCCCTCGTCTTCGGCCTCTATCCCGCCTTCCGCGCCATGCGCCTGAGTCCCATGGAGGCCATGCGGTGATCCGCAGGTCCCCCTGCATTTCCGAGCAATTCAGCTTGGCCCCGGCCCACCTGCGGCGCTAAACTTGATGATTGGGCCAAGGTGAGGCCCTGAAGGAGTCTCGTCTACACATGAGCAATCAGCGCGGCCTTGGAAGCCTGGCGGACCTCGCCAAGATCCTGGAAGAAGCCACCAACCCCGAATCCACCCACCGCGAGGACCGGCGCGAGACCAAGCCCAAGGCGTCCGCCCTCCGCAAGGGCGGCCAGCCCAAGAAGGTCCGGGTCCTGGATCCGAAGCGCAAGGTGTGGTACGAGAAGCGCCTCAAGGAGCAGGCGGAGGTCATCCGCGAGAAGGCCGGCGAGCCCAAGGCTCCCGATCGTCCGCACACCCCCGAGCTGACCAAGGCCGCCGCCACCCGCGTGGGCGGCAACCTCCTGGAGACCCTGGCCAACGCCGCCAAGGACGCCAAGGCCCAGAAGGAAGGCAAGCAGCGCACGGAAGCGTGGCGCCGGAAGCCGGGCGACCCGATCTTCTAGCAGCCATTCGGACGACCCCTATCCAGGGTTGAAGGCGAAGCTGCCGTTCGCGCCTCCTCAGCGCCTCGGTGATGGCTTGCTCAAGGGCCTGTCGGCGCAAGGATGACCTGCGCCGAAGCCCCTGTCGAGAAGCCCATCGCCGAGGCGCTGGGGAGGCTGAGTGTACCGAAGCAGGACGGGCCCCTCCAGGAGGGGGCATCAGGCGGCGCGCCCCCGCGAAGCCCTGACCTGGACCCGGGGATGAGGGGGCCGGACAAGGTGTCACCGGTGCTCCTGGCGGCCTGACCATGGCGCAGGCCCCGGGTCTGGAGCCCCGCGCGGAAGCCGGGGGTCAGGGAAGCCCCGGACCTCCGGCGAGCCGGGGGAGGAGATCCCGGAGGCGGGGGGCCGTCAGGTCGCCCTCGGCGGCGATCCACTGGCGGTCGGGGCCCACGGCGGCGAAGACCCAGTCCACCTCCGGGTTCAGGGCCCGGGCGTCCCGGAGGGCCGACGCGTCGTCGCAGGTGTCCCCCACGAAGATCACCCGGCTGGCCCGGAAGGCATCGGCCAGTTGGAGCAGCCCCTCGGGCCGGGGCTTGCGCAGGTGGGGGGCCGCGTCGGAGACGGCCGGGAGGCGGAAGCCCAGGACCTGGTAGGCCAGGAGGAGCTCCTCCGGCGGGCGCCCGGTGAAGATGGCCACGTCCCCGGGGAAGGTCTCCAGCTCCGCCCGGGTGATGATGGGGCGCTCCAGGCGCCGGGTGCGCACGTAGTGTTTCTGGATCGCCGTCTGGCACAGGGGTTCCAGGGCCTGGATCCGGGCCTCCAGGTGGGGGAAGCCCCCCCGCCCCGCCGCGTCCCGGAGCCCGCCCAGCTCGTTCCGCTCCGCCAGGGCCAGGGCCGCGGCCGCCAGCCGGAAGTCGTTGTTGAACCCGCCGACGCGCTTGAAGGCCGTGTAGTGCTCGTCATCCCACGGGAGGGCCGGGGCCAGCTCGTTGAGGGCGAGGGCGACGGCCTCGTGGAAGGAGCGCCCCGGGTCGATGAGCACCCCGTCGATGTCCAGGACCAGGAGGTCGCGGGCCGGGGAGCCTGGCCGACGGAACCCCGAAGGCAGCGCCCCGCCGCCGGCGCCCCGGGCTGCCAGCCGAGCGAGGTGTTCGGGGGCGCCCAGGGCATAGGCCCCTTCGCCCGATTCCCTCAGGAGGAGGACGGGCCCCTGGCGGTCCACGGCCAGCCGCTGGGTCCGGACCAGGCCGGGGGCGTCGTCCCGCAGGAGCACCACCAGGGGGGGGTGGGTCCGGGTGGCGGCGAAGGCCAGGAAGGCATCGAGGCTCTTCAGATCCAGGGGCCCCAGGCGCCGGTCCAGGTCCAGCCAGACCTGCTCCCCCGGCGCCGGCGCGGCGAGGGCGTCCATGAGGGTGTCCAGGACGCTTCCGGTTTCCAGGCGCAGCACCTCGCAGGCGATGCCCGCCCCCTGGATCCGCGCGGCCCACTGGCCCTGGAGGGACCCCGCCACGTGGATGCGGGGGGTGGCGCCCGGGTCCAGCAGGGCTTCCAGGAATCCCGACAGGTCGCGCCCGGCGAGGACGCCCCCTTCGGGCGCCCCCAGCCGGGCCGCCCACGATGGCACAGGTGCTCCGTCCGTCATCTCCATCCTTCAAGCCTAGTGCAGCGTCCGCAAAGTTGCCTGAATAATCCGAGGGGAGCGGCCGCTGCACTTCCATCGGGGGCATCGCCCCCTATGGCGTCGGGAAGGCGGTGCCTTCCCGACTGTCGCCCCCTGGGGGCCCCATGCCGGGCCCCCAGACCCCCGGCACGTGCCGCTCCCATCGCGTACGGATGATCCAAGGGACTTGGCGGACGCGGCACGAGCCCAGGGCACGGGCCCCGGGGCCTGAAATCAGGCCGGGACGGGCTCGGCGGCGCCGAGGAAGAGGTGGCGCGGGCGAGCAGGCGTCGCCGCGTCAGCCCAGGTCCAGGCGGTGGGGTCCGCCAGGATGGCGCGGGCCAGTTCGACGTGGAGGGCGTGGCCGGCGCAGTGGGCCTCGACGAACCCCTCCAGGTGCGCGCCCAGGAGGGCCAGGTCGCCCACCAGGTCCATCATCTTGTGGCGGACGGCTTCGTCCTCGAACCGGAGGGCGTCGTTCAGGGGGCCGTCGGCGCCGAAGACCACGGCGTTCTCGAGGCTGCCGCCCAGGGCCAGCCCGCGGCTGCGCATGAAGGCGATGTCGCTCTCGAGGCAGAAGGTCCGGGCCCGGCCCAGCTCGGCCAGGTACTTGTCGGGGGTCAGGGTGAGCTCCCGGCTCTGGCGGCCGATGTAAGGGTTGTCGTAGACGATGGTGTAGGCCAGGCGGAGGCCGTCCCAGGGGGAGACGCGCATCCACTTGTCGCCCCGGCGGACCTCGATGGGCTTGAGGATCCGGAGGGCGCGGGGCCAGATGGCCATGGCGCGGAGGCCGGCCTCCTGGATCAGGCGCACCCAGGGCTCGGCGCTGCCGTCCAGGATGGGGAGTTCCTCGCCGTCCACCTCGATGACCAGGTGATCCACCCCCAGCCCGACGAGGGCGGAGAGGAGGTGCTCGATGGTCTGGAGCCGGACGCCGTCCTTGGTCAGGGAGGTGGCCAGGCTGCAGTCGCCCACGTGCTCGGCCAGGGCCGGGATCTCCACGCCCGTGGGGGTGTGGCGGAAGACGAGGCCGGTCGCGTGATCGGCAGGCAGGAGGGTGACGGTGCAGGGCTGGTTGCCATGCAGGCCCCGCCCCGTGAGGGTCACGGCGCGGCGAAGGGTCTGGGCGTGGCGGTTGCGGTGCATACGGTCCTCGCTCTTCCATGAGCAAAAACCAGGCCAACCAACAAGACCTTGATTCTACTAAGGATTAGGCCTTCCCACCCGCCCGGGAGGTGTGGGCCGATCCACCACAGGCTGTGGCGGCGGGGTGCCACCGCGCCCAGTCCTCCGGGGTCGTCAATTTGAGGTTGGTGGAGGGCGAAGGGACGAGCAACACCCGCAGGCCCTGGGCCTCCAGCAGGCTCACGTCGTCGGTGCCCTGGAAGCCCGTCTCCCGGGCCCAGGCGAAGGCGCGCCGCCAGGTATCCAGACGAGCGACCTGGGGGGTCTGGGCCCGGAAGATCCCCTCCCGGGGCTCGGTGGCGAGGATGCGGCCCGCCGGATCCACCCGCTTGAGGGTATCCGTGGAGGCCTCCCCCAGCACGGCGCCATCCCAGGTGGCCAGGGCGGCGATGGCCTCCCCCACCGGGCCCGCGGGCGGGAAGGGGCGGACCCCGTCGTGAATGAGGACGGCGGCCTCCGGGGCCTCCGGCAGCAGGGCGAGGGCCTGGGCGACGGAGGCCTGGCGGGTGGCGCCGCCCTCCGTCACCCACAGGGGTACGGGCAGGCGCCAGCCGCGGACCTCGGCCAGCCGGTCGGTCGGCACGGCCAGGGCCACCCCCGCCAGGGCGGGCATGCCCGGCTGAAAGAAGGCGGCCAGGGTGGCCTCCAGGAGGGTGACACCCCCCCAGTCGCGGAACTGCTTGGGGACGCCGCCGCCCATGCGGGCGCCGCTGCCCCCGGCGGGGATCACCAGGAAGACCCGGGCCGGACCCTCCCCCCCGCGCACGTCAATGTTCCCGGGTGATGAAGGGATCCAGGCCCCGGCCCTTCAGGAGCAGGGCGATCTCCTCGGCGGTGCGCTGGGCGTCTTCCAGGCGGTCGAAGCTCCCCACCCGGACCCGCTTCACGGTGACGCCGCCCTTGGTCTGGGCCTCCTGCAGGTTCACGGGGCCGACCACCTTCAGGAGTTCCTGGCTCAGCCGCTGGATGTTGCCGGGATCCCGGAGGGCGGCCACCTGGATGGTGTAGGGGTTGCCCCGGAGCACATCGGCGTCCAGGGGCGCGGGCCGGCCCTGGGCGTCCACGGACTTGATCCGCACCCGGGCGGTCCCCACCCCCTGCATGCCCAGGGCGTGGGCGGCCTTCTCGCTGACGTCCAGCATGCGGCCCTTGACGAAGGGGCCCCGGTCGTTGACCCGGAGGATGACCTTGCGGTTGGTGGCGAGGCTGCGCACCTCCACCCGGGTCCCGAAGGGGAGGGTGCGGTGGGCGCAGGTGAGTTCCTGGGGGTTGAAGGGCTCGCCGCTGGCGGTCTCCCGCCCGGCGAAGCCGTCGGCGCCGCCGTACCAGCTGGCCTCGCCCGTCTCGGCGTAGACCTGGCCGCCCACCGGCTCCTTGCTATCCTCCGTCGGCTCGGCCGGCTCGCTCAGGGGCGTGACGGGCACGGCCTGGGGCCGGGTGCAGTGCAGGGTGAAGAACAGCATCACGACCAGGGAGGGGTAGCGCACCAGGGTCCGGATCTTCCGGAGGAGGCTGTGCTGGATGTCCTGCGGCGCGGCCACCACGGGGTGGCAGACAACTTGGATGTCTTCGATCCAAACGTTGAAAGCCCTGCTCCAGTTCTGGGTGGACAGCACGTTGAAATCCATGGTTCTCCGGAAAGATCTTGGGTTGTCGAATAACCCAGTCCTCCATAATAACCAAAATCCACCATTTGTAAATGGACACCCGCGCCGAGGCATCCGTCATTTTACAAATTCGGGCCCTTGTTGCAGTATGAGGCTTAATATACTGGAGTAAATTCTTTATTGCTTCGCGGGGATCTCGGCGTACTTGAAGGCCTTGGGCCGGTTCTTGTCGGCGCTGAAGGTGGGCGGCAGGCGCCGGATTTCCTTCTCGGCGGCCTCCCGGCTCGGGAAGTCCCCGTAGAGCACCTGGTAGCAGGCCCGGCCGTCCCGGAGGGTCATGGGCATCAGGAACAGGTCCGGCTTGCCGTCCTTGAAGAGGTCGGCCACGTGCCGGATGGTGTCGCCCTGGCACGCGATCTCCAGGCGCAGGGCCCAGTGCCCACCCGGCGTTCCCTTCACCCGCTGCTGGCCCTGGGCCACGGCCTTGCCCAGATCACCCCGGCGGAGGGCTTCGAGGCGCTCGGCCACGGTGGCCGCCTTCCCCGTTTCCGGCGCGGCCCCCTTGCCCTTGGGCTCCTCCTTCGCCTTCGGGGCCTCCTTGCCCCTGGGCGCCTCCTTCGCCTTCGGGGTCTCCTCACCCTTGGGCGCCTCCTTCGCCTTCGGCGCCTCCGAGGCCGGGGACGCTTCGGCGGCGGCGGGTTCCGCCGCCGGGGCCTCCTGCGCGGGCGTCTCCTGGGCGGGGGGCACGGCGATGGTCGGTCCGGCTGGCCCCTTCACCTCCGGGGCGGGCTGGACGGGGGCGCCGGGGAGCGGCTTGGGGGCGGGATGGCGGCGGCGGCGCACCCAGAAGGCGCCGACGAGGAGCAGCACGGCAAGGCCGATCCCCACCAGGGCGTAGAGCCGGGCGCCGCTCCGGGGGGCTTCGGGCTCCTCGGGGGGCGCCGGGGTTTCGCCGGCGGGTTCACGGTCCGGCTCCGCCGTCGGGTCCGGGGGCGCCGCGAGGGTCACGGGCGGCGCGGTGAGCTCCAGCGCGTCCTCGGGGAGGGGCGGCAGTTCGACCGAAGGGGTCGGCACCTGGGCATGGCCGGATTCCACCCGGATGGTCGGCTCGGCGTCCTGGAACCCGGGAACCTGCACCTCGTCGGGGAGGTAGAGGGGTTCGGGGGCCGGCGCGGACGGCGGCTCCGGCGAGGGCTCCGGCTCGGCCTCTTCCAGGTCGGGCAGGGCGTCCAGGCCCGCGAGCCCGGGCGGGGCGGGCGGGACCTCCTCGTCCAGGGCCAGGGAGAGGTGTTCCAGGTTGGTGGTCGGTCGTGCGGCCTCCTGGATGCTCTCGAACAGGCTGGGCTGGGGGGTGGGATCCAGGGGCGGATCGGGCAGCGGCGCCGACAGGGGCTCGGGCTCGGGCGTCAGGGCCAGGTCCAGGGCCTGGCGGTCCAGGGGCGGCATCTCGTGGAGCCGGGCCCAGCCCATCTCCCGGAGGAAGAGGGCGAAGGCCCCCACGCGCATGGGCTCGGCCGCGGCCTCGCGGCTCAGCTCCAGCAGGGTGTGGGTGCCGTCCAGGAGGGGCGAGAGCTTGGCCAGGTCCGGGGGCAGGCTCAGGTCCTGGAGGCTCCGGCCCTGGAGGACCACCACCTGGTTGAGGGGGCCCAGCAGCTCCAGCAGCCACTCCCGGTCCTGGATGCCCAGGATGCCGGCCAGCAGCAGCTGGGGGGTGGACAGGGGGAGGCGGACCACGTTGGCGTCCAGCTCGCGGGTCTCGAAGACCGGCATGACGTCCGGCTGGCCCATGGCCCCCAGGATGATGCGCTCCACCTGGATCTTGGCCACGTCCAGCAGGTCCCGCTGGGTGATGAAGCCCATCTCGATGAGGTTCTTGCCGATGCTGATGCCGGGCTTGAGGTTGGTCAGGGCATAGTCCATCTGCGCCTGGGTGACCCGGCCCCGCTCCACCAGGATGGTGGTCAGCCGGTCCTGGAGGTGGGTGCTGGAGGCGAAGACGGTGTCGCCGTAGTCGAAATAGATGGTGCGGCTTGGTTCCTGGCCCAGTTTCCAGACCCCCGTGCTCCGGTCCCGGTAACGGCGGAAAAGATCCTGGAGGGCCAGCAGGCTCATCGCACCACCCACCTCTGAAGTTTCAGTTTGCCGGCCTTCACCAGCACGCTGTCGCCGGGCCGGAGCTCCACGGTCATGCGGGGCTCGGCGGCCTTGGCCCCGTCAAGGCTGACGGCGCCCTGCTGGATGAGCCGCTCGGCCTCCTTGCGGGAGCCGGCCATGCCCCGCTCCACCAGGAGCTTGGCGAGGGACTCGGGCCCGGCCGTCGGCGCCACCTCCACCTCGGGGGCGTCCTCGGTCTTGCGCTCGGAGAAGCGCCGGATCCACCGCTCCTCGGCCTCGCGGGCCGCGGCCTGGCCGTGGAACTGGGCGACGATCTCCCGGGCCAGCCCCTTCTTGGCGTCCATGGGATGGCCGGCCTTCAGGGCCTCGATCTCGCGGGGCAGCAGGTCGGTGAGCAGGAGCCACCAGCTCCACATGTTCTCGTCGGTGATGCTCATGACCTTGCCGAACTGGGTGTCGGCGTCTTCGAAGAACCCGACGTAGTTGCCCAGGGACTTGGACATCTTCTCCACGCCGTCCAGGCCCAGCAGGAGGGGCACGGTGAGGACGACCTGGGGGGTCATGCCGGTGGCCGCCATGAGGTCCCGGCCGCGCATGAGGTTGAAGAGCTGGTCGTTGCCCCCCAGCTCCACGTCGGCCTTCAGGGCGACGGAGTCGTAGGCCTGCACCATGGGGTAGAGCAGCTCGTGGAAGGCGATGGGCTCGTTGGCGCCCATGCGCTTCTGGAAGTCGTTGCGCTCCAGCATCTGGGCCAGGGTGAAGCGGCTCGTGAGGCGGATCCAGTCCTCCCCGCGGAAGGGGCCCATCCATTCGCTGTTGAAGCGGATCTCCGTGCGCGCCGGGTCCAGGATCCGGAACACCTGGTTCTTGTAGGTCTCGGCATTGGCCAGCACCTCGTCCCGGGTGAGGGGGGGCCGGGTGGCCTTCTTGCCCGTGGGGTCCCCGATGAGCCCGGTGAAGTCGCCGATGAGGAAGACCACCGTGTGCCCGAGTTCCTGGAACTGGGCCATCTTGCGGAGCAGCACCCCGTGGCCGAGGTGCAGGTCGGGGGCCGTCGGGTCGAAACCGGCCTTGACCCGCATGGGCTTGCCGGACTTCAGCTTGGTGAGGAGGAGGTCCTCCGTGTGGCACGTCACCGTGCCTTTCTTGAGCAGTTCCAGGGCGTCCTGGGGAGAAGCATTGACCATGCAGCCATATTGGCTCAATCGAACGCTTTTAACCAGAGGGCGCGGGCAGGATGTGCCTCACTCCACCTGGATGTCGGTGAGCTTGTCGTCCTCCAGGTCCACGACCAGCCTGGCGCCGGTGTCCATGCGCATGCGGATGGTGAGGAGCTGCCTGCCGTCCACCTCCCGGCTCCGGAGGCTGACGCCCCCCGGCCCCTTCCCCTTGGCGAGGTCCAGCAGCTCCGGCCGCTTCTCGGGGATGTGCCCCAGCCGCGGCCGCCACTCGGCGCAGGCCTTCAGGAAATCGGCCTCGGTGGGGTAGGCCTGGGCCAGGCCCGGGTTCTCCCGGTAGAGGCGCCGGGCCCCGTCATCGGTGCGCAGGCTCTCCACCCGGGCCCGGACCTCCGTCCAGCCCCGGTCCAGGACCCCGGTCGCCTTGGAGACGACGACCCAGACGAGGGCCCCGATGGCGAGGAGGAAGCAGAGGAAGGCGCCCCCGCACCCGATGGCCACTTTCCCGAAGATGGAAAGGCCCTTCTTCCGGGGGGGGGGAAGGGGCTGGTCCCAGGAGGCGTCGGCGACCACGGTGGCCTCCTAGAGAAGGTTGCTGGCCAATTCGGCCATTCTGCTGCGTTCCCCCTTCACCAGGGTCACGTGTCCGCTCAGGTCCTGGTGCTTGAAGTGCTCCGCCAGGTAGCTGAGGCCGTTGCTGGAGGCATCCACGTAGGGGTTGTCGATCTGGAAGGGGTCCCCGGTGAAGACCATCTTGGTGCCGTCGCCGGCGCGGGTGAGGATCGTCTTCACCTCGTGGGGGGTGAGGTTCTGGGCCTCGTCCACGATGATGTACTGGTTGGGGATGGACCGGCCGCGGATGTAGGTGAGGGGCTCGACGCTCATGTAGCCGCCCTCCTCCAGCTGGGCGGGCGTCATGGAGGAGCGGCGCCGCTGCTCCATGTTGGCGGCCACGATGAAGTCCAGGTTGTCGTAGATGGGCTGCATGTAGGGCCGGAGCTTCTCGTTGACGTCCCCGGGCAGGAAGCCCAGGTCGCGGCCCAGGGGCATGACGGGCCGGCTCACCAGGAGCTTGTTGTAGCGCTCGTCGTCCACCACCTGCTGGAGCCCCGCGGCGATGGCCAGCAGGGTCTTGCCCGTGCCGGCCTTGCCCATGAGGGTCACCACCTGGACGCTGTCGTCCAGCAGGAGCTCCAGGGCGAACTGCTGCTCCCGGTTGCGGGGCTTGACCCCCCAGGGGGGCGCCTCCAGGCGCTTCAGGGGATGGATCCGGCCGTCGGAGGCCGTGAAGCGGCCCACGGCGGTGTGGGTGTCGTTGGTGGCGTCCACCAGGGTGACGAACTGGTTGGGGAGGAGGGGATCGGCCTCGTCCGGGAGCAGGCCCCCGTCGAAGAGCATGTCCAGCTTCACCGGG
This sequence comes from Mesoterricola sediminis, assembly GCF_030295425.1. Lineage (NCBI taxonomy): Bacteria > Pseudomonadati > Acidobacteriota > Holophagae > Holophagales > Holophagaceae > Mesoterricola > Mesoterricola sediminis. The sequence goes on along the minus strand of NZ_AP027081.1, from coordinate 1,002,474 downwards.
TCCACGGTCCAGGTGGCCGTGCCCGTGTAGAGGACGTCCATGGCCACCCGGTCGGTGGTGTAGTCCTCGGCGCTCATGCCCAGGGCGTCGGCCTTGATGCGCAGGTTGGTGTCCTTGGTGACCAGGACCACCCGCTCCTTGCGGGTCTTGAGCAGGTCCATGCAGCAGCCGAGGATTTGGTTGTCCGCCTTGTGCTTGTCCAGGGAGGAGAAGGAGATGTCCTGGACGTGATGGGCCACGTCCACCTTGAGGGAGCCGCCGGCCTCCAGGGGCACCCCCGCGCTCAGGTTGCCCTGGGAGCGGAGCTTGTCCAGCTGGCGGCTGACATTGCGGGCGTTCCGGCCGATCTCGGTCTGGTCCTTCTTGAAGGTGTCGATCTCCTCGATCACCACGATCGGAATGACGACCTCATGTTCCTGGAAATGGAAGATGGCCGACGGATCGTGGAGGAGGACATTGGTGTCGAGTACGAACACCTTCTTGCTGGAAGCGACCATCGCGGAGACCTCCCTCTGAAAGAACTGGACAGGTGAAGCCTAGCACCGGTGGCTCCCCCGCGCGCGGACCAATTGCCCGCTTGCCCTGGGCCCCCGGGACCGGCTAGGCTGGAGGTTCCTGTCGCCAGGACCCAGCCGGTGTAGCTCAGGGGTAGAGCAACTGATTCGTAATCAGTAGGTCGGGGGTTCAAATCCCTCCACCGGCTCCAGTTCGGGGCCCCGGACGCCCACCGTCCGGGGCCCCGCCGCGTACGGAGGAAGGCACCCAGGCAGGCGAACTCCCGCCGCCCCCTTCCGGCCCCGCCTATACTCGGGGCATGCTGCACCTCCGCCCCTTCCCCACCTGGGCCTTCCTCCTGGGCGCCTTCACCTCCCTGTTCTCGGTGATCAACCCCCCGAGCGCCTCGGTGATCTTCTCCGGCATGACGGCCGGGATGGACCGGCCCCGGTTCCGCCAGGCGGCGTTCCGCGCCAGCTTCACCGCCACGGTCGCCATGCTGGGCTTCGCCCTCCTGGGCCGGCTCATCTTCAGCTTCTTCGGGTTCACGGCCCTGGCCATGCGCTTCGTGGGCGGCATCGTCGTGGCGGTCTCGGCCTTCCGGATGCTCTACGGGGAGGACCCCCACCTCACGGATTCCAGCCAGGAGGCCGCGGGCCGCACCGATCTGGCCATCATCCCCCTGGGCATCCCCATGCTGGCCGGCCCGGGGACCCTGTCCACGGTGATGGGCCTGGTGGCGGGCCTGAGCCTCTCCGAGGTCCTGGCCATCCTGGCCGTGATCCTCCTGAACGGCTTCATCATCCACGTCTTCATGCTCCAGTCCCGGCGGATCACGGCCCGGCTCGGGGGCACCGGCACCCGCATCGTCACCAAGCTCATGGGCCTCATCCTCGCGGCCGTGGCGATGCAGTTCCTCATCAACGGCGTCAAGGAGGTGGCCGCCGACATCCGGTCCGCGCACCCGGCCGGGGCGGAGGCGCGCTCCTGAGGGGCCGCCCCTTCAGATGGACCAGGCGGACCACTCCCCTTCCTGGACGCCGTGGATCTGGAAGGAGGCCCACTGGCTGCTCTGGGTGACCACGGCGCCGGCGGGCACGCTCTGGGTGAGCCAGACGTTGCCGCCGATGACGGCGCCCCGGCCCAGGGTGATGCGGCCCAGGATGGTGGCGTTGGAGTAGATGGTGACGTCGTCCTCCACGATGGGGTGCCGGTCGACGCCCTTGATGGGGTTCCCGTGCTCGTCCAGGGGGAAGCTCTTGGCGCCGAGGGTCACGCCCTGGTAGATCCGCACGTTGCGGCCGATGATCGTCGTCTCGCCGATGACGACGCCGGTGCCGTGGTCGATGAAGAAGCCCTCCCCGATCCGGGCCCCGGGGTGGATGTCGATGCCGGTGACGCTGTGGGCGTGCTCGGTGATCATGCGGGGGATGAGGGGCACGCCCAGCACGTGGAGCTCGTGGGCGAGCCGCTGGCTCGTGATGGCCAGGATCCCCGGGTAGCAGAAGATCGCCTCGTCGGGGTTGGTGAGGGCGGGGTCGCCGTTGTAGGCCGCCTCGACGTCGGTGCCGAGCTTGCGGCGGACCTCGGGCAGGCGCGCCAGGAACGCCTCGGCCGCGGCCTGGGCCCGCTCCCGGCAGGCCGGAACGTCCTCGCCCGAGGCGCAGACCGCGCCCATGCCGCGCTTCACCTGCTCCCGCAGCGCCAGGAGGATCCGGTCGAGGGTCGCGCCCGTGTGGAAGCGCAGGGTCTCGGCCGTGAGCTCCGAGGGCCCGAAGAATCCGGGGAAGAGCACCGACCGCAGATCCTCCACCAGGTCCGCCACGGCCTGGCGGGAGGGGAACTCCCGGCGCAGGGTCGGCCTGGAGTGGGCGCCCTCCCAGCCCATGCCCGCCGAACAGAGGGAATCCAGCACGGGCCCCAGGGGGGCCGGAGAGGAGGGCGGGACGGGCTGGCCTGGGGTCATGGGAGCCTCGCGGAAGCGGCGTCTCCAGGATACCCAACCCCGTCCCCCCACCGGGCGGGAAGGGCCGGAGTGCCGGGATGGGAAAATTTGTTCCCTCCCCCCTCGCCAGGAAGACCCAAAAAACTATAATTCATTCATTCGGCTTTGCCGCCCCCTTCCCCCCTTCCGGAGGCCCCATGTCCGCCCTCAAGGGCCGGCTCCTGCTCGGCCTGATCACCGCATGGACCTTCCACGCCGGGGCCCGGCCCCATGCCGCCCCCCGCCGGGCTCCGACCCGGGCCGTTTCCATGAAAGATTCACCAACCCCCGCCCCCCTCCCAGCCCCCGCCACCCGGGAGGGTCTGCGCCCGGGCATCCGGTACTGAGGGTCAGACCAGGGCCCCGCCCACGTAGGCCTCGATGGCGGCGGCCATGGCGTCGACGCCGTGGCGCTCGTTGTTGAAGACGGCATCGTAGTAGCCGGTGTCGGTGACGTCCGCGTCCAGGGCCTGCCGGATGAACTGGTCCCGCATGCGGGTCTGGACCTTCACTTCGTGCTCCGCCGCCTCCCGGCCCAGCCCCGTGAACCGCATGTACGAGGCCACCCGCCATTCGAACCCCGCTTCCAGGCGGAAGTGGAAGGCGTTGTCCAGGCCCCGGCAGAGCACCGCCCCCCCCTGCCCCACGATGATGGCCCGGCCCTGCCGGGCGACCTGCACCAGGGCGCGGGCGACCTTCTCGAAGGCCTGGGTCTGGGTCACCCGGCCGAGGGGATGGAAGCCGAAGGCCTCGAGGTACCGGGTCGCGCCCCCCAGGTCGGTGAGCAGGCGCATGGAGATGCCCTCGTCCTGGGCCACCTTCTCCAGGAGGGCCTTGTCGAGGACGCTCCAGGAGAGCCCGGTGGCGGCCTCCAGCCGTGCCTGGAGGCGCAGGGCCAGGGGGAAGCCCTCGCAGCCGAACTGCCGGGACAGGGTGATCGTCGCCGGAGGGTGGGCCGGTTGGGGCGCCTGGGCCCGGCGCTCCTGGATCTGGGCCCAGCCCGCCAGCCTTTCCTCGACCGTGGCGGGCAGCGTGGAGTGGGTTGCCATGGCGCACCTCCCCTTCGAGCGATGGCGAAGCCGGGAACCTGCGGGGGGATTTCGCCCCAAGTATAGCCCTTCGCCCGGGAATTGCCCGCAGACCGGGTGCCGCGTCCGCTCCCCTCGGAGGATTCAGGCAGCGTTGCGGACGCTGTCTAGGCCGACTGGGCGCCGGCGATGGGGGCGTGGACTTCGACGCGGTCCCGGCCGGCCTGCTTGGCCCGGTAGAGGGCGGCGTCGCTGCGCCGCAGGAGGTCCTCCAGGGGATCGGCGGGGTCCTCCAGCCGGGAGGCCACGCCCACGCTCACCGTGTAGGCCGCCGGCAGGACCCCATCCTCGCGGCGGGCCACCCCCTCCCGGATGCGGCCGGCGACGGCCAGGGCCTCCTCCTCGCTGCTGTTGGGCAGGAGGAGCACGAACTCCTCCCCGCCGTAGCGGCAGTGGAGGTCGAATTCCCGGATGGACTGGCGGAGAACGCCGGCCAGGTGGACGATGACCGCGTCGCCCGCGGCGTGCCCGAACTGGTCGTTGATGGCCTTGAAGTGGTCGATGTCGATGAAGAGCATCGAGGCGTCCAGGCCGTACCGCCAGTGGTAGGCCAGGACGCGGGAGGCCTGGTGGATGAAGGCCCGCCGGTTGCTGAGCCCGGTGAGGGGGTCCTTCACGGCCATCTCCCGCAGTTCCCGGTCCGCGTCCTCCTTGGCGATCAGGAGCACCACCGCGCCGCTGAGCACCAGCATGAGGATGAGCACGAGGAAGGTCAGGCCCTGGGTGAGGCCGGCGATGCCCAGGCCGGGCTCGCCGGAGACCAGGCCGGTGGCCGTCCGCGCCCCCAGGACGGCGAGGAAGAGCAGGTTGCCCGCGCCGAGGATCCGCCGGAAGGGGGATTCCAGGCGGTCCAGGAAGAAGAGGAGGGAAGGGGTGAGGAGGCTGCCCGCGACGCCGAAGGTGGCGGCCGCCACCCGGACCGCAGGCGTCGGATGGGTCAGGAGGACGGCGTTCATGACCGTCAGGGCGGCGCCCGTCACCCCGATGTGGGCCCACCGGGCCCCGGGCCGGCGGATGGCCGCCAGGTCCAGGGCCACGAGGGATTCCAGGAAGAAGCCCAGCACGAGGAGGTTGTCGGCGGCCAGCACCCCCAGGGGCTCCGGCAGGTGCTCCCGCTCCAGCACGAAGAGCCACCCGAGGGACTGCATGAGGCGGGCCAGGGCGTAGGTGCGCAGGGCCAGGTGATGGGTGGATTCCCGGGCGATCCCCTGGAAGAGCAGGATCAGGCACCCCAGCGCCAGGTTGCCGGCGAACAGGAGGACCAGGACGGTCTGCACATCCAGATGGAAAAGGGCGGAGAAGGGATCGGGCATTCAGGACCCTTGAATGCTTCAAGATAGGCCAAGGCCCGGAGGCCGTCAATGCCAAAGCCCCACCCAGATTGGAGTCGAATTAGAAATTTCCGTTACACGGCAGTCAGACAGGCTCCCCCTCAGGCCAAGGACCGCCCCGCGCGAAGCCGGGCGGAGGCGGCGTGGGCGGCGAGGCCCTCGGCGTCGGCGATGGCGGCGGCCTGGGCGGCGAGCGCTTCCCGGCCCTCGGGCAGGGTCCGCTGCCAGGTGAGGAGCTTGAGGAAGGTGGCCACGCTCACCCCCCCGGTGTAGCGGGCGGCCCCACTGGTGGGCAGGATGTGGTTGGTGCCGCTGCCGTAGTCGCCGAAGACCTCGGCGGCGTCGGCCCCAACGAACAAGCTGCCGTACGAGGAGAAGCGTCCCGCCAGGGCCTCCGCCCGGGGGCCCTGCAGTTCCAGGTGCTCCGGGGCCAGGGCGTCCGCGAGGGTCACCGCGTCGGCGTCCGCCTCCGGGCCCTCGCCCAGGACGACGGCGAAGCCCTGGCGGAGGCTTTCGGCCGCGGGGGTGCCCGCAGGCAGCAGGGCCAACTGGCGTTCCAGCTCCGCCGCCACCCGGGGGACCAGGCCCCCGTCGAAGGTGGCCAGCATGGGCAGGGCGTCGGGGTCGTGCTCCGCCTGGGCCAGGAGGTCGGCGGCGACGAGGGCCGGGTCCGCCGACCCGTCGGCGACCACGAGCAGTTCGCTGGGGCCGGCGGGGAAGTCGATGCCCACGTCCCCGTACAGGAGCCGCTTGGCGCCGGTCACAAAGCGGTTGCCCGGCCCGGCGATGAGGTCCACCCGGGGCACGCCCGCCAGGCCCCAGGCCGCGGCGGCCACCCCATGGACCCCGCCCAGGTCGAAGACCCGGTCCGCCCCGGCGAGGGCCGCGGCGGCCAGGGTGACGGGGTGCAGGCGGGGGCTCAGGACCACCACCTCCTTCACCCCGGCGACCCGGGCGGGCACCACCCCCATGATCACGGAACTGGGGAGGGGATAGCGGCCGCCGGGGGCGTAACAGGCCGCCCGGCTCACGGGCACGGCCCGGTGCCCCAGGCGCATGCCCTCGAGGGTGAGTTCCAGGGGCTGGAAGGCCGCCATCTGGGCCCGGGCGAAGGCGTCCACCCGGCGCACCGCCGCCTCCAGGTGGGCGCGCAGGGCCGGGTCCAGGAGGTCCGGCGCCGCCTTCAGCCGGGCGGCGGGCACCTCGAAGGCGCCGCCGGTGAAGGCGTCCAGCTGGGCGGCCCAGGCGAAGACCGCCGCGTCGCCCTTGGCCCGGATGTCCTCCAGGATGACGGGCACCTCGGGGGGCACGGCGGGGAAGGCGCGGCTGGCCCGCTCCAGGGCCTGCCCGAGGGTCAGGATCGTCAGCATGGCTTCACTCCTTTGGCGTTCCCGGGCTTCCGGGTGTCGGTCTTGCGGCGGCGCTCCAGTTCCCGGAGGACCTGGTCCAGGCGGACCCCGCCCTGGGCGAGGCGCACCATGAGGAAGTAGAGGAGATCGGCCCCCTCCCAGACGAGGTCGTCCGCGGTGGGCGCCTGGGCCAGTTCGCCGGCCTCCTCCACCAGCTTGGCCTCCAGGAGCCCCGGTTCCCGGAACAGGCGGGCGGTGTAGCTGCCCTCCGCCGGGTCCTGGGCCCGGGCCCGGAGGGTGGCCTCCAGGTCCTCCAGGGAGAAGTCCGCCGGGCCGAAGCAGGTGGCCTGGCCCGTGTGGCAGGCGGGGCCCGCCTGGCGGACCACGAAGCGCAGGGTGTCCCGGTCGCAGTCCGCCGCGGCCCGGAGCAGGGTCTGGACATGGCCGCTGATCGCCCCCTTTTCCCAGCGGGCCCCCCGGGAGCGGGACCAGTAGATCCCCCGGCCGGCGGCGAGCGCCTCCCGCAGGGTCTCCCGGTTGGTGTAGGCCAGCATGAGCAGGCGGTCCGATTCGTCCTGGACGGCCACGGGCAGAAGGCCCCCCTGCTTGTCCCAGTCCAGGCAGGCCACGAAGGCTTCGCCCGGATCCAGGAGGCCCCGGTAGAGGGCCATGCCCACCTGGGCGTCCAGGCCCATCCGGTCCAGGCGCGCCACGTCAGCCACCGTCGTGACGCCCCCGGCGTAGACCACGGGCCGGTCCGTGGCGGCGCGGAAGGCCGCCGCGGCCTCCCAGTCCACTCCGCCCAGGCGGCCCTCCTTGTCCACCACGGTGGCCAGGAAGCCCCCGCAGAAGGGGCCCAGCCGCCGCATGCGGTCCAGGGGGGACTCGGCGGCGTCCTCGGTCCAGCCCTTCACCTGGAGGCGCCCCTGGCGCTGGTCCACGGCCACCAGGGTCCGTTCCCGGGGCAGCTTCCGGAGGAGCTCCTCCGAGGCCGCGGTGCCCAGGATGACGGAGGCGGCCCCGGCCCGCAGGAGCTCGAAGGCCCGCTCCGGGGTGCGGATCCCGCCCCCCACGCGGCAGCGGGCCTCCGCGCACAGGGCCTTCACCAGCGCCAGGTTGTCCCCGGTGCCCAGGGCGGCGTCCAGGTCGATGACGGCCAGTTCCCCGTAGGGGCGCCAGGCCCGGGCGAGGCCCAGGACGTCCTCCACCTCCAGGGCCTTCTCCCGGCCCCCCACGAGCTGGACGGCGCGGCCGCCCATGAGATCGATGCTCGGGATCAGCATGCCCGCACCTCCACGCCGGCCTCGGCCAGCTGCTGTTTGAGTCCGCGCACGGTGAGGCCGCCCACGTGGAAGGCGCCGGCGGCGAGGACCGCGTCGGCCCCGGCCCCGAGGGCCTCCACCGCATGGCGCGCCTCGCCGAAGCCGCCGCTGGCGATCAGGGGCACCCGCAGGATCCCCGCGGCGGACGCCAGGACCTCCAGGTCGTAGCCGTTACCCGTGCCGTCCCGGTCCATGCTGGTGAGCAGCACCTCGCCGGCGCCCCGGTCCTGGGCCTCCCGGAGCCAATCCTCCATCACGAGGTCCGTGAGGGTCCGCCCCGCGTCCACGGCGATCCGGACGCCGCCGTAGGTGCGGCGCACGTCCGCGGCCAGGACCACGCACTGGCTGCCGAAGCGGGAGGCCAGCTCCGTGAGGAGGCCCGGGCGCCTCACCGCCGCGCTGTTCACGGCCACCTTGTCGCAGCCCGCCATCAGGAGGGCCTCGGCGTCGGCGACGGAGCGGATGCCGCCCCCGACCGTGAAGGGGATGAAGACCTGCCGGGCCACGGCCTCCACCATGCGGCGGGCGGTGTCCCGGTGCTCGATGCCGGCGGTGATGTCCAGGAAGACCAGCTCGTCGGCCCCTTCCGCGTCGTAGCGGGAGGCCAGCTCGACGGGGTCGCCGTTGTCCCGCAGGTCCTGGAACTGGACGCCCTTGACCACGCGCCCGTCCTTCACGTCCAGGCAGGGAATCACGCGCTTCATCACCATGTCAGGGCCTCCCCCAGGAGGGCCAGGCCGGCCTTCCCGCTCTTCTCCGGGTGGAACTGGAAGCCGCCGAGGGGGCCGCTCCGGAAGGCGGCCAGGAACGGCTCCCCGTAGGCCGCCATGCCCAAGGCCTGGGCGGGGCGCTCCGCCGGGAAGGCCGGGATGCGGTAGGAGTGGACGAAGTAGGCCGCCAGGGCGCGGTCGCCGAAGTCCACCGCGCTCCAGCCCATGTGCGGCACCTTGAGGCCCGGCGCGTCGAAGGCCCCGCACCGGCCCGCCACCAGGGCCAGGCCGGGCACGTCGGGGGCCTCGTCCGAACCCTCGAACAGGAGCTGCATGCCCAGGCAGATGCCCAGCAGGGGCCTCCCCATGGCCGCGCGCTCCCGCAGCGGCGCCTCCAGCCCGCGGGCCCGCAGCTCCCGGCCGGCGTGGCCGAAGTGGCCCACGCCGGGGAGGATGAGGCGGCCCGCCTCCAGGACCCCGCCGGGGGTGGAGACCCGCCGATGGGGGAGGGCCAGGGCTTCCAGGGCGTTCTCGAGGCTGCGCAGGTTGCCGCAGCCGTAATCCACGATGCCGATCACCGCAGCACCCCCTTGGTGCTCATGAGCCCCGACGCGGAGCCCAGCGCCTCCCGGAGGGCCAGGCCGACCCCCTTGAAGGCGGCCTCCGCCATGTGGTGTGCGTTCTCGCCGGTCACCTTCACGTGCAGGGTGAACCGGGCCTCCAGCGCCAGGGTGCGGAAGAAGTGGACGATGTTCTCGGTGGCGAGGCCGCCCAGGGCCGCGGCGGGGAACGGGATGTCCACCACGGGGTAGGGCCGGCCCCCGATGTCCACCGCGACCGTGGCCAGGGCCTCGTCCATGGGCAGCAGGCGCTGGCCGTACCGGGCGCGGCCGGAGCGGTCGCCCAGGTCCCTGTCCAGGGCCCGGCCCAGGGCGATGGCCACGTCCTCGGCCAGGTGGTGGCCGTCGCCCAGGGGCATGAGGTCCTCGGCCGAGAGGCTGAGGTCGAGCCCGCCGTAGAGGTTCAGCTGGTCCAGGAAGTGGGTGAGCATGGGGACGGAGGTCTCGACCGGACCGGGCCGGCCCAGCTCGACGGAGATCCGGGTCTCGCGGGTGATGCGCTCGAAGGCGGTCATGGGCGTCCTTTCAGGAAGGCGGCTTCGAAGGCCTCGGCCTCGGCGGGACCGGGGACGCTGATGCGGACCATGCCCTCGCCCAGGGCGGGGTAGTCCTTGATGAGGATCCCGGCCGCGGCGAGGCGCCCGGCGGCGCCGGGCTCCAGGCGGGCCAGGAAGAAGTGGGCGTCGGAGGGGAAGGTGGCGTAGCCGGCGGCGCGGAGGCCGTCCTGGACCCGGGCCCGGGCCGCCACGGCCCCCGCCACGCGGTCCGGGAAGGTGCGGTCCTCCGCGAGGAGCCGCGCCCCCAGCACCACCGCCGCGGCGTTCACGTTGAAGGGGGAGCGCAGGGCGTCCAGCTCGCCGGCGCGCGCCGGGGAAGCCAGGATGAACCCGCAGCGCAGCCCCGGCACGCCGTAGGCCTTGCTGAGGGTGCGCAGGAGGACCAGGTTGGGCCAGCGCTCGAGCAGCGGCGCGAAGTCCTGGCCGCAGAAGGCGCCGTAGGTCTCGTCCAGGAGCACGGTCCGCCCCTGGGCCAGGACCCGTTCGACGGCCCCGGCGGGCAGGGCCCGGCCCGTGGGGTTGTTGGGCGTGGTGAGGGCGACGACGGAGCCGGGCGCGGCCAGCAGCGCGTCCACGTCCACCTCGAAGTCCGGCCCCATGGGCGCCTCGGCGACGGGGATCCCCAGCTGGTCCGCGTAGACGCGGTACATGGAGAAGGCCGGGACGGGGAGGGCCAGCCCGCCCCCGCCCAGGAGGCGGAGGGCGAGGAAGATCCCCTCGTCGGCCCCGTTCACCGGGACGATGCGGGCGGGGTCCACGCCCCAGGCCCGGGCGGCCGCCTCTTTCAGGGGCCCGTACTCGGGGTACATCGCGAGGGCGCCGGCCAGGTCCGCGGCCAGGAGCGGGGCCGGCGGGGGCGGCCCCTCGTTGAAGTCCATGCGCACGAAGGCCCCCCGCCCTTCCCGGGTCGCGTAGGCGGCGCTCACGAGACCACCTTGCTGAAGGGGAACTCCAGGATGTCGGTGGCCCCCGCGGCCTTCAGCACCGGGATGAGGCGGGCCACCTCCTTCCGGAGGACGGCGGACTTCACCGCGTAGCCCCCGTCCCCGGCCAGGGGCATGACGGTGGGCATGCGCATGCAGGGCAGGATCCCCAGGACCGCGTCGAGGCAGGCCTGGGAGACGTTCATCTCGAGCATCACCCGCTTGCGGGCGTCGAGGACGGAGCGGAGGAGGAGGACGAACTCGTCCACTTCGTCCCGCCGCCCCAGGGAGGGGCTGGCGATGACGCGGGTGGAGGAGGTGAGGAGCTCTCCCACGATCTGGAGCCCGTTCTCCTCCAGGGTGCGCCCGGTGGCGGTGTTGTCCACGATCATGTCGGCGTCCTCGGGGGGGAAGACCTCGGTGGCCCCGTGGCTGCGCACGAAGAGGTAGTCGAAGCCCTCCCGGTCGAGCCAGGTCCGGGTGATGCGCTCGTACTCGCTGGCCACGACGATGCGGCGCGACCTGAGCCCCGCCACCGCCTCCCGGGGGGCCGCCGCGACGATGCGCACGCGGTCCAGCCCCGTGTCCAGGAGCTCGTCCACCTGGGCCCCCAGTTCCTCCACCCAGTCGTGGCCGGCGAAGGCCAGGTCGTGGCGGCCCAGCTCCACCATCCGGACGATGTCCTGGGGCTTGAGGAGCTTCAGGCGGAAGCGGGGATCGGCGCAGAGGGGCCGGTAGTTCCTGCCGTCGGGCTGGACCTTGAAGCCGGCCTCCTCCATGAGGCGCAGGACCCCCTCGGCCATGCGGCCCTTGGGAAGCGCGAGGTTGATGGGTTCCATGTCGACTCCAGGAAAAGAAAAGCCCCGGGTGGGTTCCCGGGGCGGTGGTTTCGGGCGGATGCGGCCCGGCCTACCCCGGCAGGGGGATGCGATGGGGATGGGCGTGGCGGGAAGGGGTCATGAAAGGTGTCCTGACATACGCGAACCCCCCGGGGGGCCGGGGGGTTCGGAAGGGGTTCGGATCCGGTGCGTCGCCGCCCGTCACCACGTCCCATCCGCCCCCAGGGGAGCGTGATGGCGATGGTGATGGAGGGACAGGGCCAAGGGGACCTCGAAGGAGAGAGCGTAGCCCAGGCGGGGCCGCCCGTCAACGGGCGGCCGGTTCAGAAGCGGAAGCGGCCGGACAAGGCAACGATGGTGGCGCCCACGTCATAGGCGCCGCTCAGGTTGCCCCGGTAGAAGTCGGGCCCCGCGGGATCCACGCCCGAGGTCAGGGCCAGGCGGGAGCGCTGGCCGAAGATCCGGGTGAGGCCCAGGTCCCAGGTGATGGCGGGGCTGGCCTGCCAGGAGACGCCCGCGGAGGCCCAGGTGCGGTTGGCGTCCGGGATGCGGGGCGTCCGGTGGCGGTCGTCCACGGGGGAACGGTCGTAGGCCAGGCCGGCCTTCACGGCCCACCCGGGGGCCGCCTTCCAGATGCCGCCCAGGGACACGAAGAAGGTGTCCTTCCAGGACTCGTTCGTCACGGAATCCGGCTGGGCGCTGCCGAAGCGCACCCGCAGTTCCCGGAAATCGGACCAGCCGGTCCAGGCCCCCTCGCCCTGGAGGCTGAAGGCGGGCGACAGGTCCCAGGTGAAGCCGGCGCTGGCGGTGGCCGGGAGGTGCACGTCGGCGGCGCCCGGGGCGTTCACGAACGTGGTGTCCAGGGGGGCCGGGACGGCGCTGTAGGTCACGTTCCCCTTCACCTTCAAGGTGGCCTTGGCCTGGTAGCCTGCGCCGATCCGCAGGTCCGGCGTGGCCTGCCAGGTGAAGCCCGCCTTCCAGCCGTAGGCCCAGCAGTCCCCCTTCAGGGTGCTCACCGCGTCGCGGGCGCCGGGCACGAAGCCCGGGAGGCCCAGCGCGTTGCCGATGGCGCCGAAGTCCACGGCGCTGGAGAGGGTGGCCTCGGCCTTGCGGGCCACGAAGGCGGCGCCGAAGGTCCAGCCGCCGTCCGCCTTGTAGGCGACGCTGGGGGCGAAGTCGTAGGTCTTCAGGTCGGTCTTGAGGGCGTGGTACCGGCCGATGAAATCGGCGGGGTACTCGGTGACCAGGCCGAAGGGCACGTTCACGGAGAAGCCGAGGTAGACCCGGTCGGTCACGGGCCAGCTCAGATAGAGGGCCGGAAGGATGGGCTGGCTCACGGCGTTGGGGAGGTCGGGGCCGCCCCCGGCGATGGGGCGGTCCGCGGGCTGGAAGACCGGGCTCCGGCTGGCCGAAGCCCCGGTCAGGTCCATGTGGATGCCGATCCAGGAACCGCCCAGGGAGACCTCGCGGCCCCCGAACACGGGGAGGACGGCGGGGTTCCAGAACATGGAGCTGAGGTCCTGGCTGCCCGCGCTGGCGCCGGCGAAGGCATTGCCGAGGCCGGCGGCGCTCTGCTCCCGGAGGAGGAAGCCCGAAGCGGAGGCGGCGGGGGCGAGGGCCAGGCCGAGGGCCAGGACGGAGAGGCTGCGGAGGGGGGACGTCATCGGGTTCCTCATGGCGGCGCGCCTCAGTTCCCGAGGACGGGCCAGACGAAGGCGGTGGGGGCCTGGACCTGGAGGCCCGCGGCGAAGGTGGGGTCGAAGACGATGGAATGGCCGGTGATGCCCAGGAAGTAGAGGACCTGGGCCTGCCACAGGGCGGCGGTCTGGGGCTGCGACGGATCCAGGAGGCTGCCGTGGGCGACGCCGGCCTGGTCGAACTGGAAGTAGCCCTCCGCCGGGGTGGTGTCCGTGGGCGCCGTGGCCGCGGTCACGGTCTTGGGGGCGGGGTTGCCGCCCGCGAGGGTGAACAGGAACGGCGCGGGGATCCGGCCCGTGCCCCCGTAGCCCACCTGGCTGAAGCCCGGGGCGACCCCGGCGGCCGCGGCGGTGCCGAGGACGGCCCGGCCGCCCAGGGCGGCGCCCAGGTACCGGGTGTAGGGGTTGGTGATCACCCGGTCGCCGTTCGTGGGCTGGCCCGACGCGTCGAAGGCGGTGGAGGTGGCCTCCTGGATGAGGACCCGGCCCGAGAGCCGGCTGGGGAGCCCCGCCTTCACGGGGGACGTCAGGGTGGCGGGATCCATGGGATCCACCACGCTCTGGGTGACCTGGAAGAAGGCGTGGTAGGTGGGGCTGCCCGCGGCGATGCCCTTGGCGGCGAGCCCGGCGTCCACCTGGGGCCCGAAGGCGGGACTGGCCTGGATCAGGTAGGCCAGCCGGCCCCCGGGGACGCTCAGGACCCCCTTCATGGCCGTGTCCAGGACCGGCTGGTCGGCAATGAAGGAGACGTTGGAGGCCAGGTAGCCGGTTCCGACGATGGCGCCGAGGCTCTGCCCCACGAACCGGAGGTTCGAGGTCGAGGGCGCGGCGGCCCCCAGGGCCGCGAACCCGCCGGCGGCCACGGCGGCCTCCAGGCGCTGGAGGTCGAAGATGCCCTGCTGCAGGTTGGTGCGCGTGGCGAGGGGATACCCGACCGCCATGAAGGCCTGCCCCCACCCGGCCTGCTTCTGGGACTGGACGGCGGCGCTGTCCCCGGGCTGGATCTGGAGGGCGGCCGGCGCCAGCGCGCCGTGGAGGGGGAGGTCGATGGCGAGGATCGCGAAGCCCCGGGCCGTGAGGGCCGTGGCCAGGCCCAGCGCGGCCTCCTTCCGGCTGGTGATGCCGTGCTGGAAGAGCACCAGGGGGAAGCCGCCCGCGGGCGCCGCGCCGGCGGGGGCGAGGTAGAGGAAGGGCATGGCCGTGGGCACGTGGTAGAACCCGGCGAGGGCGCCCGCGCCGGTCCGGAAGACCTGGGTCACCCCGGAGGCCGGGTTGAAGGCGGCGGGGAGGGCGCTCAGGTCCATGGCGGCCGGGTTGTCCCGCACGACGGCGGGATCCATGTTCAGGTAGGCGGAATCGAAGGTGCCCAGGACCACGGCGCCGAGGGTGGCCGGCACGGACGCGGCCGGGGCCCCCGTGGCGGCCTGCCAGTAGGCGCCCACGTCCAGGGCGGGGTTGGCGTTCCCCTGGGTGAAGGTGGCCGTGACGGTGACGGGGTTGGTCCAGGCCTTGCCGGGGAGCGCGCCGGCCGCGAAAAGCCGCAGGGCGGATTCCACCGGGATCCGCGTGGAGGGATCCGTGGCGTCCGCCGCCACGTACCCCGCGGCGGTGGTGATGAACCGCCCCATCAGGGCGATCCCGGCGCGGGAGGCCACCGTCGTGGTGGCCGAGGCCGCGATGAGGTCGTCCATCACGTGGGCGTAGCCCCGCAGGGCGATGGCGCCGCCCGCGGTCACGTCGGCCCGGACCGGCTCGAGGGCGGCCGCGGCGCCCGTGAGGGGGGAGGTGGCCTTGAGGTACTCGAAGTAGGCGGAGCTGGTGATGGGGGCGCCGGTCCCGGCGTCCAGGACCCGGTCGGTGACCACGTAGAGGTAGCGGGTCCCGGGCGCCAGGGGGAAGGCGGGGAAGAGCCAGAGGTCGGTGGCCCCGGCCGCGTACTTGAACGTGAACATCCCCGTGACGTCCGTGAAGCCCAGGGGGTTGTTCTCGGTGCCGGTCGGGTCGGGGGTGAGCTGGAACACCTTGATGTTGGAGGCATTCACCGTCTCCGGCCGCACGGGGTACGTGAAGCGGAGGTAGATGGGCGCGTTGACGCCGGAGACCGCGTGGGTCCCGCCCACTTCCCGGGCGTTGACGTAGGCCAGCGCGGGGCCGGGCTCCAGGGCCGCGCCCACCGCCAGCGTGGGCACCGGATCGGCGACGCCGGCCGTGGCCAGGATGTTGGGCAGGGGGATGTCCTTCGCCGCCGGATTGAACACGGCCGCGTTGGTGCTCCGGAGCGGCGCCGGATTGGGCACCGGCGCGTCGCCCTGGGAGCACGCGACGAGGACGAGAAGGGGCGGACAAAGGAGTGCCGCGCGGAGGAACGCATGCATGGGTTCACCTCGGGGGAGGGGGGGTTCGAACGGTCCCGAGGATAGGCGAAATTCAGCCCTTTTCCAGAAAAAACCCAATCGATATTTATTTATTTATCAAGGAGTTAAAGAGATCAAATGGTCGTTTTAATTCCTCATGATTGAAGCCCCCATCGAAGCCGGGAGTTCCGAGCGCCGGGCGCTCAGAAGGCCCCGGCCAGGAGCCGGTCCCGCATGCCGTGGACCACGGCGGCCCAGTCGCCCGGGGCGGGCTGGCGCCAGAGTTCCAGGGTCGGGTACCAGGGGGAGTCGCGCCGCGCCAGCATCCAGCGCCAATCCGGGCAGTGGGCCAGGGCGACCCAGGCCCGCAGGCCGAGGGCGCCCGCCAAATGGACCGGGCTGGAATCGATGGAGATGAGGCCGTCCAGGCGGGAAAGGGCGTAGGCGGAATCGGAGAAATCGGAGAGGTGCGCGGCCAGGTCCACCAGCGGCAGGGCGGGCCGCGGGCCCCGCGCCACCTGGAAGTCCACCCAGGTCACGCCCGGCACCTCCGCCAGCACCTCGAGCATCTCGGGCGGCATGCTGCGCTCGGCGTCCTGGTGGTGGGCCGGGTTGCCCGCCCAGACGAGGCCGATGCGCCGTCCCGGAGGGGCCGCGTCCAGGCAGGCGTCGATGGCGGCCCGGGAGGGCACGTCCGCGGGCACCCGCAGGTAGGGGACGCCCCCCGGCACGGTGTCCAGGGTCGTGCCGCACAGCCAGGGCAGGCTCATGACGGGGACGACCCGCGTCCCGGCGGGAAGGACCGCCTCCCCGTCCACCAGCGCCTCCAGGCCCTCGACCGTTTCGAGCAGGCCCCGGGTGCCCGGCTGGGGCTGGAGGAAGACGCGGGCCCCTTGGCGGGCCAGCAGCGGCACGTACCGGGCCATCATGAACGCGTCCCCGAAGCCCTGCTCCGCCCGGAGCAGGAGGGACAGGCCCGCGGGAGCCTCCCCCCGCCAGGGTTCCAGCGGCAGGGGATCCAGGTTGGGCCCCCCCTCCATCTGATGGCGCCACTCCATCCAGGGCAGGCCTTCGGCGAGCCGGCCTTCCAGGAGGTGGCAGACCCCGGTGAGGAAGCCCGCCAGGGCCTTCCCCGCCAGGGGCACTTCCGGGTCCGCGAAGGTCCTGGCCGCCAGATCCAGGGCCACGTCCAGGCGCTGCAGGCGCACCTGGGCGTTCACCCGCTGGATGCGGGCCAGCCAGTGGGCCGGATCCAGGGCCAGCCCCCGGGCCAGAAGCTGGTCCGCCGCCTCGTACTGGGCGGCCGCCAAGGCCCGGTAGCCCGCCTCGAACAGCAGGGCCGCCTCGTCGGGGTGGCCCGCGCACCGGGCCAGGGCGGCCCCGGCGTCGCCCAGCTCCGCCAGGACCACGGCCAGGCTCCCCGTCACCCCGGGGGCCGGTTCCTCCTCGCCCAGGCGCCGCGCCTCCTCCAGGCGGCCCAGGCGCCGGTAGAGTTCCATGAGGCCGAGGCGGAACGTCAGGTTGCGCGGATCCCCGGCCAGGGCCCGGCGCAGGGCCAGGGCCGCCTGGGCGGGATGGGCGTAGGGTCCGGTCTCCAACGTGCCTCCGGTCACGCTCAAGTCTTGCATGACGGGGAGGGGGCGGCATCCGCGAAGTGCCCGCGGCGCGCGGAGAAGGAGCCCTTGGAAAAGACCGTGCCCAGGCTACAATCGAGGCACCCTTCCGGAGTTCCCATGAAGACCCTGATCACCGCCGCCGCCCTCCTCGCCTTCGGCCTCGCCCTCCCCGCCGGCGAAGCCAAGAAGCCCGCGAAGCCTGCCTGTCCCCAGACCGCCTGCGACGGCAAGGACTGCAAGGCTGACGAGGCCTGCAAGGACGCCAAGGCCTGCAAGGACGCCAAGGCCTGCAAGGACGCCAAGGCCTGCAAGGACGCCAAGGCCTGCAAGGACGCCAAGGCCTGCAAGGACGCCAAGGCCTGCAAGGACGCCAAGGCCTGCAAGCAGCCCAAGGAAGGCCCCGCCAAGAAGGCCTGAGGCCCCCTCACAGCTCCTTGAGGATCTCCTTCCGCTTCTCGCGGTACTCCTCGTCCGTGATCAGGCCGTCCTCCCGCAGGCGCTTGAGGGTCCGGAGCCGTTCCTCGGCCGGGGCCTTCGCCCCCTGGATCTGCAGGGGCACGGACCGCACCCCGGTCTGGACCGGGCGGGGGGGCTCCGCGACTTTGCGCGGCTCGGGAAGGGGGAAGACCAGCCAATCGGGCCGCAGAGACTGGGCCCGCTCCGCCTTCAAGACCGCCTGGCCGGCCCCAGCCCGGGAGCCGTAGCCTGGCAAGGGCGGCGTCACGTGGGCCCGGGCGGGGCCCGCGAATTCCAGGCGCGTCTCGCCCACGAGGAGGTTCAGCCGGTCGCCCTTGACGAAGAGCCGGGCCGTCACCGTCAACTCCGGCGCCAGAATGCCGGCGTCCCGGCGGCTGGTGCAGAAGACCACCACATCCTCGTCGGCGGTGGCCAGGGCGAGGGCTTCGGCCAGGGGGCCCTGGAAGCGGTCCAGGTCGTCGCGGGAGAAGAGGGGTTCCGCCCCATCGGCCAGCATCACGGATTCCAGCACGGCCCGCAGGGCCTCCGGCTGGATGCGGGCCGGGTGCGCGTTGGGTTCGGCCCCCCTTTCCCGCTCCATCAGCTTGACCCAGTTGAACTGGCGCAGGTCCCAGGTGGACCGCCGCGCGGGAGCGGCCACCAAGCTGGTCACCACGGCCAGACCGGCGCCTAGCAACAATTTATTCATTACAGCCTCCCCCCCGATGGGGATCCGGGGACCACGTTACCAGGAACGGGCGCCGGCGGGCGCCCTTCGAGAAGGCGGGCCGTCACCGCGGCGGCCGGCTCATGGATGTCCGGGCCGGGAAAGCCCGGCACCTGCGCCAGTTCCACCAGGATCTTGTCCGTGAGGCGCTGCAGGGCGGCGCGCAGCTGGATTTCCCGGTCGCCCCGCGCCGCCGGGGGCAGGCCCTTGGTCAGGGCCCGGCCGCTCAGGGCGTAGAAGGTGTCCGCCCAGACGGGCTTGGCCTCGCCTTCGCGGTACACCTTCGCCTCCACCACGGCGGGCGCCGACCAGGCCCCGAAGACGCTGCTGCCCAGGATCCAGAAGGCACTCTCCTCCAGGAGCTCGTAGCCCCCAAGGCCAACGGCCAGCCGGGTGTCGTGGGCCACCAGGCCGGTGCCGACCCCCCAGGCCACCCCCGAGGCGATGCCCAGGATGATGTACGAGGTGCGGACCTCGCCCAGGTCCGTGACGGTGAGTTCGAGGCGCAGCGGCGCGCCGGCCTCCACCCGGATCCCCCGGGCCCGGGCGTCCTCCCGGAAGGCGCCTTCCAGCCAATGGCCATGGGCGGCCAGGGCCGAGGCGCGGGTCTCCGGGGTGTTGGCCTCGCCCGGCGCCAGGGGCCGGAGCCGCTTCAACTGGCGGCTGTGGTCCTCCACCCGCACGGGAGCCAGGTCCAGCCGGGGCCCGGCCGGATCCCGGGGAAGCTGGGCCAGGGGCGAGCGGCAGGCCAGGACGCAAAGGAGGAGGAGCAGGGGGGCGATTCGCATGGGCATCCGGGGAAACCGATAGGATATCCCCATTTCCCCCTTCATTTGGGGGCCGGGCCCAGGGTCGTCCCCTGGATCAGGCTCACGGGCACGATGGTCTTGCGCACGGCGTCCTTGCCGATGGCGGCCAAGGCCAGGGAGACGGCCTGATGGGCGATCGCCGGGATGTCCTGGGCCACCGAGGCGAGGCCGGGATGGAGTTCCACGAGGCCGTCGAACCCGACCACGGAGACCTGGGCGGGCACCGCGACCCCCAGGTCCGCCAGGGCCCCCAGGGCGCCCACGGCCATCTCGTCCGTGGCGCAGAAGACCCCGGTGGGGCGGTGCCCCGCCTTCCAGGCGTCCCGCATGAGGCGGTAGCCGCCCAGCACGGAGGCTTCTCCCCGGGCCTCGGCGTAGGTCAGGCCCGCCCCGGCGGCGCCCGCGAAGGCGGCCTTGAACCCGTTGGCCCGGTCCTTGGCCCAGGTCGCTTCCGCGGCGACGGTGAGGTGGAGGAGGTTGCGGTGGCCCAGGGAGAGGAGGCTCAGCCCCGCCAGCCGCCCCCCGCCCACGTCGTCGGGGGCCACGCAGCTGATGCCCGGGTGGTGGCCGATGAGGACGGGCGGAATGCCCCGCTCCTGGAGGAGCGCCAGCCGCGCGTCCACCTCGTCGCTGTGGAAGATGAGCACCGCGTCGAAGCGGGTGCGCACCCCGGTGATGTCCTCGGGCAGTTCCACGAACTGGGTGGCTCGCAGCTGCATCTCCCGCAGGAGGGCCCGCCAGATCCGGCTGAAGTAGGGCGAGAGGCGGTTCTCCCCCGCCCCCACCCAGATGCCGAGGGTGTGCTTGGTGCGCATGGAGAGTTCGCGGGCCACCGGGTCGGGGGCGTAGCCCAGGCGCTTCATCACGGCCAGGACGTTCTTCCGGGTGTGCTCCGCCACCGTGGATTTCCCGTTGATGACTCGGCTGACGGTCCCCTTGGAGACATTGGCCTGGCGTGCGATCTCGCCGATGGTGATCTTCATGGGGCCCCTCTCATGGACGGATGAGCACCGCGTTGGCCGCCCCATAGAGGCTGACGGCGTAGTCCCGGACGATGTGGACGGGCACCGAGCGGGTCAGGTCGTCCAGGTGGGACCGGTAGTTCTGCTCGAAGGCGCGCATGAACCGGTCCTCCTCCAGGAACCAGGCGGCGTTCTTGCCCGCGACGCCGCCGGCCAGGAACACGCCGCCGGTGGGGAGGATGACGGCGGCCAGCTCGGCGCACACCCGCGCATAGAGCTCCACGAACAGCTCCATGGACCGCCGGCAAAGCGGGTCCTCGACCGCCGCGGCGATGGCGGCGGGCCGGGCCTCCGGCGCCAGGGCCAGAATGCGCGCGGCCTCCGGCGGCACCTCGGACGCCTCGCCGGCCAGGAAGCCCAGGAGGGTGGCGATGCCCGTGCCCGAGACCGCCGCTTCCGCCCCCGGCGGACCGGGGAACCGGTCCCGGAGGTGGCGCCAGAGCCGGAGGGTCTCCTCGCCGGTGACGGGGAGTCCGATGTGCCCGCCCTCGCTGGCGTGGACCCGGACGCCGCCGGCGCCCCGGGTGACGAACCCCACGCCCAGGCCCGTGCCCGCCCCGACCACCAGGATGGGCCCCGCGGGGTCCGGGGCCGGCCGGGAACCGTCCCCGTGGGGGATGGGCAGGAGCTGGTCCGGGTCGGCCGGGTCCAGCAGGAGCACGCCGTAGGCCACCGCGGAGAAGTCGTTGATGAGGCGCACCGGGACGCCCAGGCCGGCCTCCAGGGCCGCCCCGTCGATGTCCCAGGCCACGTTCGTCAGGGGGATCACCCCGTCCCGCACGGGCCCGGCCCCGGACACGCACAGGGCCGCCGGCGCCGGGAGGCCCTCGGCCGCGCACTGGCCCAGGAAGCGCCGGGCCGGCTCCGTGAGGGAGGGCTCCTCCGCGGTGCGGTACAGGCCCTTGCGCAGCAGGCGCACCCCCGATGGGCCACCCCCCATCAGGGCCAGGCTGAGGTTGGTGCCGCCCACATCGGCGGCAAGGATGAATTGTTCGTTATCGGACGTGGGCATGGGCTGAATCCTGCAGAAGGGGATGGGTCCAGGGTATCCAAGGGGGGGCCGGGACCCGAAGCCGCGTTCCAGGCCGGGGCGCCGTCCGGCACCGCCCCCAGCCTGAAAGGTGGCATTAACACTTTTCTGTTGACAAGGCCAACCTCGGTAGCCAACTATTGCGTGTCTTCTTTGTAACCGGTTTCATGCTCCCTTGGCCAGCCCTCTCTCAACAATCGAGCGTCGGTCTTTGCGGTGCGCCCTCCTCTGCGGTCGAGGTTTGTAACCGGTTCCAATCCCCAGCAAGGCAAGCGGCCCTTCCGGGCGCGTGACAGGATTCACACCATGAAAGCGAACAACGAGGTCGATCGGGGAACGGGCGAGCCCGCGTGGTGGCGCGGGGCCGGCATCTACCAGATCTACCCCCGGAGCTTCCAGGACACGAACGAGGACGGCGTCGGCGATCTGCCCGGCATCACCGCCCACCTGCCCTACATCGCCGATCTCGGCGCGGAAGCGATCTGGGTCTCCCCCTTCTTCACTTCGCCGATGCGCGATTTCGGCTATGACGTCTCCGACTACCGGAACGTCGATCCCATCTTCGGGACCCTGAAGGACTTCGACGAGCTGGTGGCGACCGCGCACCGGCTGGGCCTGAAGGTGCTCATCGACCAGGTCCTGAGCCACACCTCGGACCAGCATCCCTGGTTCAAGGAGAGCCGGAAGGCCCGCACGGGCCCCCGGAGCGACTGGTACGTCTGGGCCGACCCCCGTCCCGACGGCACGCCCCCCAGCAACTGGATGTCCGTCTTCGGCGGCTCCGCCTGGGCCTGGGAGCCCCGCCGCCGGCAGTACTACCTCCACAACTTCCTCGAGACCCAGCCGGACCTCAACTTCCACACGCCCGCCGTGCAGGACCAGCTCCTCGAGGAGAGCCGGTTCTGGCTCGAGCGCGGGGTGGACGGGTTCCGGGTCGACGCGTGCAACTTCCACTTCCACGACCCGCTGTTCCGGAACAATCCGCCCGCCCGGGGCAAGCACCTGGAGCTCAGCTCCGTCCGCCCCGGCAATCCCTACGGGATGCAGACCCACCGCTACGACAAGACCCGGCCGGAGAACATCGCCTTCCTGAAGCGCTTCCGGGGTCTCCTGGACGCCTACGGCGCGGTCAGCGTGGGCGAGGTGGGCGACGAGGACGCCCTGCCCATCATGGCGGCCTACACCGCGGGCGGCGACAAGCTCCACATGGCCTACGGCATGTACCTGCTGACGGACGAATTCAGCGCCGCCCGGGTCCGCAAGGCCGTCCTGGACTTCGAGCGCGCCCTGAAGGCGGGCGGCGGCTGGGGCTGCTGGAGCCTCTCCAACCACGACGTGGAGCGGGTCGCCTCCCGCTGGGGCGGCGGCACCGACGATCCCGCCTTCCCCAAGGTCCTCCTGGCCATGCTGGGCACCCTGCGCGGCTCCTTCTGCCTCTACCAGGGCGAGGAGCTGGGCCTCACCGAGGCCGTGGTCCCCAGGAACCGGCTCGTGGATCCCTACGGCATCACCTTCTGGCCCGACTTCAAGGGCCGGGACGGCTGCCGGACCCCCATCCCCTGGACCCCCGAGGTGCCCTACGGCGGCTTCTCGGGCGTGGAGCCCTGGCTGCCCATGGCCCAGGAGCACCTGCCCAAGGCCGTGTCCGTCCAGGACCCCGACCCCGCCTCCGTTCTCAATTTCTGCCGGACCTTCCTGGCCTGGCGGAGACGCCAGCCCGCCCTCCGCGCCGGCAGCATCGCCTTCCCCAAGGCCCCCGAACCGGTCCTGGCCATCCGGCGTGAAACGCCCGGCCAGCGCCTCCTCGCCGTCTTCAACCTCGGCCCCGAACCGGCCGAATACCAGCTTCCCGCAAGGGTCCTCCCCCTCCAGGGGCACGGATTCGCGGCCGCCGTCCCCGATGGCCGCATCCTGCGCCTGCCCCCGTGGGGCGGATTCTTCGGGCAGGAACCTGCCAGCAACCCGCAGTAAACCCAAAACCCCGCCGCGCCGCGGCATCTTCAAGGAGCCACACCCATGAAGACCAACCTCCTCCTGGCCCTCCCCCTGGCCCTCGCCGCCGGGTCCCTGGCCGCCCAGGACACCTTCGAACTCCACGGCTACATGCGCTCCGGCGTGGGCCGTTCCTCCAACGGCGGCGAGCAGGAGACCTTCTACCTCGCCAACACCGGCGGCTCCCCCACCGGCGGCCCCGGCTACCGCCTCGGCAACGAGACCGACAACTACCTCGAGCTGGCCTTCGACGTCCGCGCCTACGACAAGGGCGAGACCAGCTTCAAGCTGCACTTCCGTCCCTCCTTCCGCGGCTACTACCAGGTGCGCGATTCCTCCGCCGACGCGGGCGGCGACGTGGACAACAGCAAGTCCCCCAGCCCCAACCAGCAGGTCTGGATCCGCGAAGCCTGGGGCGAGGCCACCGGCGTCCTCGGCAACAGCACCGCCTTCCGCAACGCCAGCATCTGGGCCGGCCGCCGCTTCTACATGCGCCAGGACCTCCACATGCGCGACCAGTGGTACTGGAACAACAGCGGCGACGGCGTCGGCATCGAGGGCATCAACCTCGGTTTCGCCAAGCTGCACTACGCCTTCATCCAGCATGATTCCGGCAACGTCTCCAACGACTGGAACAACGGCGCCATCAAGGGCGACCTGGCCCCCTACAGCCAGTGGGTCGGCGGCTCGGGCCACTTCGTCATCGGCAGCCACGACCTCCGCCTCTCCGACATCGCCCTCTGGCAGGGCGGCAGCCTGACGGTGGGCTACCAGTACAACGACGCCCACGGCGACGCCAAGGCCGACGCGGCCGGCATGAACAACAAGGGTCACCAGTACCACGTCATGCTGAACCAGTCGAACTTCTTCGGCGGCGACAACCGCGTCTACGCCACCTACGGCGACGGCAACACCTTCTGGAACTGGTACAACCCGGAGGTGAAGACCGAGAACACCTGGTGGCACGTGATGGACGCCTTCTACATCAAGCCCGTCAAGAACCTCGAGCTGGGCGGCGTGATCCAGTACCGCAAGCAGGACGGCAAGGGCTCGATGAAGAACAACACCAACAGCTGGCTGTCCTACGGCATCCGCCCGGTCTACTTCTTCACCAAGCACTTCAGCGTCGCCGCCGAGATCGGCTACGACAAGCTGAAGTTCGACAACGAGACCGAGGACCGCCACCTCTGGAAGCAGACCCTGGCCCTGCAGTGGAGCCCCCAGGCCTCCTGGTGGAGCCGCCCCTCCATCCGCGTCTTCGTGACCCGCGGCCAGTGGAACGCCAACGCGAACCAGTGGAACAAGATCGCGGAAGGCCACTTCGGCGCCGAGACCCAGGGCGTGACCTTCGGCGCCCAGATCGAAGCCTGGTGGTAAGGAAGGCCTGAAGCATGGAACGCACCCCCTCCGGCCGCACCGCCATTTCCGGCGCCCCCCGCAGCGGATCCCCGCGGCGGGGGCCGGGGGGGGGCTCCCTGCGCCTGCACCTCGCCGCCACGATCCTCCTCAGCCTGGTCGGCCCGCTGGGTTGTTCCGGCGGCGGCTCCAACGGGTCCACGGGCTACCCCGTCGACACCACGACGATCGCCCCCGGCCAGCAGCTGGAGAGCCCCGCCCGCTGGTACGACGACGCCGTCATCTACCAGATCTGGGTGAAGGCCTTCAACGACGGCCTCTACGGCGACGGCATCGGCGATCTCCCCGGCATCCAGGCCAAGCTGGACTACCTCCAGTCCCTGGGCGTCAACACCCTGTGGCTGTCCCCCATCTTCGAGTGCGCCTACAAGGGCTCGAACATGCACGGGTACGACACCACGGACTACTACGCGGTCAATGACCGCTTCGGCCGGAAGGCCGATCTCAAGAACCTCATCGACGCGGTCCACGCCCGCGGGATGCGCATCATCTTCGATTTCGTGCCCAACCACACGTCCACGGCCCACCCCTGGTTCACCGGGTCCAACCGTTCGGCCTACTACGTGTGGAAGAGCGCCCTGCCCGACGGCTGGGGCTACCCCTGGGGCGGCGGCACCTCCGCGAGCGTCTGGACCGCGTCCGGCTCGGGCTGGTACTACACCGCCTTCGGCGCCGGCATGGCCGACCTCAACTTCTACGACGCGGGACTGCGCCAGGCGATCCAGGACGTGCAGACGTACTGGCTGGACCGGGGCTTCGACGGCATGCGGGTGGATGCCGTCCGCTACCTGTGCGAGACCGGCCCTGGTCAGGCAGCCGATCAGCCTGACACCCATGCCCGCCTCCAGGCCTGGCGGACCCTCCTGGACGGCTACGCCGCCCCCGGCAACACCCACCCCCGCCCCGGCGGGGACGCGTCCAAGGTCGCCGCCAAGATGATGGTGGCCGAGGCCTGGACGGACACGGCCCGCATCGGCGCCTACTTCGGCAGCGGCAGCAATGAATTCCACATGTGCCTGGACTTCGCGGCCCCGGCCGCCGTCTACAGCGCCATCTCCGGCCCCGACGCCACCGCCCTGACCCGGCTGTGGGAGACCGAACGCGACACCTGGCCCGCGGGCGCCAGGGCCGCCTCCTTCGATTCCAACCACGACAACGTCATCTCCCGCCCCGGGACCCAGTACCGGGGCAGCCGGCCCCAGATCGTGCTGGCCGAGGCCATGAACATCCTGGGCCCCGCCACTCCCATCCTCTACTACGGCAACGAGGTCGGCATGCCGGGCGCCGCCGGCAACGACGCCGATCTCCGGCAGCCCATGGACTGGAGCGCCGTGGCCGCCCAGACCGGGGACGCCGAGTCCATCCTGAGCTGGTGCAAGTACCTCATCCAGGCGCGCACCTCGTACCCCGCCCTGCGGACCGGCGCCTACGCCACCCTGGCGACGGACGCCGGCCCCGCCAAGGCCCTGGCCTGCCTCCGCAGCGCCGGCGCCGAGCGGATCCTCGTGGTGGCCAATCTCACCGGCTCGGCCCAGACGGTCACCGTGTCCGGCCTGGCCGCGTACGGGCTCCCCTCGGGCACCACCGTCCAGGCCGTCCTGGGCGACCTGAAGAACAACAATTCATTGAACGGCGGCAGCTACACGGCCGCCGCCATCCCGGCCTACGGCGTGCGCGTGATCTACGCCGGAGGCGGGGGCTTCCAGGGCGCCATCCACGGCGATATCAAGTAGAGACACCGCCGAAACGCTCTAGACTCTTTCCCGCGCAACCTCTTTTCCGGACCAATCCCCATGGGCGACCTGCAAATCAAGGCACTGAAGAAAGCCTACGGCGACGTGAAGGTCCTCCAGGGCCTGGACCTGGAGATCCAGGACGGCGAGTTCGTCGTCTTCGTCGGCCCTTCCGGCTGCGGCAAATCCACCCTCCTGCGCTGCATCGCGGGGCTGGAGGAGATCACCGAGGGCGAGCTGCGCATCGGCGGGAAGGTCATGAACGACGTGCCCCCCTCCAAGCGGGGCATCGCCATGGTGTTCCAGAGCTACGCCCTGTACCCGCACATGACCGTGGCCGAGAACATGGCCTTCGGCCTCAAGCTGGCCGGCGCCTCCAAGCAGGAGATCGCCGCCGCCGTCGCCCGCGCCGCCGCCATCCTCCAGATCGAGCCCCTCCTGGAGCGGAAGCCCAAGGCCCTCTCCGGCGGCCAGCGCCAGCGCGTCGCCATCGGGCGCGCCATCGTCCGCAAGCCGGACGTGTTCCTCTTCGACGAGCCCCTCTCCAACCTGGACGCCGCCCTGCGGGTCCAGATGCGCGTCGAGCTCAGCAAGCTCCACCAGGAGCTCAAGACGACCATGATCTACGTGACCCACGACCAGGTCGAGGCCATGACCCTCGCCCACCGCATCGTGGTGATCAACCGGGGCGTCATCGAGCAGGTCGGCTCCCCCCTGGAGCTGTACCACCAGCCCGCCAACCTCTTCGTCGCCGGGTTCATCGGCTCCCCCAGGATGAATTTCCTGCCCTGCACCCTGGTGTCGGCGGAGGCCGGCGCGGCCTGGGTCGCCCTCTCCGACGGGACCCGGCTCCACGTGGCCGCCGACGCCCGCGGCCTCGCCGAGGGGACCCCGCTCACCCTGGGCATCCGCCCCGAGCACCTGGTGGCGGCCACCGAGCCCGGTCCGGAGACCGCCGCCGGCCGGATCCAGGTCGCGGAGCACCTGGGCGACATCACCTACTTCTACGTGGACGCCCCCTGCTGCCCCGAGACCCTGACGGTCAAGGCCAACCCGGACAATCCCCTGGCCACCGGCAGCTCCGCCTTCATCGCCTTCCCCGCCGAGCATGGCTACCTGTTCGGCCAGGACGGCCGGACCCTGCCCCGGCCCTAGGCCGGCGCCCGAAGCCCTTCCCTCCCCTTCCGCGGCCGCTGGCCGCACCCGACTTCCAAGGAGCCAGACATGAGCACCCGGTCCAAGATCGCCAAGCTGGCCGTCACCGCCACCCTGCTGGTGGCCGGCGGCCTCGCCACCCCCCTCCAGGCCCAGCAGAAGGTCCTCCACGTGTGGATCAACGGCGACAAGGCCTACAAGGGCCTCCAGCGGGTGGGCGACGAGTTCTACAAGAAGACCAAGGTCAAGGTCGTCGTCGAGCACCCCGAGGACGCCCCCGGCAAGTTCCAGCAGGCCTCCAGCGAGGGCAAGGGCCCCGACGTCTGGATCTGGGCCCACGACCGCATCGGCGAGTGGAGCGCCGCGGGCCTCCTCAACGAGGTCAAGCCCAATCCCAAGTTCCGCGGAGGCGTCACCAAGATGGCCTGGGACGCCGTCACCATCCAGGGCAAGACCTGGGGCTACCCCATCTCCATCGAGGCCGTCGCCCTCATCTACAACAAGAACATCATCAAGAACCCCAACGACGTCCCCAAGGACTGGAAGGACGTCTTCACCCTCGACGAGAAGCTCCGCAAGGAAGGCAAGCACGCCATCCTGTGGGACTACAACAACACCTACTTCACCTTCCCCATGCTGGCGGCCAACGGCGGCTACGCCTTCAAGCGCCGTCCCGACGGCACCTATGATCCCCGTGACACCGGCGTCAACAACGCCGGCGCCGTGAAGGGCGCCTCCATCCTCGACCAGCTGATCAAGAAGGACGTCATGCCCCCCGAGGCCGGCTACGCCGACATGGAAGCCGCCATGGCCGAAGGCAAGATCGCGATGATGATCAGCGGAGCCTGGGCCTGGGAGAACCTGGACAAGGCCAAGATCCCCTATGCCGTGACCAAGCTCCCCGCCGTCGAGGGCAAGCCCTCCCGGCCCTTCGTGGGCGTCACCGCCGCCATGATCCCCAAGGCCTCCAAGAACGTGGCCCTGGCCAAGGAGTTCATCGAGAACTGGATGCTCACCCCCAAGGGCCTCGAGACGATGAACAAGGACGTCCCCCTGGGCGCCCCCGCCAACCAGGAGTTCTTCAACAAGATCAAGGGCGACCCCCGCGTCCAGGCCACCATGGCCAGCGCCCGTGACGGCGTCGTCATGCCCAACAACCCCGAGATGGGCCGCTTCTGGGCCGCCATGCTCAGCGCCCTGGGCAGCATGACCGACGGCCGGAAGTCCCCCAAGGACGCCATGGACGCCGCCGCCAAGCGGATCCTCGCCAAGTAGACCCCCCGCGGGGCGGAGGGCCCGGCCCTCCGCCCCCGGACCCGTTCCGGAACCGATCCCATGACCTCCAAGACCGACCTCAAGCGCTTTCTCGGCCCGGCCCTGCTGGGGGCGTTCGTCGTCGGCGCGCTCTATCTCGTCACGGTGGTGCACGCGGTGGGCGAGCCCCTCCTGGCCGTGACGATCCTCGTCATCGCCGCCCTCGCCGCCTGGCTCTACACCTCCCGGCGCACCTACGCCTACCGGTACCTCTATCCGGCCATCGGCGCCGCCCTGATCTTCGTGGTCTTCCCGATGGTCTACACCATGGCGATCGGGTTCACCAACTACGGCAGCCGCAACCTCCTGGACTTCCCCCGCGCCACCCAGTACCTGCTGGACCAGACCTACGCCGGGGACGCCTCCACCTACCAGTTCCAGGTCTTCCCCGACGGCGGGCGGTACCGGGCCCGGCTGGAGGACCAGGAGAAGGGCGACGCCTTCGTCTCCGCCCCCTTCGACATGCCCGGCGAGGCGCCCGTCGAAGCCAGGATGGCGCCCCAGGCCGAGGCCGGCTTCACCCCGGGCGATCCCCTCGACCTGGCCGACGTCATCGCCCACGAGGACAACCTGAAGAAGCTCACCCTCGTCCTGCCGGCCGGGACCCGGCTGGGCATGACGGGACTTTCCGAGTACGCGGCCATGAAGCCGCTCTACCGGAAGAACCCCGACGGGACCCTCGTGAACAACCAGGACGGCACCGTCCTGAAGGCCAACTTCCGGACCGGCTTCTACGAGACCGGGGCCGGGGACCAGGTCCAGCCGGGCTTCCAGGCCCACATCGGCTGGAAGAACTACGCCCGGATCTTCACGGACGAGAAGTTCAGCGGGCCCTTCCTCAAGATCTTCGTCTGGACGGTCCTCTTCGCCGGCCTCAGCGTCTTCCTGACCTGCTCCCTGGGCATGGTCCTGGCCGTGCTCCTCAACTGGGAGGCCCTGCGCTTCCGCAGCGTCTACCGGCTCCTGCTCTTCCTCCCCTACGCGGTGCCCGGGTTCATCTCCATCCTGGTGTGGAAGGGGCTGTTCAACTCGAACACCGGCGAGATCAACCTGATCCTCAACGGGCTCTTCGGCATCAAGCCGGGCTGGTTCTCGGACCCGACCCTCGCCAAGATCATGATCCTCATCGTCAACACCTGGCTCGGGTTCCCCTACATGATGGTGGTCTCCATGGGCCTCATCAAGGCCATCCCCACGGACCTCTACGAGGCGTCCGCGGTGGCCGGGGCCGGCCCCCTCACCAACTTCTTCAAGATCACCCTGCCCCTCATCCGGCGGCCCCTCACGCCGCTGCTCATCTCCAGCTTCGCCTTCAATTTCAATAATTTCGTCCTCATCTTCCTTCTGACGGGCGGCCGGCCAGACTTCACGGACATCACCGTGCCCGCCGGCACCACCGACATCCTGATCAGCTACGTCTACCGGCTGGCCTTCCAGGATTCCGGCCAGCAGTTCGGCCTGGGCGCCGCCATCTCCACGGTGATCTTCCTCCTGGTCGCCGTGCTGACGGTGATCCAGATCCGGTTCACGAAGATCACGGAAGACGAGAAGCGGTAGGGAGCGGCCATGGCCATCGTCGTCAACAAGTCACAGCGCTGGCGGGTCTGGGCGGCCCACCTCTTCCTGCTCTGCCTCTGCGCCGCCGTCATCTTCCCCTTCCTGATGGTCATCTCCATCTCGCTGAGGCCCGGCAACTACGCCACCGGCAGGATCATCCCCACGACCATCAGCCTGGAGCACTGGCGCTTCGCCCTGGGGCTCCCCGTCCCGGGCCCCGACGGCGTCCCCGTCAAGCCCGACCTGCCCGTCCTCCAGTGGCTCTGGAACTCCATCAAGGTGGCCCTGGTCTCGGCCTGCGTCGGCCTCTTCCTGTCCACCACCGCCGCCTACGCCTTCGCGCGCCTGAAGTTCGCCGGCAAGAAGGCCGCCCTCATGGGCCTGATGCTCATGCAGATGTTCCCCACCATCCTGACCCTGGTGGCCATCCACTCCATCTTCACCCGCATCGGGAACGCCTTCCCCGTCTTCGGCATGGACAGCCTCTGGTCCCTGGTCCTGGCGTACTCGGGCGGCATCGCCCTCCACATCTGGACGATCAAGGGCTTCTACGAGACGATCCCGGCCGAGATCGAGGAGGCCGCCACCGTGGACGGCGCGACGCCCTGGCAGGCCTTCTGGCGCGTCCTGCTGCCCATGGCCCTCCCCATCCTGATGGTGGTGTTCCTCCTGGCCTTCATCGGGGCCATCATCGAGTACCCCGTCGCCTCCATCCTCCTGCATTCCCAGAAGAACCTGACCCTGGCCGTCGGCGCCAACAGCTTCCTCTACCCCCAGAAGTACATGTGGGGCGACTTCGCGGCGGCCGCCATCCTCTCCGGCCTCCCCATCACCCTCGTCTTCATGCTCGCCCAGAAGGGCCTGATCGCCGGCCTCACCTCCGGCGGCACCAAGGGCTGACCCCCGCCAACCCCGTGAGGGCCACGGCCCTCCCCATCACCCCAAGGAGAAGCACATGAGCCTCCGCAGAACCTTCCTCAAGGTCTTGGCCGCCGTGGCCCTGGCCTTCGCCGTCGGCGTCCCCTCCCAGGCCCAGGCCCCCGCCCCGGCCAAGGACAAGGTCACCATCCACTACCACCGCCAGGACGGCAACTACGAGAAGTGGGGCATCCACCTCTGGAAGTCCCCCAACATGCCCCTCGAGAACGTCGAGTGGCCCACCCCCATGATGCCCACCGGCAAGGACGAGTTCGGCGTGTTCTGGGTCCGGGACATCTCCGAGTTCAAGACCCGCACCAAGTGCCAGGTCAACTACATCATCCACAAGGGCGACATCAAGGAGCAGGGCGCCAAGGACATGGCCTTCAACGGCCTCGAACACCAGGACGCCTGGATCTACGAGGGCGACATGGCCATCTACTTCAGCCTCGAAGACGTCAAGAAGGCCCACCCCGAAATGAAGTAGTCCTGATTGGAATGCCGGGCCGGCGGTGCTCCCCATCGCCGGCCCGTCCTCCACTGCCGCGAGCGAACCATGCGCCTCCCCTCCGCCTCCCCCCTCCTGAAGACCTTGGCCCTCGTCGGCGCCACCCTCGCCGCCGGGACCCCCCAGGCCGCCCCCGGCGCCTTCAAGGACAACCCCATCGTCTACTTCCTCATGACGGACCGCTTCGTCAACGGGGATCCGTCCAACGACAACAGCTACGGCCGGAAGCGGGAGGCCACGCCCAAGGACGACGTCGCCACCTTCCACGGCGGCGACCTCAAGGGCGTCACACGCAAGCTGAAGGAGGGCTGGTTCAGGGACCTGGGCGTCAACGCCATCTGGATCACCGCCCCCTACGAGCAGATCCACGGCTGGGTCCAGGGGGCCAACGCCAGCTTCAAGCACTACGCCTACCACGGCTACTACGCCCTGGACTACACCGTCCTGGACGCCAACATGGGCACCGAGGCCGATCTCAAGGAGATGATCGACACCGCCCACGCCCAGGGCATCCGGGTGATCTTCGACATCGTCATGAACCACCCCGGCTACCTCGACCTCCAGACCGCCAAGGAGCTCAAGGTCGACGTGGTCTACGACGGCTGGGAGAAGACCACCCTCCGCTCGTACCACAACTACATCGACTACAACTCGTTCAAGTTCGCCGACTGGTGGGGCCGCGCCTGGGTGCGGGCGGGCCTGCCCGGCTACATCGACGGCGGCCGGGACGACCTCACCGCCCAGATCGCCTTCCTCCCCGATTTCCGGACCGAGAGCCCGGATCCCGTGAAGCTGCCCAAGTTCCTCAAGGAGAAGCCCGGAACCCGCGCCGTGGACCTGCCCGGCACCACCGTGCGCGGCTATTTGGTTGCTTGGCTTTCCGACTGGGTCCGCCGGTTCGGCGTGGACGGCTTCCGCTGCGACACGGTCAAGCACGTGGAACCCGAGAGCTGGGAAGCCCTGAAGGCCGCCGCCACCCAGGCCCTCGCCGCCTGGAAGGCCGAGCATCCCAAGGAGCGCATCGACGACGCCCCCTTCTGGATGGTGGGCGAGTACT
Source organism: Mesoterricola sediminis (assembly GCF_030295425.1). Lineage (NCBI taxonomy): Bacteria > Pseudomonadati > Acidobacteriota > Holophagae > Holophagales > Holophagaceae > Mesoterricola > Mesoterricola sediminis. The sequence continues at coordinate 969,895 of NZ_AP027081.1, read as the reverse complement.
GGGGCCCCAGCGGCCGGGCCCACAAGATGCTCGAGCACGGCTTCGACGCCATGATCAACTTCGAGTTCCAGTCCGAGGAGGGCGGCTTCGCCAAGCCCCGCAAGCTCTTCGCCGACTACGCGAAGCTGGAGTCCGGCCACGCCCCCACCTGGCTCAACTACATCTCCAGCCACGACACGAAGCTCTTCGACCGCGACCGGCTCATCGAGGGCGGCACCGCCCTCCTCCTGTGCCCCGGCGCCGTCCAGATCTTCTACGGCGACGAGACGGCCCGCCCCGAGGGCTTCATGCCGCGGGGGGACACCCAGCAGGCCACCCGGTCCGACATGAACTGGGACAGCGTCGACACGAAGGTCCTCGCGCACTGGCGCAAGCTCGGCACCTTCCGCGCGCGCCACGTCGCCGTGGCCCGCGGGGCCCACAAGGAGCTCTCCGCCTCCCCCTACGTCTTCAGCCGCGTCGAGGGCGCCGACCGCGTCGTGGTCGCCCTGGGCGCCAAGGGCGAGACCAGCGTGCCCGTGGCCGGGGCGTTCGCCGACGGCGACAAGGTCCAGGACGCCTACACCGGCCGCGAATACACGGTCGCCGGCGGCGCCGTGAAGGTCCAGGCCGAGGCCTGCGTCCTCCTCGAACTGATTCGATAAGCAAGGAGAGCCACATGGCAGCCAAACTTCCGAAGGTCGCCTATTTCTGCATGGAATACGCCCTCGAGAGCTCGTTCAAGATCTATGCCGGCGGCCTGGGCATCCTCGCCGGCGACTACTTCAAGGGGGTCAAGGACTACGGATTCCCCATGGTGGGCATCGGCATCCGCTGGAAGCAGGGCTACGGCGAGCAGGTCATCGACAAGGCCACCGGCCGCGTCTACGACGCCTACAAGAACGCCGAACACCCCTTCCTCGAGGACACCGGCGTGACCGTCAAGGTGGAGATCAAGGGCCGGGACGTGGCCATCAAGGTCTGGCGCGTGAAGAGCCACGGCACCGACACCCTCTACCTCCTGGACACGGACCTGGAGGAGAACGACGGCGAGGCCCGGTGGATCACCGGCCAGCTCTACGGCTGGTTCGGCGAGGAGCGCGTGGCCCAGGAGATGGTCCTGGGCATCGGCGGCGTCCGGGCCCTCCAGGCCCTGAAGCTCAAGCCGGACGTCTACCACTTCAACGAGGGCCACGCCCTCTTCGCCGGCTTCGAACTGATGCGCCGCCGCATGGCGCGGGGCGCCGCCTTCCAGGACGCCCTGGCGAAGACCCGCCAGGAGGTGGTCTTCACCACCCACACGCCCATCGTCCAGGGCAACGAGTCCCATCCCATCGAGCGGTTCATGTACATGGGCGCCAACCTGGGCCTGACCCGGGCCCAGCTCGAGCGCCTCGGGGGCTCCCCCTTCAACATGACCGTCGGCGCCCTGCGGCTGTCCCGCATCGCCAACGCCGTGGCCGACCTCCACCGCGTCACCGCCAACGCCATGTGGAAGGGCGTCAAGGGCCGCTGCCCCATCATCGGGATCACCAACGCCATCCACCTGCCCACCTGGGTCGACCGGAAGATGCTCGACCTGGCGGCGGCCGCCACGACCCCGAAGCGGAAGCAGGCCCTCTGGGACCGCCACATGGAGAACAAGCGCCGGCTGGTGGCCTTCGTCGAGGAGCGGAACGGGGTGAAGCTCGATCCCGAGGTGCTCACCATCGGCTTCTCCCGGCGCGCGGCGCCCTACAAGCGCTCCAACTTCATCTTCACGGAGCGGAAGTTCATCGAGCCCCTCCTCAAGGAGGGCCGGCTCCAGATCGTCTTCTCCGGCAAGGCCCACCCCCTGGACGACAACGGCAAGGCCATCGTGGAGGACATCCTCGACATGACCCGCCGGTACCCGGGCCGCGTGGTCTTCCTCGAGAACTACGACATGGAGATCGGGGCCATGCTGACCCGCGGGGCGGACATCTGGCTGAACAACCCCCGCCGCCCCAAGGAGGCCTCCGGCACCTCGGGCATGAAGGCCGCCATGAACGGCGTGCTCAACCTGTCCATCCTCGACGGCTGGTGGCCGGAAGCCTGCCGCCACGGCATCAACGGCTGGAAGTTCGGCGACGGCTTCGAGAGCGCCGACGAGGCCGTCCTGGACCGCCACGACTTCAAGGCCTTCAAGAAGGTCCTGTCCGAGGAGGTCCTTCCGGTCTACTATGGCGACCGGGCCCGCTGGACGGACATGATGACCGCCTCCATCCAGGACACCCGCGAGGCCTTCGGCGTCAAGCGGATGCTCGACGAATACTACCAGCGCATGTACAAGCGCGCCTGATCCGGAAAGGGGCCCCCGATGTCCAGGATCCTCCACCTTCTGGTCGCGGCCGGCGCGGTGCTGGCCCTCATCGGCTGCGGAGGCGGCGGCCCCGGAGGCGGCTCGGCCTCCGGCGGCGGCGGCCTCAGCATCGACGCCGACGCCTCCAAGTCACCGGCCGCGGACGCCGGGTACTACAAGATCCCCAGCACCGTCCTGGGCCCCGTCATCTCCGGCAACACCGTCACCTTCACCTACTGGAACCCCAACGCCTCCAGCGTGACCGCCAATCTCTACAGCGCCTGGGACGATTCCCTGGCCAAGGTCGCGGCCACCATCCCCCTCACCAAGGGGGCCTCCGGCCTCTGGACCAGCGCTCCGGTCGTCCTGCCCGCGCAGGGCTACTACACCTTCAACGTGGGCGGGACGATGGTCCTGGATCCCTACGCCAGGTCCATGGCCCAGTGGTCCCACACCGCGTCCAGCTCCATCTCCGGCGACGCGGTCGGCAAGGGCGCGATCCTCGATCCTGCCCTCACCGGCCCCGACGGGGGATGGGCGGCCACCTCCTACTTCGACGGCTCGCGGATGCGGGACGCCGCGGGCAGCCTGGCCCCCTACGCCTACGCCGGCAACCGGGACGCCATCATCTACGAGGCCGGGATCCGCGACCTCACCGTGGACCCCGCCCTCACGGGCTTCCAGGCCCAGCACCCCTGGGGCACCTACAAGGGCCTCGTGGACATGCTCCCGCACATCCAGAAGCTGGGCGTCACCCACATCCAGCTCCTGTGCCCCCTGGAGAACTACACGTACGACCAGACGAAGGTCGGCACCCGCGAGCTGAACACGGCCCAGGTCACCGGCGCCAACTACAACTGGGGCTACGACCCCCAGGCCTACTTCACCCCCACGGGCATGTACTCCGCCAACCCGAACGACCCGGCGGCCCGCGTCAATGAGCTGAAGACCCTCGTCAACGAGATCCACAAGGCCGGGATGGGCGTGATCCTCGACGTGGTGTACAACCACACCGCCAACGACGCGGTCCTGGGGGACGGCGCCCTGCCCAACTACTGGTACCGCGCCAGCAGCAAGAACGGCGCGGGCAGCCGCGACGTCATGAGCGAGCACAAGATGGTCCGCAAGCTCATCGTGGACTCGGTCGGTTTCTGGACGAAGGAGTACAAGGTCGACGGTTTCCGCTTCGACCTCATGGGGGTGCTGGACACCGTGACGGTCAAGGACGCGTACCTCGCCGCGGCGGCCCTCAATCCCCGGACCCTCTTCCTGGGCGAGGGCTGGAACGGCTTCTACACCGGGGATGCCACCGACTACAACGGCGACCCCGTCGCGGGGGCCGACCAGAACCACGTCTCGGCCTTCGCCGGCCTGAACGTCGCCATGTTCTCCGACAGCTACCGGGACATCTTCAAGAAGGGCGGACTCGCCGAAGGCGCCGCCTTCCTCGCGGACGCCGCCCAGAGCCCGGCGGGCCTCTTCGCCAACATCTCGGGCAGGCCCACCAACTTCACCGCCCCCTCCACCTCGAACGTGGTGAACTACCTGACCTGCCACGACAACCTCTGCCTCTACGACGCCCTCGCCTACGCCCTCAACGCCCCGAAGACGGCCACCGCCGACGCCCAGATCCTCGCCCGGGCCCGCATCGGCTACGCCGCCCTCCTCACCTCCCAGGGCGCCGCCTTCATCCACGCCGGGGACGAGATGTTCCGGACCAAGGAGGCCACCGCGGCGGGGACCACCACCGTCTCCACCACCGGCGGCCGGATCTTCGTCCACAACTCCTACAACGCCTCCGACGCCATCAACCTGGTCAAGTGGTCCAACGTCTACTCGGCGGACCCCATCTCCGGCGCCTTCGCCAACTACGCCACGACCAGCAACGGCTACAAGCTCTACGCCTACGTCCAGGGCCTGATCGCCCTCCGGAAGACCACCAACGCCTTCCGCCTCCCCGACGCCAGCCTCGCCACGAACCTCACGCTCCTCCAGCCCTCCGGCGCGGGCGCGAACATCCTGGCCTTCGGCTACAAGGCGGTCTCCACGGACGGCACGGGCACCTACTACGTCTTCCACAACGCGGACGCGGCCGCCAGGACCTTCACCCTCCCCGCCGCCATCTCCGGCGCCGTCCTCCTCGCCGACGGGGCCTCCGCGGGCACCCTGCCCATCACCGGCTCGACGACGGCCGAGCTCAGCGACGACGGCCTCACCGTCACCGTCCAGCCCCTGAGTTCCGCCATCTACCGGAAATGACCGCCTGAGGGGCTCTGGTATCCTGGGTGCTCCCGCCCACTCCGCCCGACCCCGCCCATGCGCTTACCCGGAATGCCGATCCTCGCCGCCCTGGGCCTCCTGCTGGCCTCCGGGGCGGCGCCCGCCCCCGCCCAGGGGCCCGGGCACGTGCGGGCCCGGGTCTTCGGCTTCCAGGAGGGACTGACGAACCTGTCCGTCCTGGCCGTGGCCCAGGGCAACGACGGCATGATCTACGCGGGCACCGAGGCGGGCCTCTTCCGGTACAACGGGCACCGGTTCGAGCCCCTGGACCTCCCCACCGACTACCGCTTCATCACGTCCCTCCTGCCCGACCCGGAAGAGGGCCTCTGGATCGGGACCCGGCACGGCCTCGGCCTGCTGGATCCCGCGGGCTCCTTCCAGGCCGGCGGAAACCTCCCGGCCGAGCACGTCCGCACCCTCTCCTTCGACGCCCAGGGCGCGCTGTGGGTCCACAGCTTCGGGGCCACCCACCGCCGGGAGCACGCCACCCGGGCCTTCCGGGCCGTGGACCCGCCGAAGGGGGCCGGCCGGATCACCGCCGTGGTGGCCGTCCCGGAGCGCGCCGGCGCCAGGCTCGTGGACCCGGCTGCGATCTGGAACCCGGCGCCGGGCGGCGGGTGGACGCGCGAGTCCCTGCCACCCGGGGCCCGCAACGCCCTCGCCGCCGGGGCCGACGGGGCCGGCTGGACCTGGATCCGCTCCAGCGCCGGCATGTTCAGGCGGGGCCCGGGCGCCGCCGGCTGGGAGCGGGTCCGGGGCGTCTTCGACCAGCCCGCCCCGGACAACCTGCGGATCACCCGCGACCGGGAGGGCTGGCTCTGGGTCAACACCCCGGCGGGCATCGCCCGCTGCAGGGGCCGGGAGGTCCGGCTCGTGAGGCCGGATGCCGGCGGGAACCGGCCCCGGACCGCCATGGTGGACCAGGAGGGCACGCCGTGGCTGGGCGCCACCGGCGTGGTCCAGGTCCTCGGCCGGGGTCTCTGGACCGTCTACGGGGTCGAGGACGGCCTTCCCGACCGGGTGGCCTGGAACGCGGCCCGGGACGCCCGGGGCCGGCTCTGGGCGGCCACGAGCGGGGGCCTCGCCGTCGCCGATGGCGGGCGCTGGCGGACGGTGAGGCTGGGCCATTTCTCCAGGGTCCGGCGCCATCCCGACGGCTCCATGCTGGCGGTGGGCAGCCCCGGAGGCGTCCTCTACCGGGTGGATCCCGACACCCTCGCGGTCGAGGCCCTCCGGGTTCCCAACCTGGCCCCGTCACCCGTCTCCCGCGGCCTGGGCATCGGGGCCGACGGCACCGTCTGGGTCTCCGACTACCAGCAGGGACTCGCCGAAGGCCGGCGCGCCGGCGGAACCTGGACCTGGGGCCCCGTGCGGGTGGACGGCAAGCGCGTGGACGACATCTTCGAGGTGGTCCAGGACGGCCGGGGAGAGGTCTTCCTCTGCACCCGCGCCGGCGTCTATTACCGGGACGGGGGCGCGTGGCGCAGCCTCGGGACCCCCCCCGCCCTCACCCCGCTGGGGGCGGTGCGCGACCCGGCGGGGGACATCTGGGTGGCCTACCTGGAGGACCCCGTCCTCACCCGCCACCGCCGGAGCGGCAACGGCTGGACCTGCGCGGGCACCGTCCGCCCCTTCCTGAACCGGCCCGGCCTCGTGGTCTACGCGCTGGACGCGGACGCCCGCGGCCGCCTCTGGGTCGGGACGAGCCAGGGCCTCGCGCGGCTGGGCCCGGGCGGCACCTCCCTGGAGGCCTGGTTCGCCCCCGGCGAAGGCATCCCCAGCGCCGACGCCACCAGCCAGGGACTCCTCGTGGAGCCGGACGGCTCCCTCTGGTACGGCACCTCCGAGGGCCTCGGCGCCTTCGACACGCGGGCCGAGACGCCCCTGCCGCCCCCGAAGCCGCCCATCCTCCTGGAATGGCGGGCCGGAGGCGCCCTCCTCCCCACCTTCTTCCCGCCGGTGATCCGCGCGGGGCGGCCCCTGGACGCCCGGTTCGGGACGTCCTCCTTCTGCGCCCCCACCTCCCTCACCCTGGAGGCCCGGCTCCCGGGCGTGGATTCCGACTGGGTGCCCGTGGAAGGGCTCCATGTCCGCTACAGCGCCATCCCCCCGGGCCAGCGCGAGCTCGAGGTGCGCCTCGTGCGGAACGGCGTCCCGGCCGGGCGGAGCCTGGTGCTCCCCTTCCGCGTCCTGCCCCACTGGTGGGAGACCTGGTGGGCGCGCGCCGGCGGCGCGCTGGCCGCGACCGCGGCCGTGTGGGCCCTCCTGCGGGCGCGCCACCGCGCCCTCCGGTCCCGGAACGAGGCCCTGGCCTCCGAGGTCGCCCTGCGCACCCGGGAGCTCCGCGAGGCCAACGCGGAACTGGAGCGCGCCTCCCGCGCCAAGGACATGTTCCTGGCCAGCATGAGCCACGAGCTCCGCACGCCGCTGAACGCCATCCTGCTCTACAGCGAGCTGCTCCAGGACGGCGCGCTGGAGCGGAACGACGCGGAGTCCTCCAGCGACCTGCGCAAGATCCAGGCGGCGGGCCGCCATCTCCTGGCCATGATCAACAACGTCCTCGACATGGCCAAGATCGAGGCGGGCATGATGCAGTGCAGCCTCGAGGAGACGGACCTGCCGACCCTGCTGGCCGAGGTCCGCGACACCCTCCTGCCCCTGGCCGACGCCCGGGGCAACCGCCTGGACATCACCTGCCAGCCCGGCCTCCCGGGTCTCGTCACGGATATCACCAAGCTCCGGCAGATCCTCCTCAACCTGGGCGGGAACGCGTGCAAGTTCACCGAGCGCGGCGTGATCCGCCTCGAGGCCCGGGAGGACGGGGACGGCCTCGCCATCGCCGTGGCCGATACGGGGCCGGGCCTGGATCCGGACCAGTTCGGACGCATCTTCGAGGCCTTCGAGCAGGGGGCCCTGGACACGTACCGCCGGCACGGCGGCACGGGCCTCGGCCTCACCATCAGCCAACGGCTCGTCCAGCTCCTGGGCGGCACCCTCGAAGCCTGGAGCGCCCCCGGCGAGGGGGCCCGCTTCACGGTGCGCCTGCCCCGCACCCCGGCCGCGGCCATGGGTGACAAGTAAACATAATTAATAGCAAAAAAAGAGGCTTGCGCAGGCGGGACCCGGGGCCATATTGACCCTGTTCCGCCACCTGACTGCGTCCTCCAGGGCCCGTCCCGGATCCGCGCCCTTCACCGCGAGGCGGTATCCAGCATGGCCACCGCGTTGAAGCCCTCCACCCGGAGGGCGGCCTCAGGCTCATCCCCCCGGACCTGAAGCAGGTGGAGGCCCCGGAAGGGAGGCGTCATGTCCCCTTGGACCGCGAACGTCAGCCTGGGAGCGCCCGTGGCCCGGTCCGGGAACGAAGGCCGGGGCCGCCGCATCCCCATCCTCGCGCCGGTCCCATCCGGGCCGGCCCGGCCGAAACGCCCATGCCCCTGAGCCTCCGCCATGCATCCCTTGGATCTCCTCTTCCGCCGGGTCGTTCCGGCGGCCCTGCTCGGCGGCGCCACCGCGGCCTTGGCCGTGGGCTGGCTCACCCAGCCGGAGGCCCTGCGCCGCGGAGCGGCGCCCGCCCAGCCCCTGCCCTTCTCCCACGAGCAGCACGCCGGCCAGCTGGCGATCCCCTGCCTCTACTGCCACGCCGGGGCCCCGCGCTCGCCGGTGGCCGGCCTTCCGGGGGCCGACCTGTGCATGGGCTGCCACCGGGTCACCCGGGTGGACCGGCCCGCGATCCAGACCCTCGCCCGCATGGCGGAGCGGGGCGAGCCCCTGGCCTGGGTCCGGGTCCACACCCTCCCCGATCACGTGGCCTTCGATCACCGGCCCCACCTGCGCGCCGGCTTCGCCTGCCAGGACTGCCACGGCGACGTGCAGGACATGGTGACCCTGGAACGGCGCATGAACCTGCGGATGGGCGCCTGCCTCGACTGCCACCGCCACCCGGGCCTCCGCGAACCCGCCTCCGGCGCGCCCCCCGCCCGGGGACCCCTTCGGGGACCCGAGCATTGCACCGCCTGCCACCGGTGACCCCATGACCCGACGCGCCCTCCTGCTCGCCCTGGGCTCCGCCCTCGCCCTCCAGATCCTGCGCCGCCTCGGCGGGGAGCCGTCCCCCCCGGCCTCCGAGCCGGCGCCCCCCGCCCCCAAGCCCCGGATCGGGCCCCCCCTCCTCTCGGTGAAACGCCATGCCTGAAGTCATCTCCCGCAGGACCTTCCTGGGCGGCGCGGCCGCGGCGGCGGCCCTCGCCGCGGCCGGCTGCGGGGACCGGCGCCTGGCCGTGCCCCTCGCGCGCCGGACGCCCGAAGCCGTGCCGGGGCTCCCGGTCCACTACGCCTCCACCTGCCCCCTCGGCCAGCGCGCCCTGGCCGTGCTGGTGCGGACCCGGGAGGGCCGCCCCGTCCACATCGCCGGCAACGACGCCCACCCGGACCTGCGGGGCGCCGCCTGCGCCCAGGCCATGGCGGGCATCCAGACCCTCTACGGACCCGGCCGGGTGGACGGCCCCAGGCTGGACGGCGCCCGGGTGGACTGGACCCGCGCGACGGCCGCCCTGCGGGAGGCCCTGGCGCCCCTGCGGGCTGGCGGCAAAGGGCTCCTCCTCATGGGGGCCACCGCCAGCCCCAGCCGCCTGCGCTTCCTCCAGGAGCTGCGGGCGGCGCTGCCGGGCCTGGAGCACCTCGCCTGGGAGCCGGGCCTCGCCCTGGGCGCCCAGGCCGGAGCCCTGGCCGCCTTCGGCCGGGCCGCCCTCCTGCGCCCCGTCCTGGACCGGGCGCGCTGCATCCTCACCCTGGGCGCCGACCCCTTCGACGGGTCCGATCCCGCCGCGGCCCGCGCCTTCGCCGCCGCCCGCCGGGATCCGGCGGCCCCCGTGCGCCTGTGGTCCCTGGAGGGCCCCGTCACCCTCACGGGCTCCAACGCGGACCATCGGCTGGCGGTGCGCCCCTCGCGCCTGGCCGCCGTGGCCTTCGCCCTGGCCCGGGACCTGCACGCGCGCCACGGCCGGCCCCTGCCCCCGGGGGCGGTCCTGCCGGACCTCCCCGCCCCGGAGCTGACGGGCCCGTTCCGGAGCGCCCTCGCGTCGGACCTGGCGGAGGCCGGGCCCCGGGCGGTGGTCCTCTGCGGCGAGGGCCTGCCCCCGGAGACCCAGGTGGCCGCCCACCTCCTCAACGCCATGCTGGGCTCCCGGGCCTTTCGCCTCGAACCGGCCCAGACCCTGGCCGGCCCGGCGGACCTGGACGCCGCCCTGGCCCGGGCCCGGTCGGGGGCCTGCCAGGTGATCCTCGCCTGGGGCGCCAACCCCGCCTACGCCGCCCCGGACGCGGACGGGTGGCGCGCGGCCCTGGCGGCCTCCCCCGCCGCGGTGTGGATCGGGACGGAGGCGGACGAGACCTCCGGGCGCTGCCGCCTCCTCCTGCCGGAGCACCACTGGCTGGAGGCCTGGGGGGACCACCGGGACGGCGGCTACGAACTCCTCCAGCAGCCGGCGGTGGGTCCCCTCTACGACAGCCGCCAGGGGGAGGACATCCTGGCGGCGGCGCTGGCGGAGCCGGGCGCCCCCGCCCCCGCGCACCTGGACCGCATCCGGGCCCGGTGGCGGGCGGAGGTCCACCCCCTGGCCGGGCCCGTGCCCTTCCTCCGCTTCTTCCAGGCGGCCCTCCACGAAGGGGTGGTGGAGGGGCGGCCCGACCCGCCGGCCCCCCCCTTCCGGGGCGGCTGCGTGGCGGAGGCCGTCCGGGCCGCCGCCGCCGCGGCCCCCGCCGGCTTCGACCTCGCCCTCCACGCGGGTCCCGGCGTGGGCGACGGGCGCTTCGGCGCCAGCGGCTGGCTCCAGGAGCTGCCCGACCCCATCCACAAGACCACCTGGGGCGCCCCCCTCCTGATCGCCCCCGCGGACGCCCAGCGCCTGGGGCTGGCCGAGGGGGACCAGGCCTGGATCCAGGCCGGAGGCGTCCGGGTCCTCGCGCCCCTCCACCTCCAGCCCGGCCAGGCGGAGGGCACCCTGGCCCTCGCCCTGGGCTACGGCCGGAAGGCGGGCCCCGCCCGGGGCATCGGCGTCTGCGCCTTCCCCTTCACCGGCCTCCGGGGCCCCTCCCCCTTCCTCGTGACGGGAACGGTCCTCAGCAAGGGCCGCGGCCGCCTGAGCCTGCCCGCCACCCGGGGCCGGGATCCCCTGCCCGGGGAGACTCCCGCCCGCCACCTGCGCCGGGCCGACCTCCCCGGCCTGGTGCGGGAGGACGCCCACCATCCCAGCCTCTACCCTCACCCGGCGCCGGCCGGGCCCCGGTGGGGCATGGCCATCGACCTCACCGCCTGCCTGGGCTGCCCAGGCTGCGTGGTGGCCTGCCAATCCGAGAACAACGTGCCCGTGGTGGGTCCCGAGCAGGTGGCCCGCGGGCGGGAGATGCACTGGCTGCGCATCGACACCGCCTGGGATCCGGAGGGGGCCGTCCACCAGCCCATGCTCTGCCAGCACTGCGGGGACGCCCCCTGCGAGAGCGTGTGCCCGGTCAACGCCACCAACCACAGCCCAGAGGGCCTCAACCAGATGGTCTACAACCGCTGCGTGGGGGTCCGCTACTGCGCCAACAACTGCCCCTACAAGGTCCGGCGGTTCAATTTCCTGGAGTACAACGGGACGAAGGCGGAGCCCGAGCTCCTGGCCTTCAACCCCGATGTCACCGTCCGGCCCCGCGGCGTGATGGAGAAGTGCACCTTCTGCGTCCAGCGCATCCAGGACGCCCACCAGCGGGCCGGGGGAGAGGGCCGTCCCATCCGGGACGGGGAGGTGGTGCCCGCCTGCGCCGCGGCCTGTCCCACCGAGGCCATCGTCTTCGGGGATCTGGCGGACCCCGGCAGCCGCGCCGCCCGGCTCAGCGCCGACCCCCGGGGCTACCACGTCCTCGAGGACCTGGGCACGCGGCCGGCCATCACCTACCTGGCCCGGGTGCGCAACCCGCATCCCGCCCTCTCCGGAGGCCGCCCGTGACCGCCCCGCATCCGGACGCCTCGCCCCTGGCCGCCCTGGACGACCAGGTGCTGGCCCTCGCCGAGGGGCCGGCTCCCGCCTGGTGGAAGCGGGCCCTGGCCTGCACCGCCGCCCTGATGGCCTTCGGCTTCGCCCTCATGGGCTACACCGTCTACGCCGGGATCGGCGTGTGGGGCAACAATTCCCCCGTCTTCTGGGCCTTCGGCATCATCAACTTCGTCTTCTGGGTGGGCATCGGCCACGCGGGCACCCTCATCAGCGCCATCCTCCTCCTCTTCCGCCAGCGCTGGCGGGACGCCATCGCCCGGTTCGCCGAGGCCATGACCATTTTCGCCGTCATCTGCGCCGGCCTCTTCCCCCTCCTCCACGTGGGCCGGCCCTGGCTCGCCTTCTGGCTCTTCCCCTACCCCAACCAGCGGGCCCTCTGGCCCAACTTCCGGAGCCCCCTGGTCTGGGACGTGTTCGCCGTGGGCACCTACTTCACCGTCTCCCTCCTGTTCTGGTACGTGGGCCTCATCCCCGACCTGGCGACCCTGCGGGAGCGGGCGGCGCCCGGGCCCCGCAAGCGCCTCTACACCGTCCTCGCCCTGGGCTGGCGGGGCTCCGCCGCCCACTGGGCCCACCACGGCCGGGCCACCCTCCTCCTCGCGGGCCTCGCCACCGCCCTCGTCATCAGCGTCCACTCCGTGGTGAGCTTCGATTTCGCCGTCTCGGTGGTGCCGGGCTGGCACATGACCCTCTTCCCCCCCTACTTCGTGGCCGGGGCCATCTTCGCGGGCTTCGCCATGGTCATCCTCGTCCTCGCCGCGGCCCGGGAGCGGCTGGGGCTGGGCGGCATCGTCACCTGGGACCACATGGACGCCATGGCCAAGGTCCTCCTGGCCATGAGCTGCCTCATGGCCTACGCCTACCTCATGGAGGGCTTCACTGCCTGGTACAGCCAGGAGGCCCACCTGGCCCGGGTCTTCCGGGCCATGGTCACCGGGCGGTACGGCTGGGCGGGCCTCCTCACCCTGGCCTGCAACGTGGGCGCCCCCCAGCTCCTGTGGTGGCGGCGCTGCCGCCGCAGCTACCGGACCCTGCTGCCCGTGGCGGCCGCCGTCACGGTGGGCATGTGGTTCGAGCGCTTCGTCATCATCGTCATCGGCCTGCACCAGGACTACCTGCCCAGCGCCTCCCGCCCCTTCTCCCCCACCTGGGTCGACCTGGGGATCCTGGCGGGCTCCTTCGGGCTCTTCTTCACGCTGGTGCTCCTCTTCATCCGGTTCCTCCCCATCGTGGCGACCTCCGAGGTGAAGGCCTCTCAGCGGGAGGCCGGCCATGCCTGACACCCATCCCTGGGGCGCCGTCGGCCTCTTCTCCGGCCCCGAGGACCTCCTCGCCGCCGCCCGGGCCCTCCGGGGCCGGGGCCCGCTGGAGGCCTACGCTCCCCACGAGGTCCACGGCCTCCAGGCCGCCCTCGGCCGCCCCGAGGGGCCCCTGGCCCCCCTGGTGGGCCTGGGCGCGGCCCTCGGCGCCGGGGCCGGCTTCCTCCTGGCCTGGTGGACGACGGCCGTGGACTACCCCCTCCGGGTCAGCGGCAAGCCGGAAGGCAGCTGGGTCCCCCTCGTGCCCGTGGTGTTCGAGGTGGCCATCCTCTTCGCGGCGGCCGCCGCGGCCCTGGGCATGCTCCTCCTCCTGAACGGGCTTCCCGCCTTCGGGCACCCCCTGCTGGCGACCCGCGCCATGGCCGCCATCACCCGGGACGGCTACGCGCTCTCCCTGGAAGGGGATCCCGCGGCCTGCGAGGCGGCCCTGCGGGAGGCGGGGGCCCGGGACGTGGAGCGGGTCCGGCTCACCGTCCATCCCCGGCGGCCCGGGGCCGCGCTCCTCGCCGCCGGGGGCGCCGCGGCCGCGGCGGGCCTGCTGGCCTACGGGGCCGTCAAGGTCTACCCGGAGGTCCGGCCCATGGTGCGCATGGAACGCCAGCCCCGCCTGAACCCCCAGGCGCCCAGCCGGTTCTTCCCGGACGGGCGGGGCCAGCGCCCCCCCGTCCCCGGCACGGTGGCCCGGGGGCACATGCCGCCGGGGGCCGCGGGCCTCGAGGAGGCCTCGGGCTTCGCGAACCCCCTCCCCGCCACCGCCGCCGTCCTCGCCGAGGGCCGGGCGGCCTTCCAGGCCCGGTGCGTCGTCTGCCACGGCCCCCTGGGCGACGGCCGCGGCACCCTGGGGAGCGCCTACGGGGCCGCCCCCGCCAACCTCCACACGGACACCGTCCGGGCCTACCCGGACGGCCGCATCTGGTGGGTGGTGCTCAAGGGCCGGAACGCCATGCCCGGCCACGAGGCGGAGCTGGAGGGCACGCGGGCCTGGGCCGTCGTCCACTACGTCCGCGCCCTGCAGCGCGCCCGCCACGCGCCGGACGCCGATCTCCCGGAGGGAACCCCATGACCCGCCTTCTCCGCCTCGCCGCGGCCGCCGGCGCCCTGGGCGCCTACACCGCCTGGCGGGTCGACCCGCTCCGCTTCTGGGGCGCCTGGATCACGGCCTTTCTCTTCCTGCAGACCCTCGTCCTGGGCTGCCTCTTCCAGCCGGCCCTGGAGCACCTGGTGGGCGCCCGCTGGAGCGTGCCCCTCCGCCGGGTGCCGGAGCGCCTGGCCACCTTGGCCTGGCCCCTGGCCCCCGTGGCCGCCTTGGCCCTGGGCGCCCTCGGCCCCCTGTACCCCGGCTGGCCCGCGGGCGGGGCCAAGGCCACCTGGCTCGGGGCGCCGGCCGTCGCCCTGCGGGTGACCCTCGCCATGGGCCTGTGCCTCCTGTCCGCCCAGGTCCTGACGGGCCTCTCCCTGCGCATGGCCGCCGGCGACGCCGCCGTCCATGGCGCCCGCCTGCGCCGCTTCGCGCCGGGCTTCATGGCGCTCTACGCCCTGGTGATCACCCAGACCGCCTACGACTGGGTGGGGGGCCTCACGCCGGCCTGGTACAGCGACCTGCTGGGCGTGTATCTCACCGCCGGCAGCCTCCTGGCGGGCTTCGCCGCGACAACCCTCGCCACCCTGGCCCTGCGCCGCCAGGGGCGGCTCCCCGGCCTCCGCCCCGATCACCTGCACAACCTGGGGGCCTGGCTCTTCGCGTTCACGGCCTTCTGGGCCTACATCGCCTATGCCCAGTACCTGCTCATGTGGTACGGCAACCTGCCGGACGAAGCCGGCTGGTACCTCCTGCGCCTCCAGGGCGGCTGGCGGAAGGCCAGCGTCTGCCTCGCCCTCCTCCGCTTCGCCGTTCCCTTCCTCCTCCTGCTGCCCCGGGCGGCCAAATCGGACCCCCGCCGCCTGGCCGGGGTGGCCCTCCTGGTCCTGGCGGGCCACCTGTTGGACACGGCCTGGCTGGTGCTGCCCTCGGCGGGCCTCCCCCTCCGGTTCGGCTGGCCCGAGGCGGCCATCGCCCTGGCCCTGGGCGGCGCGGGCCTGGCCTGGCTCGGCTGGGCGGACCGCCTCGGGGCCGACCTGCCCCAGGGGGATCCCCGCCTGGCCTCGGGCCTGGGGTTCCGCCTGTGATCCGCCGGGCCGAAACCGCCGCCGCCCTGGGCGGGTGCCTCTGCCTCGCGGGGGTCTTCGCCTTCCTCGTCACGCCCGGCCTGGGCCGGGGCCGGGGCCTGCCCCGGGGGCCCCGGGAGGCCACCGGCTGGCTGGACCCCACGGAGTGCCCGGCCGTGCGCGGCGGCCTGCCCCCGAAGGTGGATCCGGCCACCCTCCTGGACCCGGACCCGGCGGCCCTCGCCGAGGCCCGCCGCACCTACGACCGCCTGTGCGCGGGCTGCCACGGTCCGGCGGGTCGCGGGGACGGACCTGCGGGCCGGGGCCTCGCTCCGCCGCCCCGGGACTTCACCCAGACCGGGGGCTGGAAGCACGGGGCCGACCTCGCCGGCATCCTCCGGACCCTGGAGGAGGGCGTCCCCGGCACCGCCATGGCCCCCTACCGCCACCTGGGGCGCAAGGCCCGGGTGGCCCTGGCCCGGGTCGTCATGGGCCTCGGCCCCTTCGACCACGGCCCCGAGGATCGGGCGACCCTGCTCCGCGCCTTCCAGGCGCCGGAGGGCCGCCTCCCCAACCTGATCCCCGTCTCCCGGGCCATGGCCCGCCTCGCCGCGGAGGCCGCGCCCCCGCCCCCCCTGCCCCGGGCCCCGGCCTGGGCCGTCGCCGACCCGGCCCGGGCCGCCGCGGCCCTGGCCGCCCACCCCGGGGCCCGGGCCTCGGACACCGCCTTGCTCGGCGCCGTGGCCGCCCAGGTCCAGGACAACGGCTTCACCCCCGCCGTGCTGGTGGCCTCCCCCGAGCGCCGGCGCCGGTTCCTCCAGGAGCTCCCATGAAGCACGTCCTCCTCCCGGCCCTCCTCCTGATGTCCCTGCCCGCCCGGGCAAGCCTCGGGGTGGACGAACGCCCCGGGGCCCAGGTCCCCGTCGAACTGATCCTGCGGGACGAGGAAGGCCGCCCGGTGGTGCTGGGCAGCCTCCTGGACAAGCCCGTCCTCCTGACCCTCAACTACTTCCGCTGCGCCGGGGTCTGCACCCCCCAGCTCAACGGCCTCGTGGACGCCCTGGCCCGGAGCCCCGGCGAGCCCGGGGACCGGTTCCACGTCCTCACCGTCAGCTTCGATCCCCGGGACACCCCGGACGTGGCCCGCCGCAAGCGCGACAACTACCTGCAGCAGATCCCCCGCGCGGTGGACCCGGCGTCCTGGCGCTTCCTCACCGGGGACGCGGCGGCCACCCGGGCCCTGGCGGACGCCGTGGGGTTCCGCTTCGAGGCCCAGGGGGAGGACTTCGCCCATCCGGCGGTGGTCACCGTCCTCGCGCCCGGCGGGCGCGTGTCCCGCTACCTCTACGGGCTCACCTACCTGCCCGCGGAACTGCAGATGGCCGCCCAGGAAGCGGCGGGGGGACGCACCGGCCCCACCGTGGCCAAGGCCCTGTCCATCTGCTTCCGCTACGATCCCGCGGCCCGCCGGGACGTGTTCAGCCTCACCCGGTTCTTCGGGATCGTCGGCGTCACGGGCTTCCTCGTCTTCATGATCACCCTGGCCATCCAGGGCCGGCGCCGGAGGCGGACATGAACGCATCCTACCTGGAGGCCGGGCGCGGGCCCGGCGCATGGCTCCTGTCCACCGACCACAAGCGGGTGGGGGTGCTCTACCTGGCCCTCATGTCCGCCCTCTTCCTCACGGGGGCGGGGATCGGCCTGGTCATGCGCCTGGTTCAGCTCTACCGGTTCCAGCACCTCATCACGGCCCAGACCTACAACGCCCTCTTCACCCTGCACGGGGTGATCATGATCTTCCTCTTCGTGATCCCCGGCCTGCCGGCGGTGTTCGGCAACTTCCTCCTGCCCATCCTCATCGGGGCCCGGGACGTGGCCTTCCCGCGCCTGAACCTGGCCTCCTTCTGGTTCTTCGCGGCGGGCACGGCCGTGGCCCTGGCCTCCCTCTTCACCGGGGGCGGGCCCCCGGACACGGGCTGGAGCTTCTACGCCCCCTTCAGCACCCGCACGGGCACCAACGTGAGCCTGGCCGTCTTCGGGGTCTTCCTCCTGGGCTTCTCCTCCATGCTCACGGGCATCAACTTCATCGCCACCATCCACCGCCTCCGGGCGCCGGGCATGACCTTCTTCCGGATGCCCCTGTTCGTCTGGAGCCTCTACGCCACCGGCTGGATCCAGATCCTGGCCACCCCGGTGCTGGCCGTCACCCTGATCCTCGTCATGCTGGAGCGCCTCTTCGGGGTGGGGGTCTTCGACCCCGCCCGGGGCGGCGATCCCCTCCTCTACCAGCACCTCTTCTGGATCTACTCCCACCCGGCCGTGTACATCATGATCGTCCCGGCCATGGGGGCGGTCTCCGAGATCCTGCCCACCTTCGCGCACCGGCCGGTCTTCGGGTACAAGGCCATCGCCCTCTCCAGCCTGGGCATCGCCAGCGTGGGCTCCCTCGTGTGGGGCCACCACATGTTCACCTCGGGCATGAGCGAGACGGGGGACGTGGTGTTTTCCGTGCTCACCATGCTGGTGGCCGTGCCCAGCTCCATCAAGGTCTTCAACTGGGTCGCCACCCTCCACCGCGGCCGCATCGCCTTCGAGCCGCCCCTCCTCTACGCCCTGACCTTCATCTTCCTCTTCGCCGCCGGCGGGATCACGGGGGTGCTGCAGGGGGCCCTCTCCGTCAACGTGCACGTGCACGACACGTACTGGATCGTGGGCCACTTCCACTACGTGATGTTCGGCGGGACGGGCTTCGCCTTCCTCGCCGCAGGGCTCCACTGGTTCCCCAAGATGTCGGGCCGGATGGTGTCCCGCCGCGCGGCCTTCGCCGCCTGGTTCCCCCTCTTCACGGGCTTCAACCTCCTCTACGGCGGGATGCTCGTGGCGGGCTGGATGGGCATGCCCCGGCGCTACTTCCAGCACCTGCCCCGGTACCACGAGCTGCACGTGTGGATCACCGTGGGGAGCTGGCTCCTGGTGGCCGGGCTCCTCCTCTACGTGGGCTGCATCCTCTGGGGCCTCCTCCGGGGCCCCCGGGCCCCCGCCGATCCCTGGGGCGGGTCGACCCTGGAGTGGACCGTGCCCAGCCCCCCGCCCGTGGAGAACTTCGAGGCGATCCCCGAGATCACCGCCGGCCCCTACGCCCTCCACCGGGGGACGCCATGAGCGGCCACGGCGACGCGGACAGCGCCCGCCTGGGCATGTGGCTCTTCCTCGTCACGGAGCTGGTGCTCTTCGGCGGCCTCCTCATGGGGTACGCCTACCTGCGGCACCTGCACCCCCAGGCCTTCCACCGCGCCGGCGGGGCCATGGACGCCCGCCTCGGGGTGGCCAACACCTTCGTGCTCATCACGAGCAGCCTCAGCATGGCCCTGGCCCTGGAGGCCCGGCGCCGGGACCTCGTGCGGCTCTCCCGGAGCTTCCAGGCCCTCACCCTCGTCCTCGGCCTGGCCTTCCTCGCCGTGAAGGCCGTGGAGTGGTCGGTCAAGTTCGGGCACGGCCTCCGGCCGGGCCACCCGCACCTGGCCGCCCTGCCCCCGGGGGAGCAGGTCTTCTTCGGCCTCTACTACACCCTCACGGGCCTCCACGGCCTCCATGTGGTGGCGGGCCTGCTGGTGCTGGGGACCATTCTGGCCCTGCGGCGGGACCGCCCCATCGTCCTGGAATGCGGCGGCCTCTACTGGCACCTGGTGGACATCGTGTGGATCTTCCTCCTCCCCCTCTTCTACCTGGCGGCCTGAATGACACCCTGGTGGATCCCGCCCCTCCGCGTCTGGGCGGCCCTGGCCGCCCTCACCCTCGGCCTCGTCGCCGTGAGCCGCCTGGGCCCGGTGCCGGCCTTCCTCGGCCTCCTCGTCCTGACCCCCGCCAAGGCCTGGCTGGTGCTCCGCCACTTCATGCACCTGAAGCACGAGGGCTTCCTCCTGCGCATGGTGGTCGCGGCGGCCCTGGGGACCCTGCTCATCTACCTCGCGCTCCTCTTCTCGGACGCGGCCTTCCGGTGAGGTGCCCGTGAACGCCCCCCTCTCCCTCGCCGCCGGCGGCACGGACCGGGTCTTCTGGTTCTGGGTGGCCGTCAGCCTCCTTTTCTACGCGGGCCTGACGGCGACCATGGTCGCCTTCGTGGTGCGCTACCGGCGCGGGCGCCCCCACCGGCTGCCGCCCTCCGAGGGCAGCCTCCTCCTGGAGGTCACCTGGACCCTGGTCCCCACGGGGCTCTTCCTGGCCATCTTCGCCTTCGGCTGGACCGACTACCGGCGCATGCGGACCGTGCCCCGGGAGGCCCTCGGGGTGACCGTCACGGGCCGCCAGTGGTCCTGGTCCTTCCGCTACCCCAACGGCAAGGAGACGGCCCGCCTCTATGCCCCCGTGGACCGGCCCATCGGCCTGGACGTCCTCACCGCCGATGTCATCCACGGCTTCTACATCCCCGACTTCCGGCTGAAGGCCGACGCCGTGCCCGGCCACGTGAACCGCACCTGGTTCCAGGCCACCCGGGAGGGCATCTACGACATCCAGTGCACGGTGATCTGCGGGGTGGACCACAGCCGCATGGTGGCCGAGGCGGTCATCGTCCCCGAGGCCGATTTCCGGGCCTGGTACTTCGGCGGCGAGGAGGCCCCCGAACCCCAGGCCCCCCAGCCCCGGGGCCTGGCCCTGCTGCGGGACCACGGCTGCCTGGCCTGCCACACCCTGGACGGCCGCCCCGCCGTGGGCCCCACCTTCAAGGGCCTCCTGGGGCGCACCGAACAGGTGGATACGCCCCGGGGCCTGGAAACCATCCGCGTGGACGAGCGCCGGATCCGCACGGCCATCGTCGACGCCGACCATGCCCCCGTCCACGGCTACCCGCGGGTCATGCCCGCGGCGGCCCTGGGCCCCGACGACCTGGACCGGGCGGTGGGCTTCCTGAAGGGGTGCCGATGAGGCTGCGCGACGGGTTCGCCTTGACCAAATTCACCATCTCCGCCTTCTCGGCCCTGTCTGCGGGGGCGGGCTTCGCCGCGGCCCGCCACGCCCTGGGCGGCGGGGTCCCCCTCGCCGCCCTCCTGCCGCTGGGCGCCGGGACCCTCCTGCTGGCCATGGGGGCCTCGGCCTTCAACGAAGTGCTGGAACGGGACCTGGACGCCCGCATGCGCCGGACCCGGGACCGGCCCGTGGCCCGGGGCGCCCTGGGCCCCTGGGCCGCCTGTGCCATCGCCACCGCCCTCTGCGGCGCGGGGGCGGCGGTCCTGGGGCGGGGGCTCGGTCCCCTGCCCCAGATGCTGGGCCTCGCGGCCCTCGGCTGGTACGTGCTCGTGTACACCCCCCTCAAGCGCCGGTCCCCCTATGCCGTGGTGCCGGGCGCCCTCATCGGGGCCCTGCCCCCGGCCATGGGCTGGACGGCGGCCGGCGGGGGCCCCGTCGAGGCGCCGATCCTCGCCATCGGCCTGGTGTTCTTCCTGTGGCAGGTGCCCCACTTCTGGATGCTGGCCCTCCTGCACGGGCAGGACTACGCGGCGGCGGGCCTGCCCACCCCCCTCGTTCGGTTGGAGGCCCGGGCCGTGCGGCGCCTGGCCTTCGCCTGGGCCTGCGGGACGGCCATCGCCTGCCTGCTCTTGCCCGCCACCGGCGTCGTGGCCCGCCCCCTGGGGCTGGCCATCCTGGGGGCGGGCGCCTGCCTCTGGGTGCTGCGCACCGCCCCCCTCCTGGGCGCCTTCCCGGGACCCCGCACCGTCCGGCGGGCCTTCGGGGATTCGAATTTGTTCATCCTGGAGGTGATGGCGGCCCTGGCCTTGGGCTGAGCCGCCCCAGGATCAGGCGGGCCCGCCGCTGGGCCGTGGCGTAGGCCCACAGCCACTGCCAGAACACGAAGACCCGGTTCCGGAAGTCCACCAGGAGCATGAGGTGGACGAAGAGCCACAGGAGCCAGGCCCCGTACCCCGCGAAGCGGAACGCGCCCAGTTCCGCGATGGCGGCCCCGCGGCCGATGGTCGCCATGGTGCCCCGGTCCCGGTAGCGGAAGGCGCCCCGGGGCCGGCCCGCCAGGTCCGCCCGGATGGCCCGGGCCGCGTAGCGCCCCTCCTGCAGGGCCACGGCCGCCAGCCCGGGGAGAGGTCGTCCCCCCTCCTGGGCGACGGCGGCCAGGTCCCCCAGCACGAAGATCTCCGGATGGCCGGGGGGGGACAGGTCCGGCCCCACCGGCACCCGGCCGGCCTTGTCCAGGGGCACGCCCAGGCAGCGGCCCAGGGGCGAGGCCGCCACCCCCGCCGCCCAGAGCACGGTCCGGGCGGGGATCCGTTCCGCCCCCAGGTCCACCCCCGCCGCGTCCACGCCCGTGACGGCCTGGTCCACCCGCACCTCCACCCCGATGCGGGCCAGGCTCCGCTGGGCGGCCTCCGCCAGGTCCTCCCCGAAGGCCGGCAGGATGCGGGGCCCCGCCTCCACCAGCACCACCCGGGCCCGCTCGGTGCGGATGCGCCGGAAATCCCGGGGCAGGGACAGGCGGGCCATCTCCTTGAGGGTGCCCGCCAGTTCCACCCCGGTGGGGCCGCCGCCCACGATGACGAAGGTGAGCAGGGCCCGGCGCGCCTCCGGATCCGGCTCCCGCTCCGCCCGCTCGAAGGTTTCCAGAAAGCGGTCCCGCACCCGGAGGGCGTCCTGGAGGTCCTTGAGGCCCGGGGCCCAGCGCGCCCAGGCGTCGTGGCCGAAATAGGCGTGGGTGGCCCCCGTGGCCAGGACCAGCACGTCGTAGGGCAGGACGGCCCCGTCCGCGAGGCGCACCGCCCGGGCCGCCGGGTCCAGGTCCACCGCCTCGCCCAGGAGCACCTCCACGTTGGCGGCCCGGTTGAGCAGGCGCCGGATGGGCGACGCGATGTCCTCGGGGGAGAGGGTGGCCGCGGCCACCTGGTAGAGCAGGGGCTGGAACACGTGGTGGTTCTGGCGGTCCACCAGGGTCACCGCGGCCCGGCTCCCGGCCAAGCCCCGGGCGGCCTCCAGCCCGGCGAAGCCCCCGCCGAGGATGAGGATCCGGGGCACGGCGGTGGGCGTTTCCATGCATTCCTCCTCGGGGCACGGCGGCCCCTGGGCCTTGGATGACGCCAGCGGCATCGAAGACGCAGGTTCCGGAGGTCCCATGCGCCCTGTCCCCCTCCTGCTCGCCCTCCTGCTGGCCGCGCCGGCGGCCGCGCGGGACCGCGCCCAGGACGCCCGCATCGAGGCGGCGGCGCGCCGCACCTTCGCCTTCCGCGTCCACCTGCGGGAGGATGCGGTGGACCTCCAGGCCCGGAATGGCGTTGTCACCCTGACGGGCACGGTCTCGGACGGCTTCCACCGCACCCTGGCGGAGGAGACGGTGGCGGGACTGCCGGGCGTTCGCTCCGTGGAAAACCGGCTGAAGGTCCGCCCCGACGCGCCCGCGGAGGCCTCGGACGCTTGGCTCGCCGCACGGGTCCGGGCGGCGCTGCGGTACCGCCGGGACCTGCGGGCGGAGCGCATCGACGTGGAGGTGCGGGAGGGGATCGCCACCCTCTCGGGCTCCGTGCCCGCCGCCCGGGACCGGGACCGGGCCGGGGCCGTCGTCCGGGACGTGGCGGGGGTCCGGGAGGTGCGGAACACCCTCACCCTGGACACGGCCGTCGCGCGTCCCCTAGCCGAGCGCCTGGACGACGCCACCATCACCGCCCAGGTGAAGGTCATGCTCCTCTTCCGCCGGGGGACCCGGACCCTCGCCACCCGGGTGTCCACGTACCGGGGCACCGTCACCCTGTGGGGCACGGCACGGACCGGACAGGAACGCGCCCTGGCGGCCCAGGTGGCCCGGGAGGTCTCGGGGGTCCGGGCGGTCCGCAATCGCATGAAGGTGGCGCAGGGACCGACGCCCGGAGGCAGTTAGGGAATTTTCATACCAACCCGGCACGGCCGGCTTCCCGGTAGGCGCCCAGGGGGCGAGGGTCCCGGGCCCCTGAAAGGACGCCCGAGGGGTGGTAAGCTGGATGAAGGGTGAATCCAAGTGCGCCGATTGCTCCAGATCCTTGGCCTCGCCGTCCTGGCCCTGGTGAGTCCGGTCGGCGGGATTCGCATGGTCGGAGCCCCCGTGGCCTCCGCTTGCCCTTGCGGCTGCGAGGCCGGCACCTGCCCCTGCGGTCACGCCCCTGAAGCCCCCGGGGGCCCGGCCCTCACCGCCGGCCAGCTCCCGGCCCCGGGGACCCCCTGCCGGACGCCCCAGCGCACCTCCGGGCCCGCCGAAACCGGCGCCGCCGAGGCCCCCGCCGCCCCGGCCACGGCGATGCGCGCCTGGCGTTCCCCCGCGGAGCCCGAAGCCCCCCGCCCCCGGCCCTGGCCCGCCACCCTGACCCGGCGCGCCGCCCGACAGGGGCTGCCGCCCAGCCGGCTCCTGTCCAGCCCCACCCCCCTCCCGCCCCGCGTAAATCGAACAGACATACAAGCGACGCTGTCCATCTTCCGCGTTTGAGCCCGGCCGAGGGCCGCGCCTGCCGTTTCGTCCCCTGTTCGCCCAGGGCCCCCGCCCTTCCTTGACACGCCCCGCCCCCGCGGAACCCGCGTCCCACGCGGCGTCCGCGCCGCCGCTCGAGCTCCCCATGTCCGACCCGCAGCCGGCCAGGCCCCTGGCCACCGGCCCCACGCCCCCTGTCCCTGAGGCCGTCCACCCGGCCCCCGGGGCGGGCGCGCCCCTGCCCGGCGCCGAACTCTGGGCTTCCTGCCTCGAGGGCCTGGAGGACGTGGGGAGCGTGGAGGCCGGTTCCTGGAGCGACCCGGCGGCTCCCGACGGCGCCCTGCTCCACCCGCTGCCCGAACTGGGCGGTCGGTTCCAGCAGACCAACCTGCTGGGCGAGGGTTCCTCCGCCCGGGTCTGGCGGGCCTGGGACAGCCTCCTGGAGCGATGGGTGGCCCTGAAGGTCCTCAAGGCCGAGGGTTCCCCCGTGCTCCGGGAGGCCCGGGCCCAGGCCCAGGTGGAGCACCCCAACGTGTGCCGGATCTACGAGGCCGGCAAGGGCTACATCGTCATGGAGCTGGTGGACGGCCCCACCCTGGCCCAGGCGGGCCCGGCCCTGGACCTCCCCCGGAAGCTGGACCTGGTGCGGGAACTGGCCCTGGGCGTGCATGCCGCCCACGCGCGCGGCCTCGTGCACCTGGACCTGAAGCTGGGCAATGTCCTGCTCCAGCGCCGGGAGGACGGGACCTTCCGCCCGGTGGTGGGGGATTTCGGCATGGTGCGGACGGGCCGTCGCGCCGGAGGCCCCTGCCCCATGGGCACGCCGCCCTATACGAGCCCTGAACAGCTGACCGGGGACCCGACCCTCCTCAGCGCCCGCAGCGACGTGTACGCCCTCGGCGTCCTGCTCTATGTCCTCCTGGCCGGCGTCATGCCGTTCGTCGCCACGGATCTGGAGGGCCTCCTGGAGGCCATCCGGGCCGGCCAGCGGATCCCCCTCGCCCAGCGGCGGCCGGACCTGGCGGAGGACCTCGGCCGCATCGTGGAGCGCTGCCTGGCGCGGGACCCCCGGGACCGCTACCCCAGCGCCCGGGCCCTGGCCGAGGACCTGGGCCGGTTCCTGCGCCACGAGCCGGTGGAGGCCATGGGCGGGGGGTGGAGCTACCGGCTGACCCAGTGGGGGCGTCGCCATCGGCGGTTGGCCTGGGGCGTGGGGCTGGGGGCCCTCGTCCTGGCCGCGGGCGGCGGCCTGGTCCTGGCCCGGGTGGCCTACACCGCCGAGCAGGCCGAATGGGACACCCATTTCGTGAAGCGGGTGGAGACCCTGCGGCGCCACCTGGACCGCACCTACCGCCTGCCCCCCCACACCATCGACCTGGACCTG